>CAZQMY010000288.1:0-7721 GCA_964594405.1 uncultured Spirochaetaceae bacterium | reverse complement strand
GAGCTCCAGCGGCGTCATGCGCATGGATGGTTCCTCCGGGGCGCTGAATCGGGGAAGTACGGCTGGAGGATCGGCAGGATGGCCATCACGCTTTAGCAGCGCCGACGCAGCTGCGCTTCATGGGTGCGCAGCGAGCGCCGGTGGTCGGCCCTCTGGGGCGCTAGTCGCCGGCGAGCGCCTTGGATCGTGCCGTTGCGGCCGAGACGGCGGCGTAGAGCGCTGCACGAACGCCTCCGTCCTCGAGGGCCTGGAGACCGGCGATCGTCGTGCCACCCGGTGAGGTCACCTGATCCTTGAGCGCTGCCGGATGGAGATCGGAGAGCTGCGCCAGGCGCGCAGCGCCGAGCACCGTCTGGCAGGCGAGGCGATGGGCGGCTTCTCTCGGCAGGCCCTGGCGGACGCCCGCGTCGCCGAGCGCCTCGAGAATGAGGAAGACGTAGGCGGGTCCGCTCCCGGCAAGACCGGTGACGGCGTCGAGCAGCGACTCCGACGGGGCGTCCCACGTGATCCCCACCGCCTCGAAGATGGCGCGGGCGGTTGCAGCATCTGCGTCGGTCGCGCCCGCACCAGCGCACAGCGCCGTTGCGCCTTCACCCACCAGCGCGGGGGTGTTCGGCATGGTGCGGATCACGCGTGCGCCGGCGGGCAGGGCGCTCTCGAGGCTTCGCAGGGTGATCCCGGCGGCGATGGAGATCCACAGGGGGCTCGTCAGATCGGCGGATCCGGCGTCTTGCAGGCCTGCGAGGACCGCGCCCACGGCGGCCGGCTTCACGCAGAGCAGCACGACTTCGCTCTCTTCGACGACGGCGATGTTCCCCTCGGTGGTCTTGATGCCGAGCGCATCGCTGAAGCTGCGTCGCTGGGCGGCGTCGAGGTCGGCCGCCCGCATGGCGCTGTCCGCGACGCCGGCCTCGCGGAGCCCGCCCGCCAGAGCGCGTGCCATCGCGCCGCAGCCGATGAAGCCGATCCGCTTGCCCGAGAGCTCGTCGATCATCCCGATCCTTTCACGTGGCGTCGTCCTCTGGGCAGGAGCCTGAGGCGATCGTCTCCACCGTCGTCGCGGCCCGCTTGGTCACCCGCGCGCTGCTGGTCGCTCGCCGAAGAGCGCCGTACCGACTCGGATGATGGTGGCCCCCTCTTCGATGGCCACCTCGAAGTCGCCCGACATGCCCATGGACAGATCGACGAGCTGCTCTGCGCCCGGCGCGTCGCAGAGGGTATCGCGCAAGCTTCGCAGTCGCGCAAAGGTGGGACGGGCGCTTTCGGGATCCGGGGTCGCTGCCGGGACGGTCATCAGGCCGCGCAGCACGATGCCCTCGAGTGGCGCACAGGCGTCCACGAGCTCGGGCAGCGCATCCTCGAGACAGCCGGACTTCTGCGCTTCGCCCGAGAGATTGACCTGGATGCAGATCGGCAGGATCGCGTGCTGGCCGATGGCGCGACGGGACAGGGCCTCGGCCAGGGCAGGGCGATCGACGGTATCCACGGCGGAGAAGACCTCGGTGGCGAGCTTCGCCTTGTTGCGCTGGAGATTGCCGATCAGACGCAGGCGGGGCAGGGCGGGCGGCTTCGGCTGCTCGGTCAGCCAGGCGGCGAGCCCTTCGCGCTTGTCGCGCGCCTCCTGGACGTAGTTCTCGCCGAACTCCAGGCCGCCGGGCAGGGGCTCGTCCGCCGCCGCCACCAGTGTGGCCGCGAGCCGAGCGAGTGGCTGACGCTTGCTGGCTCCCACCAGCAGCACCTCGGCGGGATCACGGCCGGCCCGCGCGCAGGCCGCGCCCATCCGCGAACGGATGTCGCTCAGCCGCGCGGCGGCCGCCTCGATCTCGTCGGCCGCTAGGGCCCGGGGAGACTCGGTCATCGGTCGAGGCTCTCGAGCGGTCCGAGTCGAGCGTCGAGATCATCGGGGAGCGGCTCGCCCAGGAGGCTGAGCGTCTCCGCCAGCGGAAGCCCGATCACACTGCTCGCGCTGCCGTCCACGTACTCGACGAAGCGCCGGCCCGCCTCGCCCTGGAGCGCGTAGGCGCCGGCCTTGTCCATGGACTCACCCACACGGACATAGTCCTCGATCTCCTCGGCCGCCGCCGCGCGCATCCGCACCCTCGAACGGACCACGGCGCTGCGCACCTCCAGGCTCCCTGCCTGCGCGACGGCGATGGCTGTGATCACCTCGTGCGTGCGCCCGGTCAGGGCCGCGACCATGCGCCGGGCATCGTCTTCGTCCCTGGGCTTGCCGAAGACCTCGTTGCCCAGCGCCACCACGGTATCCGAGCCCAGCACCCGCACGCCCTCGCGCGTCGCGTGCAGGCCGGCGACGGCCAGCGCCTTCTCCCGAGCGAGGCGCTCGGCGAAGGCGTGTGGTGCCTCGCCGGCCCTTCGCTCCTCCGGGATGTTCGCTGGCTGCACGCGGAACGCGACGCCCGCGGCCTCGAGCAGCGCTCGGCGGCGGGGTGATGCGCTGGCGAGGATCACGTCCGGGGTGTCGTCTGCATCGGGCGGGCTGGGCATGGACTGGGGGATACCGAGATCGCGGCCCTCCCGTCAAGCGCCCGCCTCAGCTGAAGTTGCGGGCCAGCTCCTCGGCGTCGGCGCGAATGAGCTCGATCTGCGACTCGCTGAGCTGCAGGGCCTCTCGTGAGTGCTCGATGGTCTTCGGGCTGCTTCGGTCCACGCCGGTATGGCTGCGCACGCAATCCCGCTCGAGCTCGTTCATCTCCTTGACCTCCGCGTCGGCCTTCGGGATCACGCCGAAGCCGATCTCGTGGGCGAGCTCGTTGGCGAGGCAGACCGTGGCCGAGAGCGGATGGGCGAAGCCCTGCAGCACCACCTGGTGGTGCGAGCCCACCACCATCTTGATTTCGGGCGGCAGCTGCCAGTGCTCGGCCATCAGCTCGGCAGCCCTCTGATGGACGCGATCGACGGCGGGCCAGATGGCGATCAGGTCCGGCGGCGACACGCGATTGCCCTTGCGATCGGAGAGCGCGAGCAGGGTGCCCGCGATGCCCACGTCGTGGAGGAGCCCGGCCATGAAGGCATACTCGCCCTCGATGGCGGTGTATTTGCAGACGACCTTCGAGAGGTGCGCGGTCATCGTGCTGTGGCGGCGGATGAGCTCCATGGTGTCTGCGTAGTCCGGGGACTTGAAGACCTTCAGGTTCATCGCGATCTCCATCACCGTGTCGCGGAGCGTGCGAAGGCCGAGGCGGACGAGCGCATCCTGGAGTGAGACGAGCTTGTTGGCGCCCGAGTAGATCGGCGACTGGACCAGCTTGAGCACGCGGCCCGCGATCAGGCTGTCCTGCTCGAGGAGACCGACCACATCCTCGAACTCCACCTCGGGCTGCTGGGAGAGGCTCATCAGATCGACCGCTACGGAGGGCAGGGTGGGGGGGCGGTAGTCGGGCGCTTCGAGGCAGGCGAGGAGTCGCGCGACCATCTCCTCCTCGTCCAGGAGCACGTCGTCGCCGAACTCGATGCTGGCCTCGCCCTCGCCGTAGCCCTCCTCGCCCTTGCTCTTGCCCTGCTTCTTCTGTCGATCTCGCAGCGGGTTGCGCATCGGTCCTCCCCTCCCGGGCCGCACGGGAGGCCGCCGCCTGCGGGCGCGGCGCCGGTGCAGTCTTGATGGCATCGGCGGGGTCGCCGCCGGCTTGAGGCGGCCAGCGGGGCCTCCGGCGAAGGGCGGGCACGAGGCCGGGTCAATCGCCGGTGAAGCGGCCCGGGCGCTTCTCGAAGAAGGCCTTGACGCCCTCGCGGAAGTCGTCGGTGGTGGTGGCGAGCTGATACTGGTCGTGGTCCATGTGCATGATGGATCGATCCAGGGCCGAGACCACCGCGTTCACGCTCTGCTTGATCATCTGAGCGGCCATGGGCGGCTGGGCCGCGTAGTCCTCGGCGAGGGCGCGGGCGCGCGTCATCAGCTCGCCCTCGGGCGCAACCTCGTCGTAGAGCCCCCAATGGAGCAGCGTCTGCGCGGTCTCCTTGCGGCCGAGGGCGATCATCCGCTTGGCGCGCGCTGGGCCGATCAGATGGACACAGAGGGGCAGGGCGATCCACTGCAGATTCATGCCGAGATTGATCTCGGGATAGCCGACGGACGAGTCGTGGGCGCCCACGCGGAAGTCGCACGCCGTCGCGATGCACGCGCCCCCGCCCACCGCCGCGCCATTGATCGCCGCGATGGTGATCTGGTTCATCTCGAAGATGGCACGCACCATCTCCGGGCCGTGGCGCATCGAGCGGCGCAGACCCAGCCGCGACTCCGGCACGTCGTCCGAACCCGGGCGATCGGACAGGTCCATGCCCGCGCAGAAGTGACGGCCGGCGCCCGTGAAGATCACGACCCGGGTCTCGACATCGTCGGCGAAGGCCATCGCTGCGTGGGTGATCTCGCGCATCAGCTTCGTGCTCAGCGCGTTCAATCGGTCGGCGCGATCCAGCGTGAGGGTGGCGACGTGACCATCGCGCTCGATGCGCAGGAGCTCGTAGTCCTCGGTCTCGGGGCCTCGCATCTGCGCGACCCGGCCTAAGCGAGCATCCAGCGCACGCTGCTGGCAGCGGCGCTCTCCGGACCCTCGCGGCGCACCCGCCCCTCGGCCTCGAGCTTGAGCAGATGCGCACCGACGCTGCTGGCGGCGGCGGCGTGCAGGCCCTTCGGATATGCGGCATAGATGATCTCGACCATCGCCACGATCTCCGCGGCGCCCTGCTCGATGGCCGCCAGGATCTGCTCCTCGCGCTCTCTTCGGTGCGCGATGTACGCCTCGAGCTTCGCCACGCCATCCTCGATGACCGGCCCATGCGCGGGATAGAGCCGGTCGGGCGCTTCGTCGAGCAGCCGGTCCAGCGAGGCCATGTAGTCGCCGAGATCACCGGAGCCGGCGGGGATCACGGTGGTCCCCACACCGAGCACGTTGTCGCCGGTGAAGATCGCGTTCTCCTCCTCCAGGGTGAAGCAGAGGTGATCGGGGGCGTGACCCGGAGTGTGGTGACCGCGCAGCGTCGCGCCCTCGGTCTCGAAGACACAGCCATCAGTGACCGGTGTGATCGCGAAGGAATAGTCCACGTCGACCTCGGGCCACGCCATCTTGCTCACCCGGAGCGGCCCGAAGCGGCCGATGATCTGCTCGCAGCCCCCGATGTGGTCCGGGTGGCCGTGGGTGAGGACGATCTCCTGGATGGCGCGACAGCCGACGCGCGACATGGCCTGCTCGAGGATCGGGAGGTAGTCGGGCACGCGGTCTCCGGTGTCGAGCAGGATGCGCTCCTCTCCCGTCCCAACGAGGTAGGTATTCGTGCCGGGCCCCGTGAAGGCGCTGGGATTCTGGCCGAGGGCCACCGTCACCCGATCGCTCCACGCGTCCACGTCGGGGAGGGTCATGCCCAGAATCAGCTGTGGCGCGGCCGGCTGGCCCGCCTCGTCCGCGCCGTCGCCGTGTCGATCACACATCGCAGCCTCCCCAGGGTCGCGCCCGCCTTCGGCTCGAGCGCCTCGTGCGACTCTGCCACAGGGCTCGGGGCTTCGCCCGGCTCGGCCGCTCGCGGCCCCGGGGCTACTCGCCCGCCACGGTCATGCGGGCCACGCGCAGAGGCGGCGAGGCCGTTCGGCCGCGCCAGACCAGCTCGGAGCCCACGCGGTCGATGCTCTCGAGCATCGTGCCGAGGTTGCTCGCGATGGTGATCTCCTCGACGGCGTGGCGGATCTCGCCGCCCTCGATCCAGAGGCCTGCTGCACCGCGTGAGTAGTCTCCCGTAGTCGGGTTGAAGCCCATGCCGATCCTCTCGGTGACGAGCCACCCCTACTCGGTCTCCGCCAGCGTCGCATCGGGACGGCGCACCGGACGCTCGGTGACGCGCAGCCCCTTCTCGGTCTCCGCGATGATCTCGTCGAGGCTTCGTCCGGGCGACGTGCTCGGCTCGATCCAGAGGTTGGTTGTCCCGACGCCGGGGCCGCCCCCCAGCCCGCGCGAGGCATTGCCCGTGGACGAGAGGCCGAGCTTGCGGGCGCTGTAGCTGTCCATCAGCCAGGTCTGCAGCACGCCGTCCTGGACGATCACATTGCGGCGCGTCGGCAGCCCCTCGCCATCGAAGGGCTTGCTCCCGAGGCCGCCGGGCATCCGACCGTCGTCGATCACGGTGAGCTCGGGACTGGCGATCGTGTCGCCCAGGCGGCCGGCCAGGAAGCTCGACTCCCGGTAGATCGAGTAGCCCGAGAGGCAGCCCACGAGCTGGCCCAGCAGGCTCGGGGCGGTGAAGGGATCGAAGATCACGGGCACCTCGCAGGTGGCGACGCGCTTGGCACCCAGTCGCCGAAGGGCGCGCTCGCCCGCCTTCCGGCCCACGCTCGCCCCGTCCTCGAGGTCGGCCAGTCGATGGCCCACCGTGATCCAGTAGTCGCGCTGCATGACCTCGCCTTCGCGGGCGAGGGGCTCGCAGAAGAGAGAGTGCGACGCGGACGCGTAGGCGCCCATGAAGCCCCGGCTGTTTCCATAGGCGATCTGGGAGAAGCCGCTGCCGGCCTGGCTGCCCTCGCTGTTGTCGATGCGCGGGTCGAGGCCTCGAGCGGCCGCCTCGGCGCGGCGGGCCTCTTCGATGCGGGTCTCGACGTCCACCCCGCGATCGGCGGGGTCGAGCAGATCGAGATCCGGGATCGTCTCGGCGAATCCCTCCTCGGGCAGACCGGCGTGGGGGTCGGGGGCGGTGGCCCGGGCCAGCGCGACCGTCTCGCGGGCCATGCGCGTCACCGCATCGGGCGAGAGGTCCGACGTGGAGGTGGTGGCCGTGCACAGACCGCCGTCCCCCTGCACGAGCGCCCGGATCCCCAGGCCGCGCTCGTTGGCCTGCTTCACGAACTCGATCTGCTCGCCGCGCACGCGAGCTTCGTGCGAGTCACTCTCTACGAGGACGGCGTCGGCCTGCGCCGCGCCCGCCTCCAATGCGCCGCGCAGCGCTTGCGCGATCACCGCCTCGCGCCGGGCCGCGCCCGCGTCGTCCGCCGATCGAGTCACTGCCTCGGAGCTGCTCATCCGCTGGTTCCTCCCACGGTCAGCGCGTCCACCCGGATCGTCGGCAGGCCCACGCCCACCGGAACCCCCTGGCCGTCCTTGCCGCAGGTCCCCACGCCGTTGTCGATGGCCAGGTCGTGTCCGATGCGGCTGACGCGGGTGAGGACGTCCGGCCCGTTGCCGATCAGCGTTGCGCCCTTCACGGGAGCGCCGATGCGTCCATCTTCGATGCGATAGGCCTCGCTGGCGCTGAAGACGAACTTGCCGCTGGTGATGTCGACCTGCCCGCCACCGAACGAGACGGCGTACAGGCCGCTCTTCACCGAGCGCAGGATCTCCTCGGGATCGTCCTCGCCGGCCAGCATGAAGGTATTGGTCATGCGCGGCATGGGCATGTGGGCGTAGCTCTCCCGGCGGCCGTTGCCGGTGGGCTCGTGGCCCATGAGGCGGGCGTTGAGCCGATCGTGCAGATAGCCCACCAGGACGCCGTTATCGATCAGCACGTTGCGTCGGCTGGGCGTGCCCTCGTCATCGACGTTGATGGAGCCGCGGCGGCCGGGCAGGGTCCCGTCGTCGACCACCGTGACACCGTCGGCCGCCACGCGCTGGCCCAGCCGATCCGCGAAGGCGGAGGTCTTCTTGCGATTGAAGTCGCCTTCGAGGCCGTGCCCGATGGCTTCGTGCAGCAGGATGCCCGGCCACCCGGGACCGAGCACGACGTCC
>CAZQMY010000287.1:0-7767 GCA_964594405.1 uncultured Spirochaetaceae bacterium | reverse complement strand
GCGTCCCGGTGACGATGCCGGTCGAGGTCCGGGCGCCCGGCGCACTCCACTTCGCCGCGGTTGCCCGGGACGAGGTGGATGCCGCTCGACTCCAGGTGAGCGTCCCCGTGCACGCGCGCACCGTAGCCGAGGTCTCGGCGCTCCACGGTACATTCGTCGAGGATGAGCATCGGCTGCCGATCCACTTCCCGGACGAGATCTTCGACGACCGCGGTCGGCTCTCGCTGGTGGCCAGCACCAGCGTGATCGGCCAGCTCGACGGAGCCTTTCGCTACATGGAGGGCTATCCCTATTCATGCTGGGAGCAGAAGCTCGGGAAGGCGGTGATGGCGGCGCACTTCGATGCGTTGCGTCCCTGGCTCTCCGAGGATCTGCGCTGGCCGGATCACACCGAGCTCGTGCCGAAGACGCTGATCCAGTCGGCGGAGTACCAGGCCCCGAACGGCGGCATGACCTACTTCGAGCCCAGCGATGCCAGGGTCAGCCCCTACCTCTCTGCGTTCACGGCGCTGGCCTTCGGGTGGCTGCGAGCCGAGGGGTACGACCCGCCCGTACAGGTGAGCGAGGCGCTCGATGGCTACCTGGCGGCGCTGTTGGCGAGGGATGCCTTCCCCGGGTTCTATACCGACCGCATGAAGGCGACGGTGAGGGCGGTCGCGTTGGCCGCCCTGGCCGAGCGAGGCGGCCTCGATCCCGCCGAGCTCGAGCGGCAGCGATCGCACGTCTCGGAGCTGAGCCTCTTCGGCAAGGCGATGCTGCTGAAGGCGGCAGAGTCGCTCGAGGGCCAGGAGGAGGTCGCCGCGTCCCTGCGCGAGGCGATCCTCTCCCATGCGGTGCAGAGCGGCGGGAAGGTGGTCTTCGAGGAGGATCACGATCGCGACTTCGCGCGGATCCTCTACAGCGACGAGCGCAGCCAGTGCGCAGTGCTCGCCGCCATCGCCGGCCTGCGCGGCGAGCGGGCGGAGGGCATCGGGCACCTGGCGCCGCGCCTGGTACGGACCGTGGTCGAGACGCGAGGTCGGCGCGACCACTGGGAGAACACGCAATCGAACCTCTTCTGCACGCGCGCCCTGATCGAGTACGCGCGGGCCTTCGAGGCGGAAAGGCCGGACTTCACGCTCCGCGCGGCGCTCGATGGCGAGCCGATGGGCGAGGCGCGCTTCGCTGGGGTGAAGGCCGCGGCGGCCACCCTCGAGCGGCCGATCCGGCCGGGCGACCCCGGCAGCGAGGCCACCCTGGAGCTCGAGAAGGAAGGACGAGGACGGCTCTACTACGCGGCGCGGCTCTTCCATGCGCCGCGCGCAGTGCCCACCGAGCCCCTGAACGCCGGCATGGACGTGCGCCGGGTCTACAGCGTGCGCCGGAACGACGAATGGGTCGCTCTCGAGTCGCCGGCCCGCGTCCGGGTCGGCGATCTGGTGCGCGTCGAGATCTTCGTCTCCCTGCCCGCCGCCCGCAACTTCGTCGTGGTGGACGATCCGGTGCCCGGTGGATTCGAGCCGGTGAATCGCGAGCTGGCCACCAGCAGCGGTGTCGATGTCGATGCCGGCCGGGAGGGCCTGGGCCGGTGGGAGGAATTCGGAGGCCACTTCGGCTTCTACCATCGCGAGCTGAAGCACTCGGCCGTCCGGTTCTATGGCGAGTACGTCGGAAAGGGCAGCCATCGGCTGAGCTATGTCGCGCAGGCGATCGCGAGCGGAGCGTTCCTCGCTCGACCGACCCACGCCGAGGAGATGTACCATCCGGACATCCGCGGGCGTGGCCTGCCCCTGCAGATCGAGATCGAGCCGGCGCCATGAGCGGCCAGCGGCTCGCCCGCGGGTGGGCAATCGCGCGTCCGGTGGCGTCGACGGTCGCTGCGCTCCTCCTCGTCGGCGTCCTCGGCCTCGTCCCCGCTACGATCGGCAACCTCGCACCGCTCCCGCCGCGCCTCGATCACGCGCCCGGTGCTCCAGGGCGATCGCGCGTGCTCGATCGATGGGGTGAGCCACTGGCGCTGAGCTACGCCAACGGCTGGAACTACGATCAGGTGCGTGCGCTGCACGAGATCCCGCCGCTGCTCCGCGACGCCGTCGTGCGAGCGGAGGACCGACGCTTCTTCGAGCACGGCGGCGTGGACTGGCGCGCGCGGGGGGCCGCCGTCGCGCAGAACCTCCGCGCCGGGCGGGTGGTGCGCGGAGCGAGCACGATCAGCGAGCAGGTGATCCGCATGCTCCACCCGAGGCCGCGCACCGTCTTCTCGCGTTGGCTCGAGGGCGTCGATGCCCGGCGCCTGGAGGCGCGCTTCGGCAAGGCCGAGATCCTGGCCTTCTATCTGAATCAGGTGCCCTACGCGCGGCAACGTCGCGGCGTCTCGCAGGCCGCTCACGATCTCTTCGGACGCGACCTGGAGACCCTCTCCGAGGCCGAGATGCTGGCCCTGGCCGTCCTGATCCGGAGCCCGTCCAGGCTCGATCCGCGCGGGAAGGATGCGGCTGCTCGCGCCGCGCTTCGTGGGGCAATGGCGCGCCTGGCCGATCAGCTTCGGCGACAGGGTGGCGACGCCGCGCGAATCGCCGCCGACGTGAGCGATGGACCTCTGATCCTCGGTACGGTGGGTCTGGTGGTCGAGGCGCCCGGCTTCATTCGCGCGGTCCGCGCCCGGGCGCTGGGCTCGGGACCCCTGCACACGACCCTCGATGCGGGGTTGCAGCGCGAGGCGGCGAGGCTCGCCGACGCGACGCTGCTTCGTCTCGAGCCCCTCGGTGCGACCCATATCGCTGCACTCGTACTCGATCACCACAGCGATGAGGTGCTCGTGTGGGCCAACGCGAGCGACGGCAGCGCCGTCGATGCCGTACGGGTACCGCGCCAGCCGGGCAGCACGCTCAAGCCCTTCGTCTACGGTCTCGCGCTCGAGCGGGGTGCGACGACCGCCACGCTGATCGAGGATGCGCCCATGGCCAGTCCGGTGGGGGCCGGCCTCCATCGCTATCGCAACTACAGCGGTCGCCATTACGGTCCGATCCGGCTTCGCCAAGCGCTCGCGAACTCGCTGAACGTCCCCGCCGTGCGCGTCATGGAGACGCTGGAAGAGGGGCTGATGCTGAGGCGGCTGCGCGCGCTTGGCTTCGAGCGGCTGACAGAGCCGGCCTCGCACTACGGCGCCGGGCTGGCCCTCGGCAACGGCGAGGTGACGCTCGAGTCGCTGGTGCGCGCATATGCGACGCTGGCCCGCGGCGGTGTCGATCGCGCTCCGCGGCTCTCGAAGGACGAGCCGCGGGGAGAGCCGAGACGACACTTCGATGCGGAGGTCGCGAGCCTGCTCAGCGACGTGCTCGCCGACGACGGGTCGCGCGCCCTCGAGTTCGGGCGGGGCGGGCCGCTCGCGCTGCCCATGCCCGCGGCGGTCAAGACGGGCACGAGCAACGATCATCGCGACGCCTGGGCGGTGGGCTACACCGACCGCTTCGTGATCGGCGTCTGGGTGGGTGATCTCGAGGGTCGGCCCATGCGCGACGTCACCGGGAGCACCGGGCCCGCCCCGCTGCTGCGTGCCCTCGCTTCGCGGCTGCATGTCCGACGGCCCGCCGGGCCGCTGTCCAGCTCGCCCCGCCTGCGCTCGGTCTCGATCTGTGCGGTGAGCGGGGCGCGTGCCGGCACCTCGTGTCCGGCCATCGACGAGCTCTTCCGGTCCGCCAACGTGCCACGGCACGTGTGTGCGCAACATGCTCCTCGACCGGCGGTCCGCGAGAGCGCCCCCCCGGCCGAGGCCCCGTCACTCCTCCAGCCGACGTCGGGCCTGCACCTCGCCATGGATCCTCGGATTCCCGATGACCTCGAGGCGCTGGATTTCGAGCTCGGCCGCGATCCGCAGGGTGCGGTCGTCGAGTGGTGGGTGGATCGCGTGCCGCGCGCGCTGGTGCGCAGCGGGCCCACGCGCTGGCGCTGGCCTCTGGCGCCAGGACGGCACGAGGTGCGCGCCGTCATCCGGCGCGGCGCCGGCGCGCCGGCGGTGCACACCGAGCGCGTCGCCTTTCACGTGCGCGCCAGCGACCCTAGCCCGAGCCCGAGCCCGAGCCCGCGGCCGGAAAGAGATTGGTGATGATCCGATCGCTCAGCCAACGCCGGAAGTCGGCCCGGCGCGCGGCGTCCGGGGCGAGGCCCACGTTCGCGGCCAGCTGCTCGCCCGCGAGTCCGTCACCGAAGAGCGCGAGGGCGATGAGCAGTACCGAGAACTGCGAGTCGCGCTCGGTCGGCGGTGGGAGGCCGTGCTCCCGAGCCGACTCGACGCGACGCTCGTGCAGGACGCGGGTGACCTCCGCCAGCGTGCCGCCCTCGGGCGGCCCTGCGCTGTCGCGTCCCGAGAGGAGTCGCCAGGCGAGCAGCTTTGCGTGGCCGCGGTCGCCGAGGGTGGAGAAGATGCGCTCGAAGAGGTCCGCGGTCTCGTCCTCGTCACTCGCCTGCCCACGGAGCTGCTCGACGATCTCGCGATTGAGTGCCTGCAGCGCATGCGCGGAGAGCGCCTGCAGCAGCGCATCCCGCGATCCGAAGTGGTGCAGGATGGCGGAGTGGGAGATGCCGAGGTCTGCGGCGATGGTCTGCAGACGAAGGCCGTCCGGGCCATCCCGGATCAGGCGTTCCTCCGCGGCCGCGAGGATCTCGTCCTTGGCCTGCGCGGCGGCGCGGCGCCTCCGTCGGGGCTTGTCGGGCGACGGTGCCGAGTCACCGGAGCTCATGGCGGCACGATAGTAAAGCGCGCATGAACGTGCCCCGGGAGCCTATACTCGCGTCGTTCGCGACGGCGAGCGCGCGACTGCAGTGGAGGGAGGATCGGATATGGAGCTCGTTGCGGCGGCGGCCCCTGGGTGCGGCAGCGCAGGGGGAGGGATCGCCAGCGGCGTGAAGCCGCGCCGGCGGGCGTTCTTCGCCCGCGCGCCGGAATGGCTCGTGCTCCTCGCACTCTCGATCGGCTGTGCTGCAGGCGAGAGCCCGGACGCTCCGCAGGCGGACCCGAGCAGCCGGCGCTCGCTGCCGATGGGTGACGTGGTCGGCGCTCGAACGGCCGATGGTGCGCACGCCTGGGTCGGGCTCCCCTTCGCCGAGCCGCCCATCGGAGCGCTGCGCTGGCGCGCGCCGCGTCCGGCGAAGCCATGGCGCGACACCCGCGAGGCACTCGAGTTCGGACCCGCCTGCCCGCAGTTCGCCGGGCCGCAGGGCGGAAGCGATGGCGCTTCGGGCGGCGAGCCCACCGGAAGCGAGGACTGCCTCTATCTCAACGTCTACGCGCCGATTCGCGAGGCCTCGGATGTACCTCGGGGCGCCGATCGCTGGCCGGTCATGCTCTGGATCCACGGTGGGGGCAACACGGTGGGCGACGCCGTGCCCTATGACGGCAGTCTGCTCGCCCGCGAGTTCGGGGTCGTCGTCGTCACGGTCCAGTATCGCATGGGCGTCTTCGGGTGGCTCGATCACGCGGCCCTCCACACGGGCGATCCCCTCGACGACTCCGGGAACTTCGGCACGCTGGATCTGGTGGAGGCGCTGCGCTTCGTGCAGCGCAACATCTCGGCCTTCGGCGGCGACCCGGATCGCGTCACGGTCTTCGGGGAGTCTGCGGGAGGATCCAATACGTTCACCATGATCCTCTCGCCCATGGCCAGAGGCCTCTTCCATCGGGCCATCGTCCAGAGCGGCAGTGTCGGGACGACGCCTCCCCACATGGCCTCGAATCTCGTCGATCAGACACCGGGCGGGCATGCGAAGAGCTCGGGCGAGATCTTCCTCGAGTGGCTCATCCGCGCGGGTCGAGCCGATGATCGCGCGGCGGCGCTCGCCGTCGCCGAGGCCATGAGCACCGGCGAGCAGGCAGCCTTCATGCGGGGGCTGGACGTCGAGGCCGTCCTCGCGCCTTACAGGGGGGCGGGCTTCGGCGGGATGTACGACCTGCCCAAGGTCTTCGCGGACGGCCACGTCCTGCCATCGACCCCGCCCATGCAGGCGCTCGCCGAGGGGCGCTACAACCAGGTGCCGACCGTGCTCGGGACCAATCGCGACGAGGTGAAGCTCTTCATGCTCTTCGGATCGGATTACGTCTCGAGACTGGGACTCCTGCCGATCCGCCTTCGCAACCCCCGGCTCTACGACGCGCACGCCGATGTGATGACACGGCTCTGGAAGGCCCGGGGCGTGGACGAGCCGGCGCTCGCGATGCGGGCCGCCCAGGGGCCGAGCGTCTTCGCCTATCGATTCGATTGGGACGACGAGCCGGACCTGCTGTGGATGGACCTGGGACGGATGCTCGGTGCTGCACACGCCTTCGAGATCCCCTTCGTCTTCGGCTGGCTCTCGCTCGGGGCCGCCACCGGGTTCATCTTCGACGACCAGCGCGCCGAGCAGGATCTCGCGTTGTCGCGGACGATGATGTCCTATTGGACGGAGTTCGCGCGCACCGGTGATCCGGGTCGCGGGCGCTCGGGGGACGCCCCGGAGTGGAGCCCGTGGGGCGGGAAGGATGGAGCCAGCCCGGAGATGCTCGTCTTCGACGTGCCCGAGGATGGCGGTGTGCGGATGGCGGAGGAAGGTGTGACGACGCGCTCGGTGATCGAGAGCGTCGCGGTTGATCCGCGCTTCGCGAACCTCGAAGAGCGCTGCGGCGTGTATCGCGAGATGGCCCGGCGCGGTGGGCGACAATTCGGCGAGGCCGAGCTCCGCGCCGTCGAGGGCGGAGCCTGCGCGCCCGGCGACGGCGACGGCGCGGGCGAAGGCTGAGGCGGCGAGCGGAGAGCGTGGAGGATCGCGCCGAGCCGCTCTGGATCTTCGGCTACGGCTCTCTCGTCTGGCGCCCGGCGTTTCCCTTCGCCGAGCGCTGGCCCTGCACCCTGGATGGCTATGCCCGGCGCTTCTGGCAGGGCTCCCCCGATCATCGCGGCGTACCCGAGGCGCCCGGGCGGGTCGTGACGCTGATCGAGGCGCCCGGCGAGCAGTGCTGGGGCCTCGCCTATCGGGTGGCGGATCACGATCGCGATCGGGTGATCGCGCAGCTCGATCATCGCGAGCGGGCGGGCTTCGATCGTCTCCGCATGCCCGTGCGCTTCGAGAGGGGAAGGCCACTGGAGGTCACTGCCTCGGTCTACATTGCCACGCAGGCCAACGTGAACTTCCTCGGCCCCGCGCCCGTCGAGGCCATGGCGCGTCAGGTGCTGAGATCCCACGGGCCTTCGGGTGGCAACGCCGAGTACGTGCTCGAGCTGGCGGCTGCCCTCGAGGCTGAGGGCGCTCGGGACGATCACGTATTCGAGCTGGCGGCTGCGGTGCGGGCGGGACTTCGTTGATCAGCCGCGCTGGAGCGGCACACGCATGAACACGGCGTAGAGGACTGGCGCGAGGCCCAGTGTCAGAAGCGTGGCGAAGGCCAGACCGAAGGCGATGGCGACGGCGAGATCGTAGAAGAGCGGATCGCGCGAGATGATCAGCGGCATCATGCCGAGGATCGTCGTCAGGGTCGTCATCAGGATCGGCCGCATGCGCGCCAGGCAGGCGGTGATGATCGCCTCGTGCGCCGGACTACCGCTGCGCCGCTCGATCTCGATCTGCTCGATCATCACGATGGCGTTGTTGACCACGATGCCGATCAGGCTGAGGATGCCCAGGAGCGCCATGAAGCTGTAGTAGCCCCGAGCGACGAGCAGGCCGATGGCTACGCCGGTGAAGGCGATGGGTACGGTGAGCAGCACGATGATCGGCTTGCGGAAGTCGTTGAACTGGCCGCCCAGGCAGACGAGCCCC
>CAZQMY010000286.1:0-7781 GCA_964594405.1 uncultured Spirochaetaceae bacterium | reverse complement strand
GGGATCGCACTCGCATGTCGAGGACTATTGGCCATGCACGATCGGAACCGCCCCCCCCAACGCAACCGCGCAGGAGAGATCGACCGCGCTGGAACGCTCTTTCGCGCCGTCACGCTGCGTCCTCGCGTCATCCTGACCTTGGCCCTGCTGGTCCTGCTCGCGGCCGCCTCGCAGCTTCCGAGGATCGTCAAGGACACGCGATCGGATGCATTCATGCCCCATGGGCATCCATCGCTCGAGCAACGTGACCGGATTCGGGAGATCTTCGGACTCTCGGACCCTCTGGTGATCTCCGTGGTCGCAGCTGACCAGGGCACCGTGTTCACGCCCGAGACGATGGCGCTGGTGGCAGAGCTGACGGACGCGGTCGCGGAGATTCCGGGCGTCGACACCGCAAAGCTGACGAGCCTCGCCACCGAGAGCGACATCAAGGCGGGCGCGACCGGCCTCGAGGTCGTGCCCTTCCTCGACGATGTCCCCCAGAGCATCGAAGAGGCCCAGGCAATCGGCAGAGCCATCATGGACTTTCCCCTCTACGTCGGCAGCGTGGTCGCTCGGGACGCGTCCGCGACGCTGATCATCGCCGAGCTCGAGCCGGATTCGGATGCCGGTGCCGTCTACGATCAGGCGCTCGCCCTGGCCGCCCGATCCGAGAGACGGGCGGGTGAGAAGATCCACGTCGCCGGAGAGGGTGGCGTGCAGGGCTACCTCGGCCACTACATCGACGCCGACGTCCGCCGGATGCTGCCGCTGGTGCTGGTCGGGATCGGGTTGGCGCTCACGCTCGCCTATCGCACGCTGCGCAGCGTGCTGCTGCCGCTCCTGGTGGTGATCGGGGGAGCAGCGCTCGCCCTCGGGAGCATGGCGGCAGCGGACGTCCCCTACTACCTGATCACGACCGCCATGCCGGTGATCCTGGTGGCCATCGGTGTCGCGGACGGGATCCACATCCTCGGCGAGTACTACGCCCACTACGCGCGGACGCCGGATGCCACCCAGTCGGAGCTGGTGATCGACACGATGCGCGAGATGTGGAGGCCCGTGACCATCACCTCGCTCACGGACATGGTCGGCTTCCTTTCCCTCGCTCTGTGCACGGACCTGCCTCCCTTCCAGGCCTTCGGCGTCTTCGCGGCCATCGGCGTGTGCGCGACCTGGCTGCTCTCGCTCTTCGTCGTCCCGGCTGCCCTCGCGGTGCTGAAGCCGCGGGGCGCTCGAATGTTCGGCGTGCGGCGAGACGACGCCGAAGCGGCCGAATCGCACGAATCGGACGAAGCGAGGGGCGAGCCGATCCACGATCTTCCTGCGCGCCTGCTCGTTCGCTTCGGGCGGCTCGTGAGACGCCATCCTCGCATCGTGCTGGCCGCGGCCACGGGGGTGGCCGGATCGGGTGCGCTCGCCATCGCCAGCCTCCAGCTCGACTACGAACGCATCCGCTACTTCCGACCCGATACCGAGATTCGCCGGGCCCACACGCTGATCAACCAGCACATGGATGGCACCCACTACCTGGACGTGATGATCGAGGCCGATGGGCCGGACGGGCTCCTCGATCCCGATGTCCTGCGTCGCATCGAGGCACTCCAGCGGCACGTGGAGGCGCTTCCGCACGTCGGCGGGAGCACGTCCATCGTCGACTACCTCGTTCGCATGCACCGCGCCTTCTCCGAAGATCGCCCCGAAGCGGCGGTGCTGCCTGCGGATCGGGCGGGCGCCGCGCAGCTCCTGCTGCTCTACGAGATGAGCGGCGATCGCGAGGATCTGGGCAAGGTGCTCGACTTCGAGCGCCGGCGCGCCAACGTGCGAGTGGCGCTCGACTCCGGGCGCCACAGCGAGGCCGCTGCCGTGGTCGAGGCCAGCGAGCGGCTGGCGCGCACGATCTTCGAGGGCAGCAGCGCGACCGCCACCGTCAGCGGGCGCGTCGAGCTGGATCACCGCTGGATGCAGGCGGTCCCTGGCAATCACTTCGCGAGCGTCGTGGTCGCCCTGCTCGCCATCACGGCCTGCAGTGCGGCGCTCTTCCGCTCGATGACGGCCGGTCTTCTGACCGCGCTCCCCGTGGCCATCGCCGTGCTGGGCATCTATGCCTTCATGGTCGGCCAGGGTTTCTGGCTCGGGATCACCACGTCGATGTTCGCGGCCATCGCCATCGGTCTCGGTGTCGACTTCGCCGTGCATCTGATCGACCGGATCCGCGCTCTGCTCGTCGACGCGGAGCTCGAGCTCGAGGTCGCCATGGATGCGCTCTATGCGGAGACCGGACGTGCGCTCTTCTTCAACTTCGGTTGCGTGCTGCTCGGCTTCGGCGTGCTCTCCACCAGCAGCATTCCGACCCTCGTGGAGTTCGGACTGCTGACCGCCGTTGCCGTCAGTGGCAGCTTCCTGGGAGCGATCACCCTCATTCCGTTGATGGTCGGACTGATGCGTCCTCGATTCCTCGGCTTGCAGCGGGCGCGGCGTGGGGCGTCGCCCGGTGGGACGCGCGACGAAGACCTGGCGGTCGCATCCGTGCGGATGCCGTAGGCGGCCCGGCGCCAGGACCAAGGGCGCGGTGGCGGGGAGCCATTGCCAGTGCCGTCTCGAGCCCCGCACGGGCACGCTCGCTCGCGACATCGAATCGTCACACGCTCGTGTGCCGGCATCGCATTGCCCCGGCGCCGTGACGATGAGAATATCGAGCAGGACTTGCGACCACGTGCCCACATGGAGGTGCGCCGATGCGTGCACTGATGTTCTCCCTCGCCATCCTGGTTGGCAGCCCTGATCTGACCCGGGGCCAGGATCTTGCGGCACCGACGCAAGCCGTCGGGGAGCACTCGAGGATCTCCACGGGCGCTCAGCAGTCCATGCGCGACGATGTCTTCGCGAATCTCATCTGCAACGAGATCCTCAAGCACCAGGAGAATGGCGGCGCCGGACCCGCCGACCTGAAGCTGATGGTCAACTCGTGCTTCGGTGGCGGCCTGCTCGACGATGTGGAACGTGTGTTCGGTCCGGGCGGCAGCTGCGCCGGGATCCCCTGGGTAGCGGGCGCAGCGTCCGAGCCGAACGCCTGTGCCTGGGGCTGGTCGGACGCCACGGTCAACGATCCTGCGTTGGTCGCCAAGAAGCTCGGCAGCGCGTGGACGGACGCCCTCGCCGGAACGGAGTCGAGCCCCACGACGACAATGCCCGGCGCGATGTACCAGGGCGCCGCCACTGACCGCGTGGTCGACGACCTCCAGCTGGCAGCTGCCCTGGATGCGCAGGGGCCGGCCGGGCGTGGCAACGAGAACCCCGTGATCGCGAGCGGCAACGGCGGACACATGATCCAGTGGTCTGGCGGCGAGGCGACGAAGCACGAAGGCATCTGCTTCGGCGGAAACCAGACGAACGACCGCCACTCGAACAACGTCGACAAGATGAGGGACGCGCTGGCCCACGTCTGGGCGGCAGATCCCCACAACATCCAGGTGCTGGACGGTGGGACGACCGCCGATCTCACCATGGCCATCCAGACCGCCGTCGGCAATCTCGATGCGGACACCGAGCTGGCCATCTACATCGATGGCCACGGCGGCTCCAGCCTCGACCTCGACGAGCGCCTCGACTGCGGCCAGTCGAGCGGCTGCGTGACGGTGGACTCCGTGCAGGGCGCCAGCTTCGGCTTCGACCTGGCGGAG
The DNA here is from genome assembly GCA_964594405.1 of uncultured Spirochaetaceae bacterium. Classification (GTDB taxonomy): domain Bacteria; phylum Myxococcota_A; class UBA9160; order UBA9160; family UBA4427; genus CAZQMY01. The sequence continues at coordinate 4,119 of CAZQMY010000286.1, read as the reverse complement.
CAGCTCTTCCCCGCCATCGCGGGAAACGCCCGCCAGGGAGACCCGCCCGTCTTCTCGGGCTTCGAGATCACGCCGAGCGCAGCCTTCGATACGGGCGACTACGAGCTCCTGCTCAACGGATTCCCCCAGCCTCTGCCCGGCGGCATCCTCACATCGAAGACGTTGGTTCCCATCGACTACAACTTCGTGAACTTCTGGCCCTACTCGAACAGCGTCCAGATCCTATCGCTCGACCCGCTCAAGCCGAGCATCACACTCCAGATCGAATGGACCACCGGCAATCTCAACGACATCGAGGCCGAGGATCACACGGATCAGGAGTGGGTCCGATGGGGCGGCGTCGGCAACGGGCTCGCATTCGGGTTGCCGGGTTGTCTGCCGCAAGGTCAGGACACCTGGATCGGCTCTCCAGGGGGCACGGCCCCTTTCCAGGAGGGTGCTGCCATCACGTCGAGCGTGCTGATCTCTCAGGACGCCGACCTCGATGGCGTCATCGAGCTGGGCTGCTTCGGCACGCGGGACGTCTTCTTCGACGACAACACGAGCGTCGAGGCCTTCGTCGATGTCGATGGAACCTGGGACGCCTTCGGCTCGAACGTCGACATGTCCGCGACCTGGACCCTCACCCTGGAGAGCGGGCAGGCGTTCGCCACCGCGAACCAGAGCGACTTCTCCCTGTCGAGTGGCAGCTTCCTGGCCACGGGGAGCTCCGGCGCCTTCGTGCCAGCCAATCTCGGAGACACCATGCAGATCACCGGGGTCATGCAGTTCTTCGGCCCGCCTGGTTTCGAAGTGCAGACCGCGTTCGTGATCTCCATCGACGGCACGATCGTGACCGTGCCCGAGCCTGCCGCGGGGCTCGGTCTGGCCTCGGGCGCCCTGGTGCTGCTCTGCCTGCAACGGACGCGGACGGGGCGAATGCGACGCCCCTGACTCGAGACCGGGGCTCGGCGGGGTCGCGACGCAGCCCTGTCCCGATCGCGTGGGACCGTCTCGTTCGGGAGCCTGGAGCATGACCGTGGGCGTCGCCGAAGCACCCACCTACGGCTGAGCCGACTGCCCCGCTCGACCTCGTCCCCGACACGGACGGAGTCTAGCCGGGAAGGCTGACCGCCCTCTGCAGGTCGTCGCGCAGCTGCCGCGGCAGCGTGGTCTTCCCGTCGGCGAGGCGCACTCGCGGTACGCCTCCGGAGATCTTGAAAGCGCGGCGCAGCACGCGGTCGTCCCAGACCGTCTGCAGGTCGTAGCGGGTGAGGGATTCGCTGCGGAGCATCTCGCCGAAACCGCCCAGCCAGCGGACGATCATCCGATTCGCCAGGTTGACGAAGAGGGCGGAATTGTTCGGGTCGTCGAAGACGCCGTCCTTGTGCTTCGAGGGCGTCGCCCGGCGGCTCTCGAGCAGCCAGGCCGCCGACAGCATGTCGTGTGCGACGAGATCTTCGCTGGCGAAGACCAGGCCGTGGTCGGGCTCGAGGACATGGCCGTCGTCGGGTCCGAAGGTCGTCAGTACACGCGTGGCGCTGGTGAGGACCAGACGCTGCTTGTCCCGGATCTCGGCTACGGAGCTTGCGTCCGCCGTCTTCTCTGAGAAGGTGGCCGCGTCGCGGTGGTACTCGAGCCGGGAGTCGTGTCGCCACCAGCCGACGGCGGCCTTGAGGGCCAGCGTACTGCCTGCGAGAACATGCCGTGAGCAGCGCGGCATCAGGATCACGTGGTCGACCTCTCGCAGCACCGCCGGCAGCATCAGCGGTCCCTTCCACGAGTCTCCGGACTGGGGCGTCGCCTCGAAGAAGCCGTCCCAGCCGGCCTCCTCGAAGGCGTGGATCTCGGCGCCCGCGTCGATGACGGGCCGCGCCATGCCGGCGCTCTCCATCAGCGCGCGCGTGCTCCCGCTCAGCTCGTCCTTGGAGAAGCGCAAGAACTGGACGCCCGACATGTCGGCCACGATCACGCGACCGGCGCCCTTCTCCTTGAGCAATCCGATCATGGCGCGCAGCGCCACCGGGTCCGTAGTCGCGGGGTAGGCATTGCCGGAGTTGCAGGCGGGCTTGAGCAGGACGGTGTCGCCCCGCGAGAGCCAGGAGAAGTCCGTGGCCGCCTGTGCTGCGCTGCGCACCGCAGCAACGGTTGCCTCGTCGCCGGCGCCGCGGGGAAGGGCGTGCACGGCGACCGGGGACTCGGCGCCGCCCGCGTACGAAAGAGCCGCGGGGGGGCTCTCCGGGCCTTCGGGCGCGGCCTGGGCACCGCGTTCGAGCGCGAGGCCGGCAAGGCCCGCTGCGGTGACGGCTCCGAATTCGCGGCGTGTCAGCGGCGTTTCCATGCGCCGGAGTATAGCTGATACGGCCACCGATCGGCCATGACGCGGAGCGCCGATTCAGTCGAGCGCATCGAGCGGGACGTCGCTCCGAGCGCGCGTCTCCTTCGGCGCGCTACCAGTGCCACTAGGGTCAATCCTGTGGCAAGCGTCGTCGGCAGCCCTGGCTCCGGCAGGGCGACGACATTGCTGGTCTCACTGGTGTTGTTGGCCGCGTCCGTGGCGATGGCCACGATCTTGTCGGCAGCGCTGACGGGTACCTCCGGAAAGAAGGCGAAGTCGACCAGGGAGGCGGCGTCTGACGAGAGGTAGTTGTCCGAGCCGATCCACTCGCCCGGCTCCAGGCCGTCTGAGCCGACCACGTGGAAATCGACCACGAGAGGGTAGCTGGAATGGATAGGATCGGAGTCGACCTGATAGCGCACGTCGATGATTCCGGTGCCCGGATCGTATCCGGTATCCGCCTGGATCAGAAGCGGGCTGTTCTGCTGCAGGTTCGCGCCGATGTCGAGGTCGGTCGGATCATTGGGCGACGGGCCGGAGGGGGAGAGGTCGATCGCGAGGCCCTCGTTGAACGAGAAGTGGTTGCCCCGCAACGCGTTGCCGTCGCCCGAGAGCGCGTCGATACCCGGTCCCTGGTTGTGGGCGATGACGTTTCGGGCCGCAGCCAGGATCGCGGCGTTCGCGGTCGAGTTTCCTCCGATCCGGTTGCCGCTGGCGCTGGCGAGCTGGATACCGCCGACCGTGTTGCCGAGGGCCGTGCCGCCGAGATCCTCGGTGCCGATGAAGTTGCCCGTTGCGACATTTCGAGTGGCCCCGGCAAAGATAGCCATGCCGTAGTTGACGTTGTCGCAGATCCGGTTCTGTTGGACGACGTTGCCGTCACTCCGCAGCCCGATGCCGTCGAATCCATTGCCGATGGCGCCGCCGGCAGCCGTGCAGCCGATGTAGTTCCCGTTGATCATCGTCTCCTCGGCAGTCGTGGCGAGATCGATGCCACGGAATCCGTTGAAGCCGATATGGTTGCCAAGCTCGATCTCGTTGTGGGGACCATCGACCTGGATTCCGTGCTCGTCGTTGCCCAGATCGGCGAAGCTGACGTTCGTGCCGATCCAGTTTCCGTGGACCTCATTCTCTTCGCTCTGAAGGTAGATGCCGCTTTCGCCGTTGCCGCCGATGGTGTTGCCGACGACGTCGGTAAGGTCACCATTCTCTACGTTGACGCCGTGACCTGCGTTCGGAACGGCGACACTCCCGGAGGCATCCACCCCGACGAGGTTGCCGGCGATGCGGTTGCCGGTGACGGTGTTCTCATTGCGATCTCCGACCATGATGCCGTCGGTCGCATTTCCCGAGACAACATTGCCGAACTCGATCGATGCTCCTGAGCCGAGCAGCTCGATCCCGGGATGCGCCCCGTTGCCCAGTGCCGTCGAGCCATCGGCCCCGATGCCGACGTGATTCGCCACGATTGAGACGTTCGACGAGCCGAGTCGGACCAGGATGCCTCCACTCGCATTGCCTGCGATCGTGTTGCCCGAGGCGACGCTGAGTCCGCCGTCCATGGGCAGAATGCGACCGATGTCCACGCCGTCGGCGGTCGAGTACACGTCGATGCCTTCGCCGAGGTTGCCGAGGCCGGCGACGACATTGCCGCCGGGGTTCGTGCCGATCCGGTTGCCCACCACGAAGGTGTCGTCGCCACGGATCCGGATGCCTTCGCTCGAGTTTCCGGTGAGCACGTTGCCTTCGCCCAAGAAGCCCGAGGCCGGGCTGAATGTCTGTCCGATCACGGTGCCGAAGCT
>CAZQMY010000285.1:0-7795 GCA_964594405.1 uncultured Spirochaetaceae bacterium | reverse complement strand
GACGAGCTCGCTGAAGACGCGGCACTGAGTGACGATGCCGGGGGTGACGATCCCCAGCGCGATCACCGAGAGCACACCCGTCGACTCGGGCAGATCCATCACCGTCTGGGCAGCCATGGCCTGATAGCGGTTCATGTACTCGACGGTCGAGCCCTGGGGCCCCTCGGTCCATACCACCACGAAGGAGCGATCGCCGTTCGGCATCAGCTCCTCCTTGAGATTGCCGTAGAGCGTCACGCCGTAGGCCACCCAGGCGATGCCGAGCAGCAGCAATCCGCCCACCAGCACCGGACGGCGGAGCATCGGCCGCAGCAGGGCCGTGTAGCCCTCGGTCACGACCTCGATGGAACGGCTGAGCGCTCGCTTCACCGGCCCCTCGGCGCCGGCGGGACGCACCACCCGCCCGCAGAGCATCGGCGCGAGCGTGATGGCGACGAAGCCCGAGATCAGGATCGCCGTGGCGACGGTGACGGCGAACTCGCGGAAGAGCTGGCCCGTCATGTCCTCCATGAAGGTGAGCGGCAGGAAGACCGAGACGGCGGAGATCGTGGCGGCCACCACCGCGAAGGCGATCTCGTCCATGCCGCGCCGGGCGGCCTCCATCGGCGGCGTCCCCTCCTCGACCCAGCGCGTGATGTTCTCGAGCACCACGATCGCGTCGTCCACCACCAGGCCGATCGCCAGGGTGATCCCCATCAGGGTCAGCGTATTGATCGTGTAGCCGAAGAAGTAGAGGGCGGCGAAGGTGCCGATGATGGAGACCGGTATCGCGACGGCGGGCACGAGCGTCGCCCGGGCGCTGCGCAGGAAGACGTAGATCACCAGCACCACCAGGATCGCCGCCTCGAAGACCGTCTGGCGGACGTCTGCGATGGACTCCTTGATGAAGCGCGAGGTATCCACGGCGAACTCGAGGGTGAGCCCGTCAGCGAGCTCCGCGGAGATCGCCTCCACCTCGCGGGCCACCGCTTCCGCCACGGCGACGGTGTTGGCCTTGGACTGCTTCACGACGCCGAGCCCGATCGCCTGTCCGCCGTTGAAGCGCACCTGCTTGCGCACGTCCTCCGCGCCCGCCTGCACGTCGGCGACCTCGCGCAGACGTACGGGCTGGCCCGCTTGGTTGGTGATCAGCAGATCCCCGAACTCCTCGGGCGTCGAGAGCTCGCCGAGGCTGCGCACGGTGAACTCCGTGTCCTGCCCCTCGACGCGACCGGAGGGGATGTCCACGTTCTCCTGGCGCAGCGCGTCCACCACGTCCATGATCGAGAGCCCGCGCGCACCGAGCCTCCGATTGTCGATCCAGATCCGCATGCTGTAGCGACGCTCGCCGGCCACCAGCACGTTGGAGACCCCCGGCAGCTTGTCGATGCGGTCGACGATCTGCTTGTCGACGATCCGGGTCAGCTCGACCTGATCGAAGGCGTCGCCGTAGAGCGCCAGCCACATGATGGGCTGCGCATCGGCGTCGCGCTTGGCCACCACGGGCGGATCGATGTCGGCGGGCAGGCTCTTCTGGGCGCGGGCCACGCGATCCCGCACGTCGTTGGCCGCCGCCTCGATGTCGCGATCGAGAGCGAACTCCACGCTGATCGAAGAGACCTGCTCCCGGCTCGTCGAGCGGACGTGCTTGACGCCCGCGATGCCGTTGAGCATCTCCTCGAGGGGCTGAGTGACGCTGGTCTCCACCACCTCGGCCGCGGCACCGGGATACACGGTGGTGATCGAGACCATCGGCGCGTCGACGTCGGGGAGCTCGCGATTCTGCAGCTGGGGCAGCGCGATCAGCCCGAAGAGCACGATCACCAGCGACATCACGACCGTGAAGACCGGCCGCTCGATGCAGACCGCCGAGAGTCTCACCCGGAGACTCCGTCATCCTCGGCGGCAGCCACGGGCCCCTCCGCCGACCGGACGTCCTGATCGCCCTTGCCGTGATGAGCGATCGCGTTGACCGGACTGCCCGCGCGCAGCTTGTTCACGCCGGTCGCGACCACGCGATCACCGGGCGAGAGGCCGCCGTCGATCACCACCCGGCCGTCGACGCGATAGCCGATCTCCACCGGGACCTTCCGCGCGATGCCCTCGGCATCCACCCGCCACACGTATGTACCGACCCGGTCGTAGACCACGCCGGCCTCGGGAACGAGGAGGGCGCCGTCCCGCACGGCCACCAGCACGTCCACGTTCGCGAACATGCCGGGCTTCAGGCGATGGTCGTCGTTGGGAATCCAGGCCTTGGCGAGCAGGCGGCGGGAGGCCGGGTCGAAGGCGGGTGAGACGAAGAAGACCTTGCCCGGGAATCGCTCACCCGGATAGGCGTTCACGCGCGCGTGGATCGTGCCGCCGAGGCGGGCCAGGTGCAGGCTGGGCTCCGGGACCGTGAAGCTCAGCTGGAGCCGATCCACCGCGGAGATCTCCACCAGGGGCGAAGTCTCCGGCTGGACCCACTGCCCTGGTCCCACCATCAAGCTGCCCACCACACCATCGAAGGGCGCGCGGATGAAGGTGCGCTCGAGCTCCACCTGGGCGAGCTCGAGCTTGGCGCGCGCCTCGTCGAGGGCCGCGGTCGCCTCTGCCCTGCGCGCGATGGAGGAGATGTCCTTCGACGTGAGTCGCTGGGTGCGGTCGTGGATGTCCTCGGCCAGGCGGACCTCGGCCTCGGCCTCGCGCAGCCGGGCTCGCTGGGTCGCGTCGCGCAGGCGGAAGAGCACATCGCCCTTGGCGACGCGGGTGCCCTCTTCGAACTCGATGGACTCGATCACGCCCGAGACCTCACTCTTGAGCATGACGCTGAACTCGGCGCCCAGCTGTCCCGTGAGCGCTGCCTCGATCTCGAGCTTCTCCGGCTGGATCGTCACGACTTCGACGGTGACCGGCCTCGAAGGAGGCGGTGCCGCCGATGGAGCCGGGTCGTTGGCGCCGCACGAGAGCAGAAACGCCGCCATCAGCGCCGCCCCGATGCTGGCGCGCCCGGTGGGCATCCGGGCCGGTTCCGGCCGCACGGGCGCCGCAGCGATGGGGGAGGGGCGGGAGGCACGCATCTGACGAGCTTATCGAATGCCCTCGCCCCGGGGTAGGCGACGCGCGGGCTCCCCCCTTCGAACACAGCAGAACTCCACGAGATAGCGCTTGCCCGGCCGGGCCCATCGAGGCTAGAAACCCAGCGTCGAACGCCCAGGCAAGGGCAACCGGCCGACACCAGACCGGTGCGGGACGGACGATGCGGGCGAGCCGTGCAAGCCCTGCGAAACACCCAAGAAAGGGAAGGAAGCCGTGGAGATTGCCTGCCTGGACCTCGAAGGGGTGCTGATCCCCGAAGTCTGGATCAACGTCGCCGAGAAGACCGGCATCGATGCGCTCCGCGCAACGACCCGAGACATTCCCGACTACGACGAGTTGATGCAGCAGCGCCTGCGCATCCTGGACGAGCACGAGCTCGGGATCCGTGACATTCAAGAGGTCATCGACACCATGGCCCCCCTCGAGGGCGCCGCGGACGGGCTCGAGTGGCTGCGGTCCAACTTCCAGGTGGTGATCCTGTCGGACACCTTCTACGAGTTCGCGGAGCCGTGCATGCGAAAGCGCGGGTGGCCCACCCTGCTCTGCCACAAGCTGGGGATCGACGACCGGGGACGCATCACGGACTACCACATCCGTCAGAAGGATCCCAAGCGACAGTCGGTGAAGGCCTTTCACTCGCTCAACTATCGCTGCATCGCGACCGGCGACTCCTACAACGACACGACGATGCTCTCGGAGGCCGACGCCGGCGTCCTCTTCAGACCGCCGCAGAACGTGATCGACGAGTTCCCGCAGTTCCCCGTCGCCACGAGCTACACCGCGCTCTCCGAGGAGTTCGCGAAGGCGTCGCTCCGCGATCTCTCGCCGATGCGCTGAGCGGGCTGCCGATGGCGAATCGCTGGACGTGGTTCGGCCGGCTCCACGCGCGCCTCTATCGCGCCACGAATGGCGCGCTGGGCGCGAATCTGGCTGGACTGCCGATGCTGCTCCTCACCACCCGCGGGCGAAGGACCGGCATGCCCCGGACGACGCCGATGCCCTATCTCCGTCGCGGGGATGACCTGATCATCGTCGGCAGCAACAACGGCCTCGATCACGACCCCGCCTGGTGGCTGAATCTGCAGGCGGAGCCGATCGCGGAGCTGCAGATCGGGCGCCAGCGGAGCCGCGCCCGGGCTCGGCGCGCGACGCCGCAGGAGCGCGCCTGCTACTGGCCCGACCTGCTCGAGTTCAACCCGAGATACGCCGTCTACGCCCGGCGGACGGAGCGGGAGATCCCGGTCGTGATCCTCGAGCCGCTCGCAGCGGATCCGGTTGGCTGAGCGCCTGAGCCATCTCTTTGGCGGCGCGACGCGTCCGGGTACTCTCCCGCGGCCGCGCAGCGCTGCCCGAGCGGCGCCCGAGGAGTCCCCGTGATCGACTACAGAGCCCCGCTCCGCGAGATCGACTTCGTCCTGAACGAGCTGCTCGACGCCCCTGCGCACTACGCCCGGCTGAGCGGGTGCGAGCCCCTCGATCGCGAGCTGCTGGGCAGCGTGATCGAAGGCGCTGCGCGCTTCTCGGAAGAGGTGGTGGCGCCGCTGCTGCGCAGCGGCGACGAAGAAGGCTGTCGCTTCGAGGCGGGCGAGGTGAAGACACCGACGGGCTTCGCCGAGGCCTTTCGGCTCTACGGCGAGGGCGGCTGGCAGTCCCTCACGACGCCGGTGGCCGAAGGGGGCCAGGGCCTCCCCCCCTCGGTGGGCATGCTGGTGTCCGAGCTGATCGGTTCCGGCAACTGGGCGTGGAGCATGTACGGCGGCCTCGCGCAGGCACCGGTGACCTGCCTGCTGAACGGCGGGAGCGAGGCACAGAAGCGCACCTACCTGCCGAGGCTCCTCTCGGGCGAGTGGGCGGGCACCATGTGCCTCACCGAGGCCCATTGCGGCTCGGACGTCGGCCTGCTGCGGACGAAGGCGGTCCGGCAGGACGACGGCAGCTACGCGATCAGCGGCACGAAGATCTTCGTCTCCGGCGGCGAGCACGACATGACGAGCAACATCATCCACTCGATCCTGGCCCGCATCGAGGGCGCGCCCGAGGGCACCCGGGGCGTCTCGCTCTTCATCGTGCCCAAGCACCTCGTCAACGAGGACGGCTCTCTCGGCCCGCGCAACGCGGTGCACTGCGCGTCCATCGAGAAGAAGATGGGGCTGAAGGGCTCGGCCACCTGCGTGATGAGCTTCGAGGGCGCGAGGGGCTTCCTGTTGGGGGAGGAGAATCGCGGCCTGGACGTCATGTTCAAGCTCATGAATACCGCTCGCCTGGGCACGGCGGTTCAGGGACTGGCCCTCGGCGAAGTCGCCGCCCAGGGCGCCGTCGACTATGCGCGCCAACGGCTGCAGATGAGGTCGCTCACCGGTACGAAGAACCCCGATGGCGAGGCCGACCCGATCATCGTGCACCCGGACGTCCGCCGCATGCTGCTCACGCAGCGAGCCCTCTGCGAGGGCAGCCGTGCGTTCATCTACTGGCTCTCTCAGCTCGTCGATCTCGCGGCCTACGGCCCCGAGGACGAGCGGCAACGGGCGAGCGATCGCCTCGAGCTGCTGACGCCCGTCGCCAAGGCCTTCTGCACCGAGGCCAGCCAGGAGGTCACCAACCTCGGCCTCCAGGTCTACGGTGGCCACGGCTACATCGCCGACAACGGCATGGAGCAGATCGTGCGAGATGGGCGCATCAGCACCGTCTACGAGGGGACCACCGGCATCCAGGCCCTCGATCTCGTGGGCCGCAAGGTCTTGGCCAGCGGCGGCAAGCTGCTGCACGCGCTGACTGCCGAGATCGCCGAGTGGTGCGCGAAGCGCCGCAGCGACATCCGACTCGACCCCTTCGTCGCGAGGCTCGAGGAGGCCACCGCCCGTTGGGAGGACATCACCGGTGTGATGAGCGAGCGCGCCATCCAGAATCTCGACGAGCTCGGATCGGCGTCCGTCGACTACACCCTCTACGGCGGCTACACGCTCCTCGCCTGGATGTGGGCCCGCAGCGCAGAAGTCGCCCTGGACGCGGATGACGACTCCCCGCTCCACCGGGCGAAGATCGAGACGGCCCGCTTCTACTTCGACCGCATCCTGCCGCGCCTGAACGCGCACGAGGCCGGCGTGCTCGCCGGCGCCGAATCCGTGATGCGCATGGACGAGGCGCTCTTCTGATCGCCCGCGCGCGTCAGCGCTTGCGATGGCTCGCCGAGAGCACCTTCTTGCGGAGGCGCAGGCTCTCCGGCGTCACCTCCAGCAGCTCGTCGTCCTCGATCCACTCCATCGCGCTCTCGATGGTGAGCTTGCGGTGAGGCGTGATGATCGGGTTGTCGTCCTTGCCTGCGGCGCGCATGTTGTTGAGCTGCTTGGCGCGGCAGACATTCACGTTCAGGTCGCCGGGCCGGCGATTCTCGCCCACGATCTGCCCCTCGTAGACCTGGACGCCGGGCGGCACGAAGAGCGTGGCCCGCTCCTGGATCTTGAAGATCGCGTGGGGCGTCGTCTGACCGAGCTCGGTGGCCACGATGCCACCCACGGCGCGCTTCTCAAGCTCCCCCGCGTAGGGCTCGTAGCCTGCGACGGTGCGATAGAGGATGCCATCGCCCCGGGTGTCCGTGAGGAACTCGCTGCGATACCCGAAGAGGCCGCGGCTCGGCACCACGAACTTCAGCTGGATGCGCTCCTGATTCTGCTGCATGGAGACCATGCGTCCCTTGCGAGCAGCGAGCTTTTCCATCACCGAGCCCGCGGCGCCCTCGGGCACGTCGATGGAGACGTCCTCCACGGGCTCGCACTTCTGCCCATCGATCTCACGCATGATGATCTCGGGCGGTGAGACCGCGAACTCGAAGCCCTCGCGGCGCATGGTCTCGACGAGCACCGAGATCTGCAGCTCGCCCCGACCGGCGACCACGAAGGCGTCCTGCTTGCCCGTCTCCTCGATGCGGATCGAGATGTTCGTCATGGCCTCGCGGCGCAGGCGATCGCCGATCTGGCGACTGGTGACGAACTTGCCCTCCCGGCCTGCGAAGGGCGAGGTGTTGACCGAGAAGGTCACCTTGATGGTGGGCGGATCGATGGCGATGCGGGGCAGCGCCTCGGGCCGGGCGGGATCGCAGACCGTGTCGCCGATCTCGATGGAGTCGACGCCGGCGAGGATCACGATGTCGCCGGCACGCGCCTCCTCGAGGTCGACGCGCTCGATGCCGCGGGTACCGAAGAGCTTCGTCACCCGGAAGCCCTCGGGCTTGCCTTCCTCGGGCATGCGGACCACCTGCATGCCACGCCGGAGGACGCCGCGCTCCATGCGGCCGATCACGAGACGCCCGACGTACTCGTCGTAGCCGAGGGTCACGGCCTGGAAGAGCGCGGGGCCGGACTCGTCGACCCGCGGCGGCCGCGCGTGCTCGATGATGGTGTCGAGTACGGGCGTCAGGTCCTTCATGGGACCGCCGTACTCCAGCGTCGCCTGGCCGGTCTTCGCCGAGCAGTAGACCACCGGGAAGTCGAGCTGATCGTCGTCGGCGCCGAGCTCCACCAGCAGGTCGAAGACCTCGTCGAGGACCTCCTCGGCCCGCTCCTCCGGCCGATCGATCTTGTTCACCACCAGGATCGGCTTGAGCTTGTGCTCGAGGGCCTTGCGCAGCACGAAGCGCGTCTGCGGCATCGGCCCCTCGAATGCGTCCAACAGCAGAAGGCAGGAGTCGACCATGCCGAGCACCATCTAGACCTCACACCCGAAGTCCGCAAGCCCGGGC
>CAZQMY010000284.1:0-7798 GCA_964594405.1 uncultured Spirochaetaceae bacterium | reverse complement strand
GTGCGGGGCGTTTGTGGCCTGCGATGTCCGGCTCGCGGGGCGTGCCACTGGTACGAGGCAGGATTGGCCGGCTCTGCGGTTGGGTCTCGGTTCGTTCCCGACCCCCTTCGGTAGCCGTTCGACCCGCGCGATCTGATCGCGTTGGGGCACTGGCTTTGCGTCCCCGCGTTTCCACGGGTATGCCTTTTCGTGGGGGCAGGCATCAGCGTCCTTCGGTGCTGCCTGCCCTCTGAGAGAAGTTGCGAGATCGACTGGCCGTGGAGCCGTGCCGCCTTGCAGGGAGGTTGATCGGCGGTGGAGATCCGAACTTGATGGCTGGCTGCGTCTCGCGGTGGCGCCAGAATGCGTCGCCCGACTCGCGCGTCACGCGATTGCGTACGCGATGCCCGATGGATGCGCCTCGCGCTGCGCTCGGCGGCACTCCGAGCGAAGCGCGGCGCAGAGATCGGTCCTAGGGGAAATCATGAGCCTCTCATCGTGCTGGCCGATCCCCAATCGAGTGGCGGTGACCGCAGCGGCTCAGAGGTCCCTGGCGTGTGCGATCACATTCTCGCCGAAGGCGTGCATGGAGTCGAGCTTCTGCTGCACTGAGGCATCGGGTCCGAGCGTGTAGAGGAAGGGGTAGTTCACGGTCCCGTGGGCGCCCAGCTTCGAGAGCTGCATCATCTGCTCGGGTGTGGCCTGCTCGGTGAGGGGCACGATGTTCTCACAGGGCTCGTCGCCACGGCCGAACTCGGCGCGCATCTCGCCGAGCCGCTCGAGGATCTCGATCGACTCCGCGACGCTGTTGCCCGCGCCCACCCAGCCATCGCCGAGGCGCGCGGCCCTGCGCAGGGCGGGCTTGCTCGCGCCGCCGATCGCGATGGGGATGGGGCGCCTCGGAGCCGGCTTCTGGGCGAGCTTCGGGAAGGAGAAGTGCTCGCCCCGATGCTCGACGAGGTTGCCGGTCCAGAGCTTGCGCATCACCTCGATCATCTCGTCGAAGCGCTTCCCTCGCGTCTTGAAATCGACGCCGAGAGCCTCGAACTCTTCCTTCATCCAGCCCGCACCCGCACCGAGCATCACCCGATCGCCGGAGAAGAGGGCCACGCTCGCCAGCGACTTCGCCACCTCCAGCGGGTGATGGAGGGGGAGGATGTGCACCAGGGTCGTGAAGCGCAGGGTGGTGGTCTGCGCCGCCATGGTGGCGATGGCGACCCAGGGGTCGGGAAAGGGGGTCTCGGTGGTGAAGTCGGGGCGTCCGCTCTCGGAGTAGAGGTAGCCGGGCTCGTACTCCTCCGGGACGAAGAGGTGCTCGGAGACGAGCAGGCCTTCGAAGCCGGCGGCCTCGGCGCCCTTCGCGATCTCCACGAGCTCGCTCGGATCATTGAATGCGGTGGACTGCCAGAACTTCATGAGCTTCTCCCGTGCTCGGGGTTGGTTCGGTCGGGCTCGGCGCGCGCCCGCCGCCGCCCGTCCCTGTCAGCGGCCCTGGAAGCCGGGCGCGCGCTTCTCGAAGAAGGCGGACATGCCCTCCTTGCAGTCCTCGGTATTCGAGGCGTCCGCGATGCCGCGCGCCTCGAGCTCCATCTGTGTCTCGAGGGATTCGCTTCCGCTCTGCAGGACGAGCTTCTTCACGGTGCCCAGCGCCAGGGTCGCGCCCGACGCGAGCATTCTGGCGAGCTCGATCGATGTCGCGGCCAGCTCGGCGTCGGGGACGACTCGATTGACGAGCCCCCAGTCGAGCGCCTCCGCAGCGCTGAGGACGCGGTTCGTCAGCATCAGCTCCAGCGTGCGTCGGCTGCCGATGATTCGCGGCAGGAAGTAGGTCGAGCTGCCGTCCGGCGTGAGCCCGGCGCGGGTGTAGGCCATGGTGAACTTCGCGGACTCGCCGCAGATCGCGAGGTCCGTGGCGCACATCAGGCTGAAGCCCGCGCCCGCCGCGGTCCCGCCGACGCTCGCCACCACCGGCGCGTTGCCGCGCGCCAGTCGGGAGATGCCGGCGTGGAGGTACGTGGTCATCTCCTTGAGCAGGCCCGGCATCGATGCACCCGACTCCTTGAAGCTGCCGAGGTCGCCACCGGCGCAGAACATCTTGCCTCTGGCATCGATGAGCACCGCCCGGACCGAGGGGTCCTCGTCGATGGCGATTGCCGAGTGCATCAGCTCCCGCGCCATCTGGAGGTTCATCGCGTTGGCCTCGTTCTCGCGGTCGAGGGTGATGCGGGCAACGCCATCGTCGACTTCGTACTGGATGGTCTCGTAGCTCATGGGGGGCGGTCTCCGGGGGGAATCGCGCGGCGCTCCTTCTGCGACCGCCAACACTAGCCCTGATCCGCCTGGCGAATCAGGGCTCGGGGCCCGATTCCCGGGGAGATTCGCGAGTCGGGGAACGAATGCCCCTCCTGCGCATTCGCATGCGAGACACTCGCTGGAGTGTGATCCTGCTTCGGGCACCGCGACCCGCGCCGCTGCGAGATCCCGGTCGTGAAAGTGACTTACCCGATCATCGACCGCGTGCCGGCGGGGATTGCCGATCCGGGTCGCGTGATCGACATTCCGGTCGAGGAGCATCGCCATCATGAATCGGATCGTCATCGTCGGAGCGTCGCTGGCCGGGCTCCGCACCATCGAAGCCTTGCGCCGCGGCGGCTACCGGGGCGAGATCATCGCCGTCGGCGACGAGCCCCACATGCCCTACGATCGGCCGCCGCTCTCGAAGCAGTTTCTGAGAGGCGAGTGGGACGAGGAGAAGATCAGCCTCGGCCGCCAGGGCTTCGACGAGCTCGATGTGGAGTGGCGACTGGGCGTCCGCGCCGAGTCGCTGGACGCCGGGGCGCTCGCGCTGCGGCTCTCATCGGGTGGCCAGCTGAGCGCCGATGGACTGGTCATCGCCACCGGGGCGCGCGCGCGTCGCCTGCCCTTCGGTGGGGGGCTCCAGGGTGTCCACATGCTTCGCGACCTCGCCGATGCGAACGCGCTCCGAGCCGCGCTCGCCCAGGGGTCGCCCCGGGTCGTCGTCGTGGGAGGCGGATTCATCGGCATGGAGGCTGCGGCGAGCGCACGCGAGCTCGGCCTCGAGGTCACCGTGGTCGAGCCCCTCGAGCAGCCGCTGCTGCGCGGTCTCGGGCCTGTGCTGGGCGAGTACGTGCGCCGTCGCCACGAGGGGCACGGCGTCTCGATCCGCTGCGGCGTCGGCGTCTCGGGCTTCGAAGGCGAAGGGCGCGTCGGAGGCGTGACGCTTGCGGACGGCAGCCGCATCGCTGCAGACGTCGTCATCGTGGGGATCGGCATCGAGCCCAACGTCGAGTGGCTGGAGGGCTCCGGCCTAGAGATCGACGATGGTGTGGTCTGCGATGCCACCGGTCACGCGGGCGCGCCCGGCGTGGTGGCCGTCGGCGACGTCGCCCGTTGGCTCGATCCGCGGACCGGCACGCCTCGGCGACACGAGCACTGGACCAGCGCCGTCGAGCAGGCCGGGGTTGCGGCCGCGCGCCTGCTCGGCGGCGAAGCGGGCGCGGAGCCGCTGGCTCAGGTGCCCTACGTCTGGAGCGATCAATTCGAGATGCGCATCGCCATCGCGGGCGCCGTTCGCGCCGAGGCCGAGATGCACGTCGGACATGGCAGCCTGGACGAGGACCGCTGGCTCGCGATCTTCGGCGAGGGCGGCAAGCTCACCGGGGCCGTGGGCATGCGCCGGCCGCGGCAGCTGCAGGCGTGCCGCGACGAGATCGCGGAGGGCCTCTCCTTCGAGGCGGCGAAGGCCAGTCATGCCTGATCGGCGAAGGCCCGCCTCTCGTCTCGCGTGAAGCAGAGCGCGATCAGCGCCACGACGTTCATCCCGGCGAAGACCTGGAAGGCCAGCGTATAGCTGCCGCGCGCGTCGTGCACCCAGGCCGCGAAGAAGCTGCCGCCTGCGCCCAGCACCAGGGCAACCATCAGGGCGCCGTAGATCTGGGCCATACAGGTCAGGCCGAAGCAGCGGGTGACGACCAGGGGATAGACGACGTCGCGGGCGGCGTAGCTGATGCCAAAGCTGGCCGCGAAGATCCAGGTGAGCTGCTCGCTCGGCAGGAGCAGCAGGAGCAGCAGGAGTAGAGAGCTGAGGGTGAGCAGTGCGTAGTCGAGGAGCAGGCTCGTCCGCTCCGGAATGCGGTCGGCGATCAGCCCGAGACCGAGCTTGCTCCAGATGCCGAGCCCGATGGCGCCCGTGTAGTAGCCCACGGCCTCGTTGCGTGACATGCCCTGGTCCGTGAGGAAGAGCACCAGGTGCTCCAGCATCGAGAGGAAGTAGAAGAAGAAGCAGAAGAGCGCGAAGCCGAGGATCCAGAAGCTGCGCGTTCGCAGCGCCTGGCGAAGGTCGAGGTCCGTCAGCTCCGATCCACACGCCCGCGCATCGTCCTCTGTCACTGGCTCGAGCTCGCCGCGATCGCGGACCAGGAAGAGCGCGGCGGGCACGATGGCGAGGCCCGCCAGGGCCGCCATCGCCAGGAGCGACTGTCGCCAGTCGAAGCGGTGGGCCAGCACCGCCGCCGCCGGGACGAGCAGGAGCCCGCCGAGGTTCGAGCCGATGTAGACCACTCCGAGCGCGAGCCCCCGTCCGCGCGCCACCCACTGCGAAACCGTGTGCCCCACGGTGATGTCGCCGACACCCGTGAGCCCTGCGCCCAGGAGCATCATCAGGCCGTAGTAGTGGAGTGGACGCTGCATGGCGGCGATGCCGAGGAGCGCCACGGCGATGATCAGGCCCGAGACCGCCAGCACCCGACGTGCACCGAGACGGATCGTGAGGAGACCGACCAGCGGACTCGTCAGCGACATCACCGCCAGCTGGGGCAGGCGCGTGAACGAGCACGTCGCGCGCGACCAGCCCATCTCGTCCAGGATGTCCGGGGCCAGCGAGCCGAAGATGTAGCCGAAGCCGAGCCCCATCTGGCAGAGCATGCAGCCGAGCACGATCAGCGCGGGGCGACCCCAGAGATCGCCGAGGAGGGCATCGATGAAGGCGGGCGGCCTGCTCAGCGCTCCGTCCCCGCTTCGCCCCCTTCCGCCTCGCGCAGCAGCCGCGTCCGGATGTCGTCTCGAAGCCGCGCCCTGGCGATCCTGCCGCCGCGGATGATGAGATCGACCCTGCGTCCGATCACGCAGAGACAGCCCTCTTCGTCGAGGCGCACTTCGTCGCTGAGCAGCATCCAGCCATCTTCGCGAATCAGCGCGGCATTCGCTCGCACGACGTCCTCGCCCACTCGGGAGCTCCCTCGCGGGCCCGTCGGTCCCATGCGTCCGGGCTGGTCCACGCCACACCGGGTCAGGTCTCTGCTGGACTGGCCGAAGTCGGCGGCACGCTCGCCGGTCGGATCCGCGAAGTGGGATGTCCGGCGGTCGGGAGGGAGCACCGCTACGCGCGCTTGCAGGCCGGGGCCGACGATCCACCCGTCCAGCGGCGTGGCCCGGGCCTCGTGTGCGCGCCAGCACCTCTCACCTTCGGCCACGCTGAAGGCGGGCGCCGAAGGCCTTGCGGGCGCCCGCCCAGCGACCCGCGCGGTGAGCGTATTCATCAGTCGGCCCCCCCATCGGGGCGCCCTCGCGTTCCGTCGGCGAGGTGTGATTCATAACGAGACGTGGTGTATCGTAATGCGCACGAGCCCGGCATGGACGTCGTGGCCGCCGTCGCCCCGTCCCTGGGACGGCGTCGAGAGGCATCCCAGGACGTGAGCACCCATCCCACCAGCAGCACCACCGGCCGCCCCCGCAGCGAGGAGGCGCACAAGGCCATCCTCGAGGCGACGCTGGCCCTGCTGGCGGAGGTGGGCTTCTCCGCCCTCACTGTGGAGGGCGTCGCCACCCGCGCTGGCGTGGGCAAGGCCACCATCTATCGCCGCTGGCCGAGCAAGCTGCCGCTGATCGTGGAGGCTTTCGGGGGTCTGCCAGGCTTCGAAGAGGTCGATACGGGCGCACTCGCCGACGATCTGAAGACCATGCTGCGCAGCTATATCCAGGCGTTCAATACCACGGCGCTCGCCGCGGTCCTGCCCAGCCTGGCGGGGGAGCGCGCGCACAATCCCGAGCTGGCCGCGCTCTTCGAGCCCGTGAGCCGCGAGCGGCGACAGCCGCTGCGCCGGGCCTTCGAGCGCGCCGTCGAGCGGGGTGAGCTCGAGGCCGACATCGATCTCGACCTCGCGGCGGATCTGGTGGTCGGCCCGATCGCGGTGAGCCTCTTCTTCAAGGGCGGCCGCCTCTCGCCGCGAATGGTCGGGCCCATGGTCGACATGGCGCTCGCGGGTATCCAGACGAAGCGCGACTGAGTGGCGGCTGGAGCGCTCCGGCCCGCTGTGACCTCCCGAGGCGAATGCGGCGTTCGCAACGACCATGCAGGCCAGGCGCGATCGGCGTGCATCCTTCCGCTCTGCTCGAAATCCTCCGCGCTCGGCCTAAAGGAATTCGCCGAATCGGCCGCTCAAAACCCCGATGGATCACTCGATGGATCTCCCGATGCGAATGGCGGTCATGCTCCTGGCGATCTCGCTCTCGATCGTCGGTGTGGGATGCGAGGAGGCGACGGCCCCCGGTCGCGACCTGGGTGGCGTGTGGTTCGGACGGAACGTGCCAGGGCCCAACTGGATGGCCGGAAGCGCCGTCATGCTCACGACGCCCGAGGGCGAGCTCCGCGGCTTCGGACTGCCCGGCTTCGAAGGCCCCCTGGCGGCGCTCGGGGATGCAGACGGCGGACCGGGCCGGCTGCCCGCGGTCTCCTATCACTACGTGGTTCGCGCTGCGCATCGGGTCGAACCGCCGGACGCGGCGATGCTCGAGACACTGGCTGACATCATCGTCGGAGACTTCGCCGGCGTGGCCACTCGGCTCGAGGCCGGGCTCGTGGGTGAGGTCTCGATCTACATGTCCCTCGAGGCTCCGATCGAGGAGGCAGGTACGCCCGAGGCCGTCATGCCGATCCTCCCCGTCTCGGTGCTGATCTGCAACGGCGCCGGCGCAGGTGATTTGAGCTGCGGCTTCGATGGCGGCATCGTCGTCGGCAGCGAGCTCGCCGTGGTGACGAGCGAGGTCGGCGAGGGCGGCGAGCGCTCTCCCGTCGAGGCTTTTGCCGCCGGCTACCAGCGGGCCCTCTACGACGCGGCCTCCGAGCCCGCTCTCCTCGACGGGATCTGGCTCAGCACCACTGGTCCGGCCCAATTCGAGATCGACACCGAGGGTCGGATATCAGGCTACGACATGTCGGCCTGCGAGTACGCGGGCCAGCTCGCATCGCCCCATCCGGATCGCAACCTCTACGAGATGGTGATCGAGGTGAGTCGATGCGGCGACTTCGACGGCAGCTATGCAGGGCTCGCCACGCTGATCGAGGGCGACGCGCCGGGAGAGGCGGCGCTGCTCTTCCAGGTCGACGACGGCGACTACCTGCTCAGCGATCTGCTCATGCGCGACTAGCGGCCCACTCGACCAGCTTGTACTTCTCGATCTTGCCCGCCGCGTTCTTCGGCAGCGCGTCCATGAAGACCACCTCGCGCGGGACCTTGTAGCTGGCCAATCCCTGTCGACACCAGTCGAGGATCCCGTCCGCGCTGACGTCCTTGTCCGGCAGCGGAACCACGCAGGCCAGCCCGGCCTCGCCAGCCTTCGCGTTCGGCACGCCGATCACCGCCGACTCCTCGACCAGTCCGCTGGCGAAGATGTGGGCCTCTACCTCGGCGGGATAGACGTTGAAGCCGTTCATGATGTACATGTCCTTCTTGCGATCGGTGATGCGGAGATAGCCACGCTCGTCCATCACCCCGATGTCGCCGGTGTGCAGCCAGCCATC
>CAZQMY010000283.1:0-7806 GCA_964594405.1 uncultured Spirochaetaceae bacterium | reverse complement strand
GGCGCCGTCACGGCGCCCGTCCGGTGCACCGATGAGGTGTGCGGGGGTCGGGATTGTACGGACGGGCAGGGAGTCGGATCACTCGTACGCGTCGTCTCGTGACGCGAGCGACCGGGCTCGCCCTGACCCTGGGGATGCTCGCCCTGGCCTCGGGCCACGCGGCGCCGCTCGCCGAGGACGACTTCGAGAGCTACGCCACCGGCAGCATGGACGGCGGCAGTGGCGGCCGCGGCTTCGCCGCGGGCTGGAGCGGCGCGGGGAGCTCGGTGGAGAGCATCGTCGATGTCAGCACGAATCCACTCGAGTTCACGACCGCGGGAGGCGACACCCTCACCGGCGGTGATCGGGCCATCCGCTTCACCGGCAACTCCGATCGAGCGATCGAGCGATCCCTCGATACGTCGGTGGACGCCGACTCCATCTACCTGGGCATGCTGATGCGTTTCGACGGGACCCAGAACGACAACGATTTCGTTGCCCTCTGGATCGAGACGCCGAGCTGGACGACTGCACCGAACTTCGGGCTGAAGATGAACCGGGGCAACGGAAGCGGCCCCGAGGACCTCTTCGCGAGGGCCAGGGGCAGCAGCGAGGTCTACGACATCGGCATCACCAATGGCACGACCTACTTCATCGTCGCCAAGTTCTGGAAGTCCGTCCCCGGTGCCGCCAACCCCTACGACCGCGCCACCCTCTACGCGAACCCGGACGACATCGAGGACGAGCCGGTGGGCGGGCTCGTCTCTTCCGCGACCACCAGCATCACCTCGTTCTCGACGATCGGCTTTCGCACGGTCAACCTCGACGCCGACGACAGCCTGGAGATCGCCTTCATCCGGATCGGCACGACCTGGGCCGACGTCACGCCGCCCGTCCCTCTCGCCGAGTGGCTGATGGAGGAGAGCAGCTGGAGCGGCGCTGCAGGTGAAGTGCTCGACAGCAGCGGCCATGGCTACCACGGGACGGCCACGAACGGCCCCACCACGGCCATCGAGAGCCCCGCCGTCGCGGGATCTCCGGGCACCTGCCGCTATGGCGTCTTCGACGGCAGCGACGACTACGTCGAGATCCCCGGCTTCCCCGACCTCCAGACGGACTTCAGTCTCACCGCGTGGATCCGTTCGACCACCGCCAGCGGCGACCAGCGCATCTTCGTCGACGATCGCAACAACAGCGGCGGCTACGCGTTCAGCGTCGGCGACGGCGGGACTGGCGAGCCGCGCTTCTTCTCGCGGGGCGTGAAGCCCGTCATCCTGGATGGCGGTGCCGATGTCGCGCCCGACAGCTGGCACCACCTGGCCATCGTGCACGATTCCCACGCGAAGACGCGCACCATCTACGTGGACGGCGACGTGTCGGTCACCGAGTCGAGCGCCTACTCGAAGAGCTTCGGGACCGACACCGGGAACGCGGCGATCGGCGGCGAGGTGGACGGCACCAGCGAAGGCGTACCTCGCTGGCGCTTCGGCGGGAGCATCGACGACGTCAGGATCTTCGACCTCGCGCTCACCGAGAACCAGATCGAGGCCCTCCTCACCCTCGACCGCACCTGTCCCGCGGCAGCCGTCGCCGCCACTCTCGACGTCGACCACGACGGCAGCGGGATCTACTGCGCCGAAGAGAGCATCGGCGTGACGGTCCGCGATTCGATGAATGCGGTCCTCACGACCTACACTGAGCAGATCACCCTCGACACGCAGAGTGGCGTGGGGACATGGACGCTGGAGAGCGGCGCCGGCGCCTTCGCCGACGCCGTCGCGGACGACGGGCTCGCCACCTACACCTTCGCCGCCGAAGACGCGGGCACGGCGAGCTTCAGGCTGAGCATCCAGAGCGGCACCAGCATCGACGTCGACGCCTACCAGACGAGCAACGTCAGCATCCGCGACGACGACACGGAGGGCGTGCTCGCCCTCGCGCCCACCGGCTTCACTGTCACTGCCAACGCGCTCTCGAATCCTCCACCCTCGCCGATCTCGGACCCCATCGGCCCCCAGACCGCGGGCACGGCATTCGCCATCCACTTCGCCGCGTACGGGCAGACCGAGGACGACCCCGAGTGCGGCATCATCGAGTCCTACGCCGGACCGAAGACGCTCGCCTTCTGGTCCAGCCACGAGAACCCGACCAGCGCCCTGGTCCAGGCGAGCATCGGCGGGAGCGCCATCGGGACCAGCGAGGCCGCCGCCACGGATCTGGCCGTGACCTTCACCTCCGGCCAGGCAAGCGTCGGCGCGAAGTACAAGGACGTCGGCCAGATCCGGATCTCGGCCAAGGATTCGACGCCAGCCGATGGCGAGGTGCGTGGCGGTAGCGCGGCCTTCGTTGTCAAGCCCGCCGACCTGGTGGTCGGGTCCGTCACGAACTCGCTCGGCGACGCGAACCCCGGAGCGAGCACCGGCTCGGGGGCCGTCTTCACCGCCGCGGGCGCGGCCTTCACGGTGGAGGTCTCGGCAAGGGACAGCGAGGGCAGCCTCACGCCGAGCTATGGCACCGAGACGCCGGCAGAGGGCATGACGGTCGAGGTCGCGAGCCTCGTTGCGCCCGCCGGCGGCTCCAGCGGAAGCATCGGGAGTGGGTCGACCTTCTCCGCCATCAGCCCGGCGGGCACCTTCCGGAACTCCGCCCTCAGCTTCAGCGAGGTTGGCGCCATCACGATCCGCGCACGCGTGGCCGACGCCGACTATCTGGGCGCCGGCGACGTGGCGGGAACGCCTTCCGCCACAGTGGGGCGCTTCACGCCGAGCGACTTCGCGGTCCTGTACAACATCCCTCTCTTTGCCACCGGATGCCCCACTGGTGGATTCACCTACATGGACCAGCCCTTCGTCTTCGATAGTGCGCCGGTCATGACCGTGACGGCCCGCAACGCCGCAGGCGGCACCACCACCAACTACACGGGCGACTTCTTCCGGTTGACCAACGCGAGCCTCGCGGGGCGCCAGTACAGCAGTCCCCACGCCCTGGTCGACCAGACCGGGCTGCCCGACGCCAGCAGCGATCCCACCATCGTCGACCTCGGGACGGGGCAGGCGAGCCTGACCTTCTCCTCCGGCACCGGACTGCGATTTGCCCGCGTGATGCCCATCGCGCCATTCTCAGCGGAGATCAGCCTCGAGCTGAACGTGATCGACCTCGATGCGATCGCCCACGCCTCGAATCCTGCCGCCTACGGACCGGGGCGAGACGGCGGGACCATCGACTTCGACGCGGGTGATCAGCTCCGCTTCGGACGCCTCACGCTGGACAACGCGCACGGCTCGGAGACCTCTGCTCTGGCCGTCCCTCTCTACGCGGAGCACTGGAACGGAAGCGGCTGGGTCCTCAACACCGACGATTCCTGCACCAGCATCGGTCTCTCGCACATCGCGCTCGCACCCAGCCCGGTCTCGCTCTCCAGCACGGCCAGCCTCGGCTACACACCCCTGCTGGCCGGCGCCGCCGGACTCTCGCTCAGCCCGCCCGGCGCAGGGGCTTCGGGCACGATCGACCTGAGCATCGACCTCGGCGTCGGCGGAGCGGGCCTGCCCTGGCTGCGCTTCGACTGGCCGAGCGATGGCGACGTCGGCGGGGCACCGGACGAGGACCCCAGCTGCCGCGCTACCTTCGGCATCTACGAGGGCAACACGCGGGTGATCTTCAAACGCGAGGTCTACTGACCGCCGGCCGGGAATCCGCCATCAAGAAGCCTGGCCGGTCGGCCTCCCCCGCCAGAGCGCCTGCGTCGCCAGCCCACCCAGCGCGGCCATCAGCGCCAGCAGCGACCAGCCATCCAGGCCCGGAACCGGAGGCGGAGGCGCATCGGGCGTGCTCGCAGGGTCGTGGGGATCGCTTCCAGCCCCGACCTCTTCTCCATCCGTGAAGCCGTCTCCGTCCGTATCGAGGTTCAGGGGGGCGGTACCGGTGTCACCGATCGAGACGAAGATACCCGTGTCGGTCTCGACGGAATCGTCGAGCCCATCGCCGTCGTCGTCGGAATCGCAGATGTTGCCGAGGCCGTCCGAGTCGGTGTCCGTCTGATCCGGGCTCGAGAGGCCGGGACAGTTGTCGCAGGCGTCGCCGAAGCCGTCGCCATCGCCGTCGAGCTGATCGCCGTTGGCGACGTCCGCACAGTTGTCGTTGAGGTTCATCACCGTATCGAGATCGCGATCGACACCGAGCCGCTCGCCCATGCCGAAGGGCACGCAGGCGTAGGTCACTTCCTGGCCCGGAGTGTTGGCCAGGCTGCGAATCGCGCCCTCGGAGAGCGGCGCAGAGCCATCATCGGGCTGGAAGGTGCCGTCGCTCAGCCGGTAGGCGCTGCGATAGACACCGGCGACGTTGCCGGAGACGACGACGTCACACATCGTGGCGTTCGCGCCCAGCACGCTCGTGCCATAGGCGGTGTCGGCCAGGATCAGCATCTCGTCGATGCGCTGATCCACGTCCGCGCCGCTCGCCGATGTGCGGGTGACCTGCTGGCCGACGGCGGGCGGCATGTCCGAGGGGAAGGCCATCATGAACGACTGCAGGTCGTCGAGGGTCTGCTGCGGGGCGTTGACGAAGACCACGGCGCTGAGGAAGCGGGACACGTTGTCGATGGAGCCATCGTGCAGCACGCCGAAGCCGCGCACCTGCGGGCCCTGGTGGCTGTGGTCGGTGGTCTTGAGGAAGGGCAGGCTCGGCGTGCCGAACATGCCGACCTTCTGATACATGTTGCGCAGGTGCGGGACCTTGAACTCCTGGGTCTCGCCCTCGAAGCTCGACCCGCCGTCGCCGCCGAAGTGGCCGTTCAAGGGATCGAGGGTGTGACAGCCTTCGCAGTGGGTCACACCATCGGTCGCGGGCTGATTGAGGAAGATGTTCTCCGCGGCCGCCTCGTTCGGGCGCAGCACGTTGTCCAGCCGCCGGATCGGATTCGGCGGGTAGCGCAGCTGGAGCGCGAAGTCGGTGAACTTCTGCATATCGCTGGCAGAGAACTCGCCCTCGTCCCGACCGAGCAACAGAGGAAAGGCGGGGTTGAAGGCGTTGAAGGCCTGCACGGCGTCACCCTGACGATCGCCGCGCCAGTGCTGGGGCCCCATGTTCTCGAGACCACGCAGACTCTGCGTGGTCATCGGGCCCTTGTTCGGGTGGAAGGGCTGTCCGGTCCCGATGACCGGGAAGGGATTGTTGTTGACCTCGACGTTGCCATCCGGGTCGCCGAGGTCCCAGGCGAGATCATCCATGTCACCGAAGAGATGGCAGCTGGAGCACGAGGCCTCGCCATTGCTGCTGGTGAGCACGGCATCGTAGAGGAAGGGTCGGCCCTCGGTGATGCTCACGGGCTCGACGTCGTGCAGATCGAGTGTCTGGATGGTCTGGCGGTTGGGCAGGTAGACCACGCGCACCTTGTTGTCGAAGCGCGTCGTCACGTAGAGGCGATCGCCAGCGAGCAGGACGCCCGAGGGACCGCCTCCACCCACGGTGATGTGATCCGCCGCGGAGGGCACGAAGGTGTCCGCCTCGAGCGCAGCCGTATCGAAGACTCCGATCTTGCTGGAGCCGAACGCCGCGAGGTAGAGGGCCCCGCCGTCGTCGGAGACGGCCATCTGCAGCGGCGTCGCCAGGCTCTTCTGCTTCACTCCAGCAGGCACCGGGACCGCGTCGTAGTCGATGTGCTTGTTCAGGTGCCGGGGCAGCACGTTGGCGCCGTCGAGGATGGTGATGCGCGACTCGGCGATGTGCCCGCGCACGGTATTGGGCTCGCCCACCGGCTTCTGGCCATCGGCGTGGTCGCCCAGCCCTTCGAAGCGGACGTGGTTGATCGCCTCGGTATTGGAGACGTAGATCTTCCCGGAGACCGGATTCACCGCCATGTTGAAGAGCGAGGTGCCGACGCCGGCCCAGCAGCCGGCGCCGTCGGCGCAGGTCGCGCTGCCGTCGATGGCCACGGGCGGCGAGGCCACGGCATCGATCTCGAAGACGTCTCGATCCGGCAGATCGAAGCGCACCGCCGGCGACCAGTCGCGGCCGAGCTCGTCCTGCCAGACACCGGGCGACTGTCCGTCGCGGTTCAGCTTGACGATCAGCCCCACCTCGGGACCGCTGGTGCCCTCGTGATTGTCGTTGGGCGCGGGCAGACCGCCCGGGTAGATCGTTCCCTCGATGTTGCAGCTCGCCGCCCCCGCCCCGCCGTCGCAGACGGCGCCCTCACCGACGGTCGTGGTTCCGTTGCCCGAGCGGAAGACCGCGGCGTAGACGCGTGTGCCGCTCGGGTTCACCGCCAGCGCGCGCGGCTTGTCGCCGAAGAGGTTCACGATGGTGAGCGGCGTGCCCCCGAGGCCTGCGCCGAGGTTGCCCGAATCGAAGACCCAGACGTCGGCGCGGCCGATGCCCGGCGTCAGATGGTCGCCCGTCGGAAAGGGCGTATTCTGGCCGCGATGGGCCGTGGCGATGAAGGCGCGCTCGCCGCGCGCGCCGGCGAAGACGATGTCCCGCGGCTCGTCGCCCACGTAGAGATTGCGTACGACCCGCGGCATCGGCCCGCCGAGGTCGACGATGCTCACGCTGTCGGAGAGGTGGTTGACCACCCAGACCTCGGTATTCGTCCGGGCCGCGACCGCCACCGGCTCGAGGCCGACCAGCACCGAGCCGCTGGGGACGAGACCGCCGGGCGTCACGTCGAAGATCTCCAGCCGGTTGTCTGGCGCATTCGCCACGAAGAGCTTCGTGCCATCCGGGGAGAGCGCCATCGGGCGCACCGCGCCGGATTCGAAGGCGTAGTAGCTCTGCTGAGCGCCCGCGAGCGGGGCCACCAGCAGGGCGGCGAGGACGAGGGAGACAAGGGCGCGAACGGACGGGGAACTCGGACTCGGCATGAGCAACTTCCTTTGGCGTGCTTCGGCGCGGAACGGCGAGCCAGCGGAGGGCGGCGGAGGGCGGTGTGAGTGAGCTGCATCCGGATCGACGGGACCGACGACCGGTATCGACGCGATCGCTCGCATCCTCTCATGCGCCCACCAAGACAGTCAATCCAGCATCGGGCCCGTTTCCGCCCGATCCGAGGGCCCTTGGAGCTGGACCCACGTTGGACGCACCAGGCCCGGGGGTCGGATCGCCGAGCGGAGCCCCGAAGACATCGCGTCGCTCTCGAGAGCGGGCGTCGGAACCAGGCTCGGGCTTGCGCCCGGGCCGGCGGCTCGAGGCAGGACCCGAAGCCGCCCATGGTCGGGCCTGCACGCCAGCGCGCCATGACATCGGGAGGGCGCTAGGCTGACGGGCGCCATGGCAGAGCATTCCCCGGTTGGCGACACCGATCCCGTTCCGCGGATCGACGTCTCCGCGCTGCGGGAGACGCCCGCGGATCCGCCGTCGGTCGCCGAGGTGGAGCGGCAGATGTGCGAAGCCTGCGCGGAGATCGGCTTCATGACCATCGTCGGTCACGGCATCTCACGATCGCGGGTCGACGCGCTCACCGACGCGGCGCATCGCTTCTTCGCCCTGCCCGACGCCGAGAAGCTCGCCGTCGCACCGCGCCATTGGAACCCCGAGAGCCCCAACGTCTATCGCGGCTACTTCCCGGCCTCGGTCGCCGGCAAGGAGGGCCTGGATGTGGGCGATCCCGAGCTGGCGGACCCCGGGCTCCTCGCGCGGCCCTATCACGAGATCAATCAGATTCCCGAGCGGCTCGGCGGGCCCTGGATGGCGGACATCGCCGGCTACTTCGACGCCATCTCCGACCTCGCGAAGACCGTGCTGCGGGGGCTCGTCTCGGCGCTCGGAGGCGATCCCGCAAGGGTCGGACAGGCCATCGCGCGCCCCGCCAGCCTCTCCCCGCTGCGCTTC
>CAZQMY010000282.1:0-7824 GCA_964594405.1 uncultured Spirochaetaceae bacterium | reverse complement strand
TCCGCGAGGAGTCCGTGACGGATCTCTTCGGCGAGCAGGCCGTGCTCTGCGGCGGGCTCACGGCGCTCATGACGGCGGGCTACGAGACGCTGGTCGAGGCGGGCTACGCCCCCGAGATGGCCTACTTCGAGTGCATCCACGAGGTGAAGCTCATCGTCGATCTCATCTATCAGGACGGCATCGCGAACATGCGCTACTCGGTCTCGAATACCGCCGAGTATGGCGATTTCATCAGCGGTCCGCGCGTGATCGATGCCGACACCAAGGCGCGCATGAAGGACATCCTCACGGACATCCAGACCGGAGAGTTCGCCAAGCGCTTCATCCTGGAGAACAAGGCCGGTGGCGTCTCGTTCAACGCCATGCGCCGGCGCGCCGCGGAGCATCCGGTCGAAGAGGTGGGCGCCCGGCTTCGTGGCCTGATGCCCTGGCTGAAGGAGCGCCAGCTGGTCGACCGTTCGAAGAACTAGGTGGCTGGGCGCATCGGCCGGGTGGACCGGTCGGCGCGCCGCCTCCGTGCCCGCGGAGCGATTGCCGATGACACTCGAAGCGGTAGAGCCGGATCCTGAGCCGGGGCCCGAGCCTGGCGGGAAGCAGCGCAAGAGGCGTCGACGCAAGCGCAGACGCCAGCGTGCAGACGGGGTCGGCACCTTCGGGAGCGTGCTGCCGAGCCTGCTGACCACGGGCAACATCGCGGCGGGCTTCTACGCGATCGTGAAGGCGAGCACGGGAGATCCGGTGCTCGCCTCCTACATGATCTTCGTGGCGGCGATCTTCGACATCCTCGACGGGCGCGCGGCTCGGCTGACCCACTCCGAGAGCCGCTTCGGCGCCGAGTACGACTCCATCGCCGACACCGTCTCGTTCGCCGTCGCCCCTGCGATCATCGCATTCCATGCGGGCGACTTCGCGGCGCTTCGCTGGGCGGGGTGGGTGCTTGCCTTCGTCTACGTAGCCTGCGCGTCACTGCGGCTGGCGCGCTTCAACGTTTCGACCGGCCGCTACAAGGGGCGCTTCGATGGGCTACCGAGTCCGGCGGCGGCCGGTATGACCGTCTCCACCGTCTGGTTCGGCAACTATCTGCAGGCCGATCACGGCATCGTCCTCGATCTCCCCCCTCTGCTGCTCGCCCTCGGCCTCGCCGGCGTGGGCGTGCTGATGGTCTCTCCCTTTCCCTATCGCAGCTTCAAGGACGTGAACGTCCGTGGCTCGTATCGCGTCACGGTGGTCATGGTGATCATCTCCATCGTGCTCCTGATCGAGCCAGGCCTCAACTTCTTCATCCTGGGCCTGGCGTATTGTCTCCACGGGCCGGCGGAGTGGTTCTGGCGCAACCGTACCGGCCGGCCCTTCGAAGCGTTGATCTCCGATGATCCCATGGCCGCGGCGGCGGCCGCGAACGAGGATGCGGAGCGAGGCGCCTGATCCCGCCTGCTCCAGCAGACCCCTTGCGAGGCAATGCATGACCGACCGCATTCGCATCTTCGATACCACCCTGCGCGACGGCGAGCAGTCGCCGGGCTGCAGCATGAACTTCACCG
Organism: uncultured Spirochaetaceae bacterium; assembly: GCA_964594405.1. Classification (GTDB taxonomy): domain Bacteria; phylum Myxococcota_A; class UBA9160; order UBA9160; family UBA4427; genus CAZQMY01. The sequence continues at coordinate 6,283 of CAZQMY010000282.1, read as the reverse complement.
AGAAGCTGCAGCTGGCCAGGCAGCTCGAGCGCCTCGGCGTCGACGTCATCGAGGCCGGCTTTCCGATCGCCTCCGAGGGCGACTTCGAATCGGTGAAGGCGATTGCCGAGTCCCTGACCGAATCGACCATCTGCGGGCTCTCGCGCACGGGCAAGATGGACATCGAGCGCGCCGCCCAGGCGCTCGAGAAGGCCGCAAAGCCGCGCATCCATACCTTCATCGCGACGAGCGACATCCACCTTGAGCACAAGCTGCGGATGAGCCGGGAGCAGGTGCTGGAAGAGGTGAACCGCGCCGTCGCCCAGGCGCGCAGCCACGTGGACGACGTCGAGTTCTCCGCCGAGGACGCCACCCGCTCGGATCGCGACTACCTCGTCGAGGTCTTCGGCGCCGCGGTCGCGGCCGGGGCCCGAACGCTGAACGTACCGGACACCGTCGGCTACACCACGCCGGAGGAGTACGCCTCGCTGATCCGCCATCTGCGGGAGAAGGTGCCCGGCGCGGACGACGTGGTCTTCTCCGTGCATTGCCACAACGACCTCGGTCTCGCAGTGGCCAACAGCCTCTCGGCGGTGCTGGCCGGGGCGCGACAGATCGAGTGCACCGTCAACGGCATCGGCGAGCGCGCCGGCAATACGTCGCTCGAAGAGGCGGTCATGGCGATCCGCACCCGCCCCGACATATACCACGGCTTCACGCTGGGCATCGATACGAAGGAGATCTATCCGAGCAGCCGCATGCTGAGCTCGATCACGGGCGTCCAGGTGCAGCCCAACAAGGCGATCGTCGGTGACAACGCCTTCGCCCACGAGGCGGGGATCCATCAGGACGGCGTTCTGAAGGCCGCGATCACCTATGAGATCATGACGCCCGAATCCATCGGCAGGGCGAGCAACGAGCTGGTGCTCGGCAAGCACAGCGGCCGCCATGCCTTCAAGGATCGGCTCGAGGAGCTCGGCCTCCACGTGGAGGGCGAGGAGTTCGAGCGGGCCTTCCGCCGCTTCAAGGCGCTCGCGGACGCGAAGAAGGTGATCTACAACGAGGACCTCGAGGCGATCGTCGCCGACTCGGCCATCATCGCCGACGAGCGCTTCGAGCTGGTCGAGCTCACCATCACCAGCGGGCAGTCCACCTCGCCGATGGCCAGCGTGGCAATGAAGGTGGACGGCGAGATCGTGAAGACGGTGGCGACCGGTGTCGGCCCGGTGGACGCGATCTTCAAGGCCATCACCGCGCTGACGGCCAGCGGGAACGAGCTGATCCGCTATCAGGTTCACGCGGTGACCGCCGGGCTCGACGCCCAGGGCGAGGTCTCCGTGACCATCGAAGAGGACGGCCGACGCGTGATCGGCAACGGCGTACACGAGGATGTGATGGTGGCGAGCGGCAAGGCCTACGTCCACGCGATCAACAAGCTGGAGTGGCATCGAAAGCGCCGCGACGTCAACGCGCCGAAGGGAATCTAGCCGGGCCTTCGCCGCGGGCGTGAGGTGGCCCGCGCGGGCAGCGGACAGGGCAAGAATGGCCATGGCCGCCCCGCCTGCGGCCTGGCTGCATCGGAATCGAGAGGAAACGTCCCAGGAATGAGTGATCGAATCGTAGTCCTGCCCGGAGACGGGATCGGCCCCGAGGTGACCGCACAGGCTCGGCGCGTGCTCGATGCGGTGGCGGATCGCCATGGCCTCGCGCTCGCCTACGCTGAGGAGCTGATCGGCGGCGCATCCATCGACGCGCATGGGACGCCGCTGCGAGACGAGGTCGTGGAGCTCTGCAAGGAGAGCCGGGCGGTGCTGCTGGGCGCCGTGGGCGGGCCGAAGTGGGATGCGCTCTCGGTCGACGTTCGGCCGGAGAAGGGCCTGCTCAAGCTGCGCAAGGCGCTGGATCTCTTCGCCAATCTGCGGCCGGCGGCGGTGATTCCGGCCCTGGTCGAGGCGTCGACCCTGCGCCCGGAGGTGGTGGAGGGCATCGATCTGCTCGTCGTACGCGAGCTCACTGGCGGCATCTACTTCGGGGAGCCGCAGGGCCGATCCGAAGAGGGCGGCGTGCGGCGCGCCGTGAACACCATGGTCTACGACGAGCACGAGGTGGCGCGCATCGCGCGCGTAGCCTTCGAGCAGGCGCGCCTGCGCCGCAAGCACGTGACGCATGTCCACAAGGCGAATGTGCTGGCGGTCTCGCAGCTGTGGATGGATGTCGTCGAGGAGGTGGCCAAGGACTATCCCGACGTGGAGCTGTCCCATCAGCTGGTGGACTCGTGCGCGATGCTGCTGGTCAAGGACCCGCGTCGCTTCGACGTGATGGTCACGGGCAACATGTTCGGGGACATCCTCTCGGACGAGGCCGCCGAGATCACCGGCTCGCTCGGGATGCTCCCCTCGGCCAGCGTGGCCAGCGGCGGCTTCGGTCTCTACGAGCCGGTGCATGGATCGGCCCCGGACATCGCCGGCCGCGACATCGCCAATCCGCTCGCGGCGATCCTGAGCGTGGCGATGCTGCTCGAGACATCGCTGGGCTGCAGTGAGGGGGCCGCGGCGGTGCGCGACGCCGTATCGGCGGTGCTCGAGGACGGGCTGCGCACCGCCGATCTGCTGCTCGAGGGCGAGGACCGACCAACGGTCGGCTGCACGGTCATGGGCGACGCCGTGATCGGGAAGCTCGTCACGTGAGCGAGGGCATCCGCCTGGCCATCGTCGGGGCCACGGGCACGCTGGGCGCTGAGCTGCTCGCCGCCCTCGAGAGCGAGCGCCTGCCCATCGCCGAGCTCTCGCTCCACGCCAGCGAGAACTCGCTCGGCGCAGACGTCGAGTTCGCGGGCGACGTGATCCCCGTCGACCCCCAGCTGCCCAAGCTGCCCGGGTGGGACGCGGTGGTCGTGTGCGCGCCGGGCGCCGCCGCGCTGCAGGTGGTGCGTGACGCGCTGCGCGCCGAGGTGCCCTGCTTCGACTGCTCGGGCGCGCTGCTCGCGAGCCCGGAGGTGCCGCTGCTGCTGGCCGCGCTCGGCGAACACGATCAGCTGGCCGGGGCCCCGCTGATCAGCACGCCCATCGGTCCCGCCATCGCCTGGTCGCTGGTGCTCTCGGCGCTGGAGGCGGCGGCGGGCGTCCGCCGAGTGGTGGGCACCGTGCTGCACTCGGCGTCGGCGGGCGGGCGGCGCAGCATCGACGATCTCTCGGATCAGACGCTGGCGCTGCTCAGCCACAGGGAGATGCCGGAGAGCACGGCGTTCCCCTACCCGTTGGCCTTCGACTGCCACCCCCATCCGCCTGCCGAGGACGCGGCCGTCGCTGGCGAAGGACGAGCGCTGACCGAGGCCCGGCTGGAGGCCAGCCTGCGTCGCCTGGTGGGGTCGGAGCTGGGCGTCGCCGTGACCAGCGTGCAGGTGCCGGCGTTCGCCGGAGAGAGCAGCACGATGATGGTCGAGACCGAACGACCGATCGATGTCGCGGAGGCGCGAAAGGTCCTCGGTGAGGCCCCGGGTGTCGACGTGTGGACCGACGAGGACCCGCCCGGGAGCCGCGATCCGATCGGGCGCGACGAGGTGCTCGTGAGCCGCATCCGTGCTGATGACTCGCTCGGCGAGGGGCCGGGGGGCGCGCTGCAGCTCTGGATGGCGGCGGATCCCGTACGCCTCGCAGCCGTCAACGTCGTGCGCCTCCTGAGTCGGCGCTTCGATCGCTGCCACGGCCGGGCGGCGCTCCTCGATGCCGAACATCCGCCTGCTACTCGAATACGACGGCCAGGCCATCGCGGGCTGGCAGCAGCAGGCGGGCGACGCGCCGACGGTTCAGGGTGCGCTCCAGGATGCGGTGGCGCGTGTGACCGGGCAGCGGGTGCGGGTGCTGGGCTCCGGGCGCACCGACGCGGGCGTCCACGCGGAGGGGCAGGTCGCCAGCGCGCTGATCGAGACCGATCTGGATGCCGGGGCCCTGCTGCGGGCGCTCAACGGCGTCCTGCCGCGGACCGTGGCCGTACTCGAGGTGGCGGTGGTCGACGACGACTTCGACGCCGGGCGCAGCGCCCGGCGCAAACGCTACGTCTACCGCGTGTGGAACGGTCGCGTGCGATCGCCGCTGCGCGCCCATCGCTTCCTGCACGTCCCCCAGCCCCTGGACCTCGGGGCGATGCGGACGGCCGCGGAGCCCCTGCTCGGCCGGCACGACTTCAGCGCGTTCCGGGCGGCGGGCTCGGATGCGAAGACCAGCGTTCGGGAGCTGCTCCTGGTCGAGGTCGGGGGCGAGCCCGGTGGGGAGGTGATCTTCCACTTCGAGGGGCGCGGCTTCCTTCGCTACATGGTTCGCAATCTGGTGGGCACGCTGCTCGAGGTGGGGCTCGGCCGACGTGCGCCCGAGGGCATCTCGGACGTCCTGGCTTCGAAGGATCGGGGACGGGCGGGGCCGACGGTCGCCGCCCACGGCCTGACGCTGGAGGCAGTGTCCTATTCCGGATAGGGGGAGCGGTTGGGGGGAGCGGTGGGCTCGCCGCGGCCTGCTCGGACTGACCAGGATCCCGCGGGAACGCCTGTCTCGGAGGCCGGAGGGGGCCGACATTCCACAGAAAATCCAGCCGCTTGGACGGCAGTCGGAGCGGCTCGAAGGCTTGACCTGTGCTCGTCGCTCAGGTATCCAATGGCCGGCCCGACTGCGCGAGCAGCCGGGCCGTGGGCTGTTGGGGGACGCGCGGCCTCTCTTGCGGCCCTTCCGCTTCCTCGATCCCCCGCGCGCGACCGCGCTGCAGCCATTCACATCCACATCCGACGCGGTGGAGGCGACGCGCCCAGGCGCTCTCGCCCCTGCGCCGCGATCCAGCGCCTTCGGGCGCCGGAAGCCGTCAGAGTCAGAGTCATATTCAGAGTCATAGGAGAAGCCATGGGCGCGCAAGCACACCGCGCAACCCAGAGCACCAGGCCCGAGGACGTCGAGCGACGCTGGTTCGTCATCGACGCCGAGGATCAGGTGCTGGGTCGTCTGGCCACCCGGGCCGCCACCATCCTGCGTGGAAAGCATCGTCCGATCTTCACGCCTCACGTCGATACCGGTGAGTACGTGATCGTCATCAACGCAGACAAGGTGAAGCTCACCGGACGCAAGCGCGAGCAGAAGACCTACTACCGGCATTCGGGTCACCCGGGCGGAATCAAGTCCGTCACCGCCGACAAGCTGCTCCAGTCCGAGCACGCCGACCGCGTGGTCTACTCCGCGATCAAGGGCATGCTGCCCAGGAACTCGCTGGGTCGAACGATGCTCTCCAAGCTCAAGGTGTATGCCGGCCCCGAACACCCCCACGCGGCTCAGAAGCCGGAGGAGATCACCCTTGGCTGATGCCGCCCTCGCCACCAGCACCGGCAAGCGCAAGAGCGCCGTCGCGCGCGTTCGACTCGCGCTCGGCTCCGGCACCATCACCGTGAACGGCCGCCCGATGGACGCCTACTTTCCGCGCGAGGCGCTGCAGATCATGGTGCGCCGCCCGCTCGAGCTGACCGAGTCGCTCGAGCGTTACGACATCCACGCGACGATCCGCGGGGGCGGCATGGCGGGGCAGGCCGGCGCGCTGCGCCACGGCATCGCTCGCGCCCTCGAGAAGGCTGACGGCACCCAGCGCGCCGCGCTCAAGCGGGCGGGCTACCTGACGCGCGACTCGCGCATCAAGGAGCGCAAGAAGTACGGCCAGAAGGGCGCTCGCGCGCGCTTCCAGTTCTCGAAGCGCTAGGCGCGAGACGAACACGGTTTCTTCGCGCGCGCCGCGAGAGGCCGGATCGATCGCCGAGACGGGAGGCCAGGTGCCTCCCGTCTCTTCTCATGCGGCCGCGAATTGACGCCGCATGCGTGGCAAAGCTATACAAGGGGCGTCGGCGTCACTTTTACCGGAGTGGAGTTGGATCTGGCCAGCATCCGGGTCGCCCGTGCGCAGCGCGGGCCCAGACACTCGATGCGCATCGCGCAGATGCGACGGCCCGACTCCCCCCTGATGCCCACCCGATCCGCGCAGGAGCGCCTGGGCGGGCGCCGTCGCGGTCCGATCCGCCAGGGCGCGCCCGTCTCCGGTGCACGACGCATCCCCATCCCCAGTCATGCGCGTTGGAGGCAGGACCGATTCGGAGTCGGTCCCGAGGCCGGGCTCGACCGCGTGTGCCGACGCTGCGCCGCTGTGCGCCGGAGCCTACCATGAGCTGCAGGGTCACGAAATACTGCTTCGTGTCGGGTGGCGTGTTGTCCTCGCTGGGCTTGGGGCTGGCCTCTGCGTCGATCGGCGCCCTGCTCGAGTTGTCCGGCCCAGGTGAGGACCC
>CAZQMY010000281.1:0-7829 GCA_964594405.1 uncultured Spirochaetaceae bacterium | reverse complement strand
CGGGTGGCAGACGCCAACGCAGACGTTCTGGACGAGCCCAGGCCGCTGATCGTCTGGAGCGGGTTCGGCGACCCGGGAATCGCGATCCAGTTCTCCGCTTGGGTCGTGAGCCAGAAGCTCCTCGAGGTGCGGAACGCCCTCTACGCGAGCCTGCTCGAGGCGCTCTCGGAAGAGGGCATCGAGATCCCCTGCCCGCGGGTCGCCCTGCATGCGGGCACGGGCTCGGCGCCGATTCCGATCGCGGGCAGCGGCGCTCAGCCCTGAGTCCAGCCGCCAGGGCCGCGACGAGCTACCTCGGATCTGGAGCCATCGTGGTCCGGGTCAGGTCGATCTTGATACTCGATGGCTCGAGGGAGAGGATCGTCGCCGCCTCGGGATGGATCACGTCGGCGGGAGTGATGGCGAAGGTGCGGCGTCCCAGCTCTGCGAGGAGGGCGTCGACTCGGACCTCGAAGTCTTCGTCCGACATCAGGAAGAGATCTCGACGTCTCGCCCTGAAGCGGACGGTCGCATGGTCGGGGTCGATCCTTTCGAGCGCATATCCGGCCGGCAGCCCGGTAATCCGGAGCGCGACGCTTCGGTCCACCTCGATCTCGCCTCCACCGGGCACGATCATCCACCAGGCGAGGGCGGCCACCGCGAGCGAGAGCACTCCCTCACGCCAGGTGCGGCTGGAGCGCCACCCGACCTCGCCCTTGGCCTGTCCTTCGCTCGAGAGACCGCGGAGGTGCGACGCGAGCCGATCCCCAGCGGCCTGCGCAGAGGGGAGCGTCTCGAGGTGCCCGCCGAGGGCCACCGAGACTGTCCCCCGCTCCTCCGACACGACCAGGCAGAGCGCGTCGCTGCGCTCGGACAGGCCGAGGGCCGCGGCGTGACGGGTGCCGCGCTGCCCCAGCTGTGCGTGGTCGGTGGACAGGGGGAGGTGCACCGCGAAGCGGCGCAGCCGCGTGCCGTCGTAGACCACGGCTCCGTCGTGGCCTGGCGAGTGGGGGTCGAAGAGCGAGAGCACGAGGGGCTCGCTCAGTCTCGCGTCCAGCTCGATGCCGCCGTCCAGATGCCGCTCGAGGGGCTCGAGGCCCGGTACGACGACGAGCGCGCCTCGCCTCTGCTCTGCCAACGCGGCGAGCGCGCGGATCAGGAGCTCGCTCTGCGCGCTCGGAGCGGCCCGACCGGACGCGGAGCGAAAGCGCAGGCTGGTGATCTGGTCGATCAGCCGACGCAGCTCCTGCTGGAAGACGACGACCACGATCAGCACCGAAACGCCGGCGACCGCCTGGAGCACCCGACTGATCGCGATGAGATCGAAGGCCCGGGCGATCGCGGCACCGAATCCGACGATCGCGAGCACCGCCACTGCGTTGCGTGCGGTGGACGTGCGGAGCCACCGGATGCCATACCATGACAGAGCCCAGAGCAGGGCGACATCGACTACGATGGCAGGTTGCAGCAGCCCGTCGGACACGAACGTCGAACTCCATCCAATGCGCCCGACTCCGGGCGCCCCCGGAATGTAACGAAGGGAATCCCGCACCATGGCCCGGGCATTCGAAGCGATGACGCGCGCCTTGATGGCCGATCACCCGGAGGATGGCGCCAAGGCGCTCGAGGCCATCGGGACCGAAGATGCCGTCCGCATCATCAAGACCCTGCCGAAGCGTACGGCAGCCGACGTGCTGGAGCATCTCGCACCCGGCCCGGGCACGGCAATCCTCGGCGCACTGGGTGCGGAGTCTGCGGTCGAGCTCCTCGAGTCTCTCAGTCCGCGCAAGGCGACCTCGCTCCTTCACAGCTTCGAAGATGCGGCACGGGAGGCGGCGCTCGGAGGCTTCGATCCGGAGGCCGCTCGACGCATCCGCGCGCTGCTCCACTACCCGGAGGACACCGCCGGCGCCCTGATGGACACGCGTGTCACCACGCTTCAGGCCGACCTGAGCGTCGCGGAAGCGATCGCGAAGCTCAGACGCTCGAAGCGGGAGACGCTCTTCTACCTCTATGTGACCAGTGAAGACGGCATCCTCGAGGGTGTGGTCAACATGCGCGAGCTCCTGCTCGCGCCACCCAGGAGCCGGCTTGCTCCGCTCGTCCATCGCGACATCGTCTCGGTCCAGGGGACCGCGACCCGTGCGGAGCTCACTGAGCTGATCCGCCAACGCCGCTTCGTCGCCATTCCAGTGGTGGACTCACAGGGCTATTTCCTGGGTGTGGTGCGCAAGGACGAGCTCCTCAGCGCCCTCGAGGAGGAAGCCTTCGGCGATCTGCAGAAGATGGTCGGCGCCGGCGAGGACGAGCGGGCGCTCTCGCCGGTGGACGTCGTGGTGCGCAAGCGGCTGCCCTGGCTCTACGTCAATCTCGCGACGGCGTTCCTGGCGGCTGCCGTGGTCGGCGTCTTCGAGGGCACCATCGAACGCGTGACCGCGCTCGCCGTGCTGCTTCCGGTCGTTGCAGGTCAGGGTGGAAACACGGGTGCGCAGGCCCTCGCGGTGGTCATGCGAGGCATGGCTCTGGATGAGCTCGTCCCTGGGACGGAGCGCCGACTCCTCTGGAAGGAAGGTGCCGGTGCCTTCTTGAATGGAGCTCTGGTCGCTCTGGGAACGTCGGTCGGCGTCTATGTCTGGGACGGCCGACTCGCGCTCGCCATGGTCATCGGGCTCGCGATGGTCGTGAACATGACGGCGGCGGGCTTGGCGGGCGCATCGATTCCGCTCGTGCTGCGCCGACTCGGGCTCGATCCGGCGCAGTCCTCGTCCATCGTACTGACGACCGTCACGGACATTGTCGGCTTTGCCGCATTCCTCGGCTTCGCGTCGATCTTCATGTCGCTTCTCGTCTGACGCCGGCGGCCGCGCCGGTGGCCTTCGACGCGAAGCGCTGCACGCCCAGCGCGGCCCTTCGTCGCTAGACCATGCGAATGCGCGCTTCGCTCGCCCGCTTGAGCAGGCGCTCGTAGTCCTGGCCGTCCGCGGGGTGTATTGCGTAGCCGAAGGCCAGCTCGATGCGCAGCGGCTGACGGTGGCGCGGATCTGCGAGCACGCGCTCGGAGACGGCGCGTGCCAGCGCTGCGATGTGCTCCTCGAGTCCCGGGGCGGGCTCTGGCATGAGCACCGTGAACTGCCTGGGCTCGGTGCGCGCGAGCACGTCGAAGTCGCGTAGCTCCGCGCGCAGCGCGTCGGCCGTTGCGAGCATCGCCCGATACGCCACTGCGGGGCTTCGGCCTTCCGAGAGCGTCTTCCAGTTCTCGATCACGCAGCTCATCAGCGCAAGCCCGCCAGCGCGGCCGGCGCTGCGCGCGATCTCCTCCTGGACGCGCGCGCAGAGATAGGCGCCGTTGGGGAGTCGGCTGTCGGCGTCGAAGTTGTTGAGGTCCTCCGCCATCAGGCGCGCCTCGGCGCCGCTGATGGCGCGTTCGACATAGCTCGCGAACTTGCCGAAGATGGCCATGTCGTCCTCGCCGAAGTGGCTGGCGAAGAAACGGTCGATGGTGACCTTGTCGTAGATCGAGAGCGTCCCGATGATCTGCCCCTCGCGCCGCAGTGGGGCGATGATCAGCGATCTGAAGTCGTCGCCGAACTCGGCGACCGCGTTGTCGGCGGTCAGCTCTCGGATCAACAGGGGCGCGCGTCTTCGGATGGCCTCCACGCTCGCGCGCTTGTCCAGCTCGAAGAGGCGGGATTGACGCTCGCCCTCGGCGCTGCCGTAGTACGCGCTGATGTGGTAGCGCCCGGTATCGGGGTCGCGGGTCCGCAGGAGCGCATGGTCCGCCTCCAGGATCATGCTCAGGCTGCTCGTGGCGAGCCGGCCGATCTCGCCGAGGTCCGTGGCGCTCAACATGCGGATGCCGGTCTCGTTGATGGCGGCGACCCGCGTGCTCTGAGCCCTCAGCTTTCGCTCGTGCTCCGAGCGGGCGACGCCTTCGGCCAGGGCCGCCGCGATCTCGAGCAGCGCCTCTTCGTTCGCGCGTCCGTGGAGCGCGCTCGTGCCCGCCTGTGCGGTGAGGATGCCGACCACCTTGCCGTGGACCAGCAGCGGGAGCGCGGCATAGGAGAGGGCGCCCTTCTCGCCGCGCAGGAATCGAGGGCGGCCCGTCTCGGCCGCGGCCCCATCGACGCCCTGGCCGGGCCGGATCGCGTACTCGCCCCCGAAGCCCCCGCCCTCCAGCGACGTGGCGAGCAGGCGGAACTCCGCCCCATCGGTCGTCGGCTCGCCGTGATCGCCGAGCGCGTCGGAGAGATCGTCCGAGAGGTAGAGCTGGGCGATCCCGTTTCCCATGCGCCCAGCGACATTCAAGCAGATCTGCCGCAGTCGATCCGGGAGCGGCGCGCGCTCGCCGAGGAGCTCCGAGACCATGCGCACCGCCTCGAAGCGCGCCGCCTGATCGCGCAGCTCCTCGTGCTCGCGGGCGCGCCCGATGATCTCGGCGTCGAGCGCCGCGACGCGCTGCATGAAGGCGAGGTCCCCTTCGTCGAAGGCGTCGGCGCGCGTGGAGTGGTGCAGGTTGAGCACGCCCAGCACACGGCCAGCGCGCACCAGCGGGACCGAGAGAGCGGCCTCGACGTCGAGACGCTCTCGCAGGATGTGGAAGTGCCGTCGGTCCGCCTTGCCGCGCAGATGCAGCGGCCTCGCATTCTCCGCCACCTTGCCCGCGATGCCTTCGCCGATGGGGACCCTGATCTTCTCCCAGAGCTCGGGCTCGACGCCGATGGCGACCGCGATGGTGAGCACCTGGCCGTCCCCGCTGAGCAGCATCAGCGATCCGCCCTCGGCGCCCGTCACCCCGACCGCGATCTCGAGCATTCGCGTGAAGAGCTCCTCGGAGTCGATGGTGAGCTCGAGGGATTCGACCACCTCGCCGAGCGCCTGGAGGAGCTCGGCCTTGCGATGGTGGGGCTCGACTTCGTACGCGAAGAGCAGGCGCGCCACCAGCGGCGAGACGATCTGGAGCCCGCGATCGCGATTGTCCGGATGGCGCGCGCTGAAGGGCTGCAACCGCCCGTCGTCGACCACCGCCGAGAGCTCGGCCTGGGACGCGAACTGATCGAAGTCGATGACCATCCGCTCACGCACGATCTTCGCCAGCTCGGGCCCGAGGCTGCTGGCGTGCTCGAGGGCGGCCTGTGGGTCGTCGTCGTAGAGCCAGGCGACGTCCGCACCGGCGCTGTTGCGGAGCATGCGCAGGAGGCGCAGCGATTCCTCGCCGACGCCGTACAGCCCGATGCGTCGAAGGCTCATTCGTCCGGATCTCCGGGTTCGCTCGCGAGGAGCGGCTCGAGGGAGAGACCGAGCGAGAGCGTCAGGGTCTCGCCTTCGGCGTTGCCCAGGATCAGCGGCACGCTGATCGCGCGTTCTGCGGTGCGCTCGGCCTGGCCGACGCTGACGATTCGCAGATCGCTCCCCAGGCGCATGCCCGTGTCGCGTTTGGCCGCGGCCTCGACTTCGCTCCAGGACTGGTCGAAGGCCATGCGGGCCTCGTGGATGGTCCGGTCTTCGGGCGCTTCCGAAGGGCCTTCGGCCAGGATCGCCGCCTCCATGACTTCGTTGGCGCTCGGCCCGTCGACCGAGGCGAGCGGGGCAGCGTGCTCGGGCGAGCGGGGCAACGGCGTCGTCGTCGCGCCGAACGCAGCGGTGGTGGTGGTGGCAGCGACCGGCTCGGGTGCGAGGCTGCGGTGTCGCAGCACGCGGACGACCTGCTTGGAGATCGTCGTGAGCGCCTCGAGGACGCCCTGGCCCTCGCTGGCGATGGTCTCGAAGCGCGCGGCGTCCGAGAGGCCGAGCTCTCGGGTGAGGTTGGCGATGGACTCCGGATCCGAGAGATCGCTCCTGTTGATCTGCAGTACCAGCGGCAGCGCTTCGAGCTTGACCCCATAGGCCGAGAGGCTCTCTCGCAGCTCGGAGACCGCCGCCGCGTTCTGGGCGAGACACTCGCCGCGCCCATCGAGCACCAGCACTACGCCATCGACCTGATCGAGCAGCTGCATGCGCGTAGCGGCATGACCGGGCGCGGCAGGGATGCCGACCAGGCGCAGCTCGGTGCGCTGGCCGCCGACCGGGCCCAGTTGGATGGGCAGCTCCTCATAGGTGACGGTCGGATCCAGGCGCGTCGGCAGACGCACGAGGTCGCCTCGCTTGCTGGGCTTGAGGCGAGCATGGATGCTCTCGAGGCTCGTGCTGGTGCCCGCGCCCGGCGGACCCCAGTAGGCGATGCGGGCCACGACATCGTGGGTCGGTTCTGCGCTCTGGTCGGCGGTCGCCATCAGACTTTCCCCTTCTTGTTCAGGATGCGTCTGGCGTGTGTGGAGATCACCGTCGACACGTCCTTGCTCTTCATGAGCGCCTTCAAATCCTTGTCCTGAAGATAGTTCAAGAACTTGATGGCCTGGGGCTGTGGCGTCTTGGGGTTGGTGACCAGGGCATGCTTGATCTTGTAGGACTTGGTCCAGTCCTTGTTCATGGCGATGATGCGGAGGATGTCGTCCGAGACGCCGCGTGAGTTCGCGATGCCGACGACCTCCGTCTCGGTGATCTTGGGGCTGCCGAGCACGGAGGTGGAGACGACCTTGTTGCGATCCTTGATGAGCAGGCTGCGGGCCTCCTTGCCGCCGACGCGGGCGAGCTTGATCTTCTGCATCACCGTCATCTTCTGCACGGCGGCGAAGAGATTGCCCTGCTCGGCCTCGTCTTCGAGGTCCGCCTCGCTCGCCAGGAGCCGCGCCACGTCGGCCATCTCCTTGCCGAGCATCGCGCGCAAGGCGGCCGCGGCGCCTTCTTCGCTCAGCTCCTCCTCCGGGTCGTCTTCCTCCTCGTCGTCGATCCCGAGGAAGGTCAGGATGCGTTCGATGACCGCGCGGCCCGTGAGGGGATTGGCCCCCAGGGCCTCTACGATGTCGTCGCAGCGCATCATGCGCTCCTGATTGGTCGAGATGATGTCCACCACGCGCCGAAGCGGGAGCGTGGCGAGGAAGGCGATGGTGGCATCGTCACAGGCGGCGTTGAGCGCGAGCTTCTCGCAGGCGGGCTCGTCCTCGCGGTGGACGCGCGCGAGGAAGGAGAGCAGGGCGGGGTTGGCGGGGCCCGAGAGCACGGTCCCCAGCACGTTCTCCGGCAGGTTCTCGAGGCTCTGCCGCGCGGTGTCCTTGACCTCGGCGTCTGGGTCGTGGGCGAGGGCGAAGAGCACGGTGGCGAGGTCGATGGGCGCGAGCGGCAGGGCACCGCGCGCAGCCATGCGTCGGACGCCGACCGGCGCGTCGCGTCGGGCGTACTTCTCTGCCTGGGGCGAGAGCCTCAAGCGGATTCGGCTGGCCTGCTTCTGCTCGCTCTGCACGGACGCCTTTCGCACGTGGACCGGACGCGGTCGACGACGGGGCAGCGGCGAACGTCCCCGGGACGCCGCATTCTCCCCCGAAGTGCGGATCGGATGGGGGGGCGGCGAACTTGAATCGGCGGCTCGAGGGATTCCCTTGTCATTCCGAGCACATGCGACGGTGCCCACGCCCGGACGAGACGGCGTCGGCTCAGCGATTCTTCTCGAAGAGGATCCGCAGGCCCTCGAGGGTCAGGAAGGGCACGACCTCCTCGATCACCTCGCGCTCCTCTGCGATCCGGCGCGCCAGCCCGCCGGTGGCGATCACCCGCGTGTCGGCTCCGAGCTCGGGCTTGATCCGCTCGACCATGGAGTCGACGCGCCCCGCGTAGCCGTAGAGCAGCCCGGACTGGAGGGCGCCGGTGGTGGTCTTGCCGATCACCGTCTTGGGGCGCGCGATCTCGACGCGATGCAGCTTCGAGGCCCGCTCGAAGAGCGCCTCCATCGAGATGTGGAAGCCTGGGCAGATCACGCC
>CAZQMY010000280.1:0-7865 GCA_964594405.1 uncultured Spirochaetaceae bacterium | reverse complement strand
GGGAAGGGCGTTCAAGCTGCGTTCTGGACCGACGGCCGAGTACGGACGTTATGTCAGTGCGCCAGGCCAAGCCTGGGTGAGGGGGAAGCGATGTAGCCATCCGCGCGGAAACCTTACAGATGGACCTTGCAGGTGAAGTCCTGTCCGGCCAAGGCTGGCCCCCAGCCGGAAGCGAGTCTTGCGCGGCGCCGGGTGACCGTCGCCGTGAAGCGTAGACAGCGAGCGCATGGGCCGCGGGATAGAGCCCCGAAGTTTGACTCGCGGGTGCCAACGTCGTTGACATGACGGAAGGCATCACCGCCTCTTCGAGCGGGCCAGGGGGAGGCGGACCCGCCGGGGTCTGAGAGCGGGGCACGTGCGCGAAGGTCCCCCCGGAACCTGGGAGGTCTCCTTCCTTCCGTCGAAGCGACCGCGTTGGTCCCGCGGTGACCCGGACCCGGCTGGCCGGCAGCCTGCGACCCCGAGAGGGCGGCCGGTCGGAGCGAACAAGACTCTCGGGCGACGGTACCGATCTCCAAGGCGACGCCGAAGGCGTTCGGAATGGGGGAGGAGAAATCGGAGTCTTCCATAGTACCCGCGAAGCCGGGGAACCCGCCCCAGGGAACCCGGTGGAGGGAAGGGAAGGCCGGATCACAGAACCGCAGGAGGGAAAGATGGCGGAGACATCGGGCTTCGACTCCATCTCCACGAAACTCGAGCGGATCGCGAAACAGGCGAGGGAGGCGCCGGGGATGGTGTTCACCACCCTGGCTCACCACATCGACATCGCGTGGCTCCACGAAGCGTACCGGCGTACCCGCAAGAGCGGGGCGGTGGGCATCGACGGGCAGACGGCCCGAGACTACGCAGCGAGCCTGGATGAAAATCTGGGGTCACTGCTCGAGCGATTCAAGTCAGGGCAGTACCACGCACCTCCGGTGAGGCGGGCGCACATCCCGAAAGGAGAAGGTCGCGAGACCCGACCGATCGGGATCCCCACCTTCGAGGACAAGGTCCTCCAGCGGGCGGTGACGATGGTGCTCGAAGCGGTGTACGAGCAGGACTTTCGAGACGGTTCGTACGGCTTCCGTCCTGGCCGCTCGGCCCACCAGGCGCTGGACTCGGTGTGGAAGGGCACGATGAAGATGGGGGGCGGCTGGGTGCTGGAGGCCGATATCCAGGGCTTCTGCGAAGCTGTGGATCACCGGCAGCGTCGTTCCTTCCTCGACGAACGGGTGAGAGACGGCGTGCTGCGCCGTGCGATTCACAAGTGGCTCAAGGCCGGCGTGCTGGACGATGGTCGAGTGGTTCGCTCGGAAGACGGCACACCTCAAGGCGGGGTGATCTCGCCGCTTCTCGCAAACCTCTATCTCCACTGCGTGCTCGACGTGTGGTTCGAAGACGTCGTGCGGCCACGGCTGCGGGGCGAAGCCCTGCGGGTGCGGTATGCCGATGACTTCGTCATCGTGTTCGCTCTGGAAGAGGATGCGCGACGGGTGATGGACGTGTTGCCGAAGCGCTTTGGCAAGTACGGCCTGACCCTCCATCCCGAGAAGACTCAGTTGATCCAGTTCCAGCGACCGAGATCCGGCTCGGACGTAAAGCGTGCGGGTGGCTCTCGCAAGCCCGGGACCTTCGACCTTCTGGGCTTCACGCACTTCTGGGGTCGCTCCAGGAAGGGCAATTGGGTGGTGAAGCAGAAGACGGCCAAGGACCGCATGAGTCGTGCGACCCGGACGATCGGTCAGTGGTGCAAGGACCACCGACACCGTCCGGTTGCGGAGCAGCACGAGGCGCTCGTTGTGAAGCTACGGGGTCATTGTCTCTACTACGGCCTCATCGGGAACTACGGTTCGCTGGTGAGGTTCCGCTTCCAGCTCCTCCGAGCCTGGTGGAAGGCACTGGCTCGCCGCTCGCAACGGCCGATGTGGTGGCATCAGTTCAAGCGGTTGCTCGACCGTTTCCCGGTTCCGCACCCGCGCGCACTGAAGCCGCCCGCGCTGGCTCCAGCGAACAGGTGATCCGTGGAGCCGTATGCGGGAGGCCCGCTCGTACGGATCTGTGGGGGGCCGGGAGGGGCAACCCTCCCGGCCTGCCCGACAACCCCTACGGGGAGCCCGCGGCGGGGGACTTCCGGCCAGGACCGGAGGACATGCTCGACTCGATCGTCGCAGCCTTCACCGTGCGCGAGTTCTGGGAAGGTCGGGGCTGTGAAGTCGGTGGCGGCGACGGCCTGGGCACGATCGTTCTTCCCCGGCCCGCCCCGGACGAGCCGAAGCGCGTGCACGCCTGGCCTGCATAGAGGATCGTAGAATCTGGATTCGACAGGCGTACCGCGACTCGGTCGCAGCTCGTTGCCAGCGGCTG
Source organism: uncultured Spirochaetaceae bacterium (assembly GCA_964594405.1). Taxonomy (GTDB): domain Bacteria; phylum Myxococcota_A; class UBA9160; order UBA9160; family UBA4427; genus CAZQMY01. The sequence goes on along the minus strand of CAZQMY010000280.1, from coordinate 5,519 downwards.
AGATCGAGTGCCTTGCCTGGAGCTCGGGTACTGTCTCCTGAGCGTAGAACAGGAAGATTCGCGGAGTCTCCGGGCTTGGCGACAGATGGCAGCCCGCTTGCCGGCACCGCGAGGTTCGAACACGGAGGGGCGAGTCCATGCTCGCAGGATCATGTGCATGCGGCTGTGTGCGATACGAGATTCGCGGAGACCTCGTCGGCCCGATCACGCTTTGCCACTGCTGGCGATGCCGTAAGCACTCGGGCTCGAGCTTCGGCACCACGTCCGCTGTGAAGGCGACCGATCTCGTCTTCCTGGGCGGAGAAGACCTCCTGCGAAGCTGGGAATCCAGTCCGGGCATTCGCAGGTTCTTTGCCGGGTGCTGTGGCTCTCCGATATTCAAGCGTGACGTCGCCGCTCCAGACATCCTCGGGTTCAGACTCGGGACGCTCGACACCGACCCCGGGCGCAGAGCGGATCTTCACTACATGGCCGACTCCAGGGTCCCCTGGTTCGAGATCCACGACGAGCTGCCGCAAGAGGGGAGCGGACCGGCATTTGGCGAGAAGGATTGAATGATGACGGAGCTCGTCGAGAGCCTCGGGCTGGAAGTGAATGGCCCGGTCTTCGAACCCGCGCCTGGTGTCTCCGCCCTGCGCGAGAATCTGCTGCCATCGGGAGGGGGCGCGTGAGGTTCTTCGGTCGCAAGAGGACTCCCGACCCGGCGCCCTTGACTGGAAGAACCGAGCAGCACCTCTCGGCGCTCTTCTCTCCGTCGGATCGTGAGGAGGCGCGGAGCCTCCTGATCAACGAGTGCGGAAGAAACCTCCCAATGCTCGAACAGTGCACTCCAGGCGAGCTCGAGCGCTTTCGCTTTGCTGCGCTCAAGATCAGCGAGGGTAGGCTCGATGACCTCAAAGGCGCGATCGCTCTTGCCAAGAGCGACTGGCGAGATCTGCTCGTGTCGGCAGGTTTTGCCAAGGACATCGACGCCCACGAATCCTGGAGACCTGGAGAGCCAACCGAGTTGCCGTGGTAGGATCCGATCCAAACCGGCGTTCGGGATCCAGTGGCAGATCGCCAGCATGGAGCGGGGCCACTCCGAGTACCTGTCGGGCGAGGGCCTCATCGCCTCGTACAATTCGAGCGAGCGCGTCAATCGATACTCCTGCCGGGGCTGTGGGGCGCCGCTTCCAGTCGTGGAAGACTGGGATTCGATCGTCGGTGTTCCGCTGGGCCTCCTCGAAGAGGGCCCGCAGCGAAAGACCGATACCCACACCTTCGTTGGCTCGAAGGCGCCTTGGCACGAGCACACGCACGCTGCCACCTCACACGACGCATGGCCGCCTGACGAGGACATGGCTGAGCGATACCGACGGCTCACTCAGGCTTCGTAGGTTGGCGGGCGGACTGGCTCTGCAGAGGCGCGAACCAAAGCCCAGAGCAGTGGGTGGGAAGCCAATCGAAAGCCGGAGCGCACACTGATCGCGCGTCATCACGCTGCGGAGTCCAGGGATGGGCATCAAGAACTTCCTGATCGAAGGCGTCTCCTGTGCGGGTAAGACCTCGGTCTGCAACGAGCTCGAACGGCGCGGTCATCACACGGTCCACGGCGACCGAGAGCTGGCCTATTGGGGCGATCCCAGGACCGGCGAGCCGCTGGACAGCTCGGCCTTCGAACACTGGATCTGGGACGTCGGGAAGGTCGGCGCGCTGGTGGCAGACGAGACCCACGTTGCGTCCTTCTTCTGCGGCGGTTCAAGGAACTCCGATGGCTTCATCGATCTATTCGACGGGGTCTTCGTGCTCGAGATCGATCTGGCCACGCTGGATCGACGGCTCGCTCTCCGGACCGAAGACGACTGGGGCGGACCGGCAAGTGAGTGCGAGTCCCATGCACGATGGCAGCACGCCACGAAGCAAGCCATTCCCAAGAGCGCGGTCTTGATCGACGCCAACGCGCCCCTCGAACGCGTCGTCGACGAGATCCTCGAGCATGTCGGTGTCTCGGCGTCTCGGGGATTGCCGGATTCCCGCGCGGCCTCTCCGACAGAAGGGCAGACTGAATGACGCGTTACCGGGGTGTGGCGTGGTACACTGGCGAGTGCACGGCCGGCAGCGGTGAGCGGAGCCGGATCGCGGTCCCCGTAGGCCGACGCCCCGCTCGGTCGAGGAAGCACGAGGTGATCCGTGGGCGAGCACGAACGGAGGCCAGATCGACACAAGACTCCTGCGCGGGCTGCTCGAACCCATCAAGGCAGGGGCCATTGGCACGTCGAGCGGCGCTCGACCATCATCATCTTCCAGACCTGCGGCGCGCGAATCCCCACATGGAAGCGACCGGGGTTCTGCACAGAATGCGGGGCCGGTCGACCAGAGCCCCCGCAATGACGAGCTGAGATGCTCTCGAAGAGCTGCTGATGAACGAGGCAATCATCGTAACGGGAGCGTCGGGCGGAATCGGCAAGGCTTGTGTGTCCCGACTCAGGGAAGCGGGCTTCACCGTCCTGGCAGCAGTGAAGGCGGATGCCCAGGCGGCGGCGCTTCCTTCGAACGCCGAGTCGTTTCGACTCGACCTCTCCGACCCCGCCTCCATCGACAATGCCGTCGAAGAGGTCCGATCCTTCGGGCTCCCCCTGCGAGGCCTGGTCAACAACGCCGGGGCGTCGACCGCTGGCGCGATCGAGGAGCTCTCGATGCAGTCGATTCGGGAGGTCCTCCAGGTGAACCTGCTCGGGCCAGTTCAGCTCACGCGAGCACTCATCCGTGATCTGCGAAGCAGCCACGGGCGCGTCGTCAACATCGGTTCAGGTGAGGGCTTCCTCGCGACACCACTCAATGCTCCGTACTGCATGGCGAAGCATGCGATCGAGGCATTCTCGGACTCGCTCCGACTCGAGCTGGCGGCCTCCGGTGTGCACGTCGCAGTCGTTTCTCCGGGGCAGACGGAGACGCCGATCCTGGAGAAGGCGCGCGCGAGCTTCCAGGCGCTCTCAGCCCACGCATCTGCGCCCTATCGCGACCTCGTCTCCCCACGCGCTGGCATGGCAGAGCGCCGTGGGGCGCCCCCGAGCCGGGTGGCAGAGGCAGTGGCCGAAGCCCTCACCGCCAACAGGCCGCGCGGCCGCTACTTCGTTGGTGCCGACAGCAGAGGCGCCTATCTGCTCGGGCGGGTGATGCCGGGTGCGCTTCGCCAGCAGTTCATGCGGACTCTTCTCGGGTTCCCATGAGCGCGCGAACACGACATCGAGCAGGTGTCGACCGACCGACACCCGGCTTGCACGAGTGCGCGATGGCCTTCAGGTGATTCGAGGCCTTCAGAGGGCCGAGGCGTGTCGTCCCCGGTTGCTGAACGCCGATTTCGTTCGTGGCGGGAGGATTGGCTGCACATGGGGCTCGTAGACTGGCTCAACCGCCGAGTCGCGCCGCTCATCACTTCGATGGGCGTGACACCTCGAAGCGTGACCCTCGAAGTGAAGGGGAGGGCTTCGGGCAGGCCGATTCGGCTCTCGATGTCTCCGTCCGAGATCGGTGGCAGGCAGTACCTCGTCTCGTTGGCGGGCGAGCGAGCGTGGGTGAAGAACGTGCGGGCCTCGCATGGTGACGCGTTCATCATTCACGGCGGAAGGCGTCCGGTTCGTTTGACGGAGGTTCCGGTCGAAGAGCGAGCACGGGGATAGTGCGTTCAAGCTGCGTTTTCGATCCGAGGTCCGATAACTCGATGCTATGTCAAGTAGCGATCTGGGGGGGGATCGGCCCCGCGCTGGGCCGAGCACGGGCCCGAGGCGCTGGCCGTCTCGACCTCGGGCTGGAATACGCAGACGACCCACGGCCTCGATCGCCGCTTCATGAATCTGCTCGGTGCGCCCAACTGGATCTCGGGCGTGTCGCTCTGCGCCGGCAACACCGCGGCGGTCAATCGGCTCACCTACGGCTGGATGCCCTTTCCCGACATCTCGAACGCCAACTGCATCGTCCTGCTCGGCCACAACCCGCGCAAGCACTCGTGGACGCCCATCTTCAACATGATCGAGGGGGCGAGAATGCGCGGCGCCGAGACGATCGTGGTCGATCCCCGTGTGTCGGAGCAGGCAAAGAAGGCGACGCTCCACCTGCAGATACGCGCTGGCACCGACGCCGCGCTGCTGCTCGGCTGGCTGAAGGTGATCCTCGACGAAGGCCTCTACGATCACGACTTCGTGCGCGATTGGTGTGTCGGCTTTGGCGAGCTGCGCGCACGCGTGGATGAGTATCCGCTGGAGCGCGTCGCCGAGATCACCGGCGTTGATGCTGAACTCATCGCACGGGCCGCGCGCATGTACGCCGGAGCCGATGGCGCCGTCATTCCGTGGACGCCCATCACCGACCAGCAGCTCGACTCGACCTCGGGCATCCGGCTCCAGTCGATCCTGCGAGCCATCACCGGCAACCTCGACGTCGTGGGCGGCGAGACCCTCGGCGGCCTGCACCCCGGATGGCGCACCGAGGCCGAGCTGCAGCTGCACGGCGAGATCGCCCCCGAGCAGCGCGCCAAGCAGCTCGGCTATGCGACGCATCCCGTCTACACCTACCGCACCGCCGAGATGCTCCAGCCCTATCTCGAGAAGGTGTGGGGGCAGCCCTGGGTCGACCAGGTGATGGGCTGCCACATGGCCAACCCTTCCGAGGTCTTCCGCGCCATGGCCGACGGCGACCCCTATTCCGTCAAGGCGTTCATCACGCTCGGCAACAATGCGCTGCTCTCGTACCCGAACCAGCACCAGATCCACCGGGGCCTCTTGAATCAGGATCTCGTCGTGTCCCACGAGATCTTCATGACGCCGACCGCCATGCTCGCCGACTACGTGCTGCCCGGCGACGTCTTCAGCGAGCGCAACCACATCGCCGACAGCTGGGCGTGGAGCAATCGGCTGACGCTCTCCGAGGCCGTGGCCGACCCGCCCGAGGAGGCCACCTCGACCTTCCGCTTCTGGACCGACCTGGCGCGGCGGATGGGGATGGCCGAGCACTTCCCATGGGAGAGCCTCGAGGAGGTGCTCGACTACCGCCTCGAGCCTTCGGGCCGGACCTTCGCCGAGTTCCGGGCGGCGACGATCATGGACCTGCCGCCGCCGCGCTTCCGCAAATACCGCGAGACCGGCTTCGCGACGCCCTCGGGCAAGGTCGAGCTGGCCTCGTCGATCCTCGCCGACCTCGGCTTCGACCCGCTTCCCTATCACCGCCCGGCGCCTTCGCCGACCGACGACTACCCCTACCTCGTCTTCTCGGGCGTGCGGGAAGATCCCTTCTTCCAGACCGGGCAGCGAAACGTCGGTGTGTTGCGCCGAAGGTCGCCGGCGCCGCGCTTCTTCCTGCATCCCGACGACGCCGCGCGCGAAGGGCTCGAGGAAGGCGTGTGGGCCCGGCTCGAGACCGAGCACGGCCACGTCAGCGCCAAGGTCCACATCGCGCCCGGCATGCGGGCCGGGCACGTGCGCGTTCCCCTCGGCTGGTGGTATCCGGAGACGCGCGGCCTGGTGGATCTGGCGGGCGCCTACGTC
>CAZQMY010000279.1:0-7897 GCA_964594405.1 uncultured Spirochaetaceae bacterium | reverse complement strand
TCCAGCCCTCCGCCTCAGCTTACTGCGCTAGCCGCCTCCAGCCGGCGGCTCGCTCCGCCGCGTCCGGACCGAGCGGCTCTCCGCGCGCCTCGATATCCGGGCTGTTCCTGCGCATCGGATAGCCGAAGTTGGAGGGCACCGGCTCGGCCTCTCCAGCGCGCAGGGGGACGATGCGGACGATATCTTCGCCCACCTCGATCAATGTGCTGGCATGCGCCGCGTAGCGCACCGGACCGCCCTGACCGGCCGCCCGCAGCGCGATCGGCCCGGCCGGCGGCGACACGGTGAGGGCGGGGGCGACCAGGACCTGCGCGCCCACCGCCACCACGCCGGCGTGGCCTGACACCCGCTCGACGATGAGCGCACCTTCGAGCGGCCCCATCTCATCGCTGCGCACCACGTCCATGAAGCCCGCCCCCGCGAGCGCGCTGTGGAGCGTCTGATCGTACTCGCCCTTGGGCTGCAGCTGGATGGCCCGTGCGGGACCCGCGTGCTGCTCGAGCAGCGCCTCGACGGCCTCGAGCACGGCCGCCTGGTCTTCATTCGGATCGAAGTCCATGACCTACTCCTTGGGGAGACCGAGGAATCGCGAGGCGATGAGATTGAGCTGCACCTCCGTGGCCCCGACCGCGACGCCGGCGGTCATCGCCAGGCGGAAGTTCGCATCGGCGAACGAGCCGTACTCGAGGGCGTCCGGACCCATGATCTCCAGGGCCAGCAGGCCGATCGCGTTGTCCGCGCTGGTCCCGAGGACGCGAGCGAGCTGGGTGTCGGCGGTCGGCGGGCTGCCCTTGGCACGCAGATCGATCACCTTGTAGGTGAGCACGCGCGCTGCCTCGCAGAGCGCGCGGGCCTCGCCGAGCCGGTCGACGATGATCGGATCGTCGAGCAGTCCACGATCGCCGGCGATCTCGGCGAGTCGGTCGAGGGTGACCGCGGCGCGGGCGTAGCGCGCGGCGCCGACGCGCTCGAACTGCAGCGCGTAGCTGACCACGTTCCAGCCCTCGTTGCGGCCACCCAGCAGCGTGCTGGTCGGCACGCGCGCGTCGGTGAAGAAGACCTCGTGGAAGTAGCGCTCGCCCACCACCGATGGGATCTCGCGAATCTCGATCCCCGGCGTCTCCATCGGAACGAGCAGGACGCTGATCCCGCGGTGGCGCTTGCTCTCCGGATCCGTGCGGACGAGCAGGATGATGTAGTCCGCGTGATTGCAGTACGAGGTCCAGATCTTCGAGCCGTTGATGACGAACTCGCCGTCGGCCTCGTCGGCTCGGGTCCGCAGCGCCGCCAGATCGCTCCCCGCCTCGGGCTCCGAGAAGCCCTGGCACCAGAGGACCTGGCCGCTGGAGATCTTCGGCAGATGGAAGGCCTTCTGCTCGTCCGTGCCGTAGTGCATGATCGCCGGGCCGATCCAATTGACGTTCATGTACTGCGCGCCGCGCGGCTCCCCGATCGCCCACATCTCCTCGCCGACGATGGAGTGGCGCCAGGGCTCCGCGTCCCGACCGCCGTACTCGCTGGGCCAGTGCTGGGTGAGCCAGCCCCTCTCGGCCATGCGCGCGCAGAACGACCTGGAGAAGGCGGCCTGCGCATCGCCGCCCGGACCGTCCTTCGAGATCTCCTCCCAGTCGTCCGGAAGCGTCTCCGCGAGAAAGGCGCGAATCTCCTCGCGATGGCGCTTGTCCTCCTCGGACCAGTCGAACTCCACGCTTGCCGCTCCCATGGACGCCGCGCGCCCGGCCGGGCGCGCTCGAATGGATTTGACGATCCGTCAATCCTATCGCCAAATCGCTCGGAGGGGCATGGGAATTCGCCGTCTGCGCGGCGGGGAGCGCCATGCCCTGATTCGCTCCATCCTGGCGCGGAGCGCTACGCGATGAATCCCGCGATCAGCGTCGCCAGCGCGGCGAAGACCAACGCATGCAATACGGGGCGAAGGCGGCCCAGGGGGCCCTCGGCGAGCCAGCCGTCGACGACGGCATGCCCACGGCCGAAGCCCACACAGAGGATCGGCGACGCCGAGAGTGCGTAGAAGGCCTTGGCCTGCCCGAAATAGGGCAGAGCGAGTGTCGTGTAGAGCATGGCGAAGAGGAGCATCGCCCCGAAGAGCAGCATGAACCCCACGGCCCGTCGTCGCCCGGCGGAGCGGTGGCTCCAGGCGTCATGCAGGAGGGCCCCCAGCCCGAGAGCGCTGAGGGCACTGATCGGGAGCGCGAGCCAGTAGCCGAGCGCCATCCACTCGTAGCTCCAGAGCGGGTTGCGCCCGCTCACCTCCGCCGAGCCCGCCAGCAGACCGTCGCCCCAGAGCGTCGAATAGAGCGCATCCCAGAACGAGGAGAAGGCCGAGTAGTAGGGGGCGACCAGCACCGCCCCGAAATGCATGTAGTAGGCCGGCGTGTGGAAGCCGGGCGGCGACCACCAGACCAGCCCCGGCTCGTCGATGGACCAGTTGCCCACCACCGGACTCCCGTGGAGGAGCCAGCTCCGCCCGTAGAACCAGCCGGCCAGCACCAACATCGGGCCAAGCGCCGCGACCAGGCCCGTGACCATCGGGACCGAGCCCGCGCGGCGGTCCGCCGCGAGCCTGCCGATCGCCATCGGGAGGAAGGCGGCGGCCAGAACGAGCGCCGTGAACTTGGTCAGCAGCGCCAGCCCGAGCCAGACCGACGTGCGCGACAGCGCGGCCATCGAAGGTCTGTCCGCGCGCAGGAAATCGACCCCGGAGACGAGCGCGCCGGCGCTGAAGAGCGCCGCCAGGGATTCGTTGCTGACATACGCCGCCATGTACACGTTCATGGGCAGCACGGCGGCGAGCGCCCCGGCCGCCCAGAGCCCGCTGCCCTCGTGCCCGAGCAGCCGGCGCGCCAGGCGAACGGACTGGAGGACGATCAGCAGACCGGCGAAGAACGACACGAGCTTGAGCAACGCGTTGGCCAGGGGCAGGCCCAACGGGCGGCCGATGCTGAAGAGCAGTGCGCCCAGGCTGTGATAGAGAGGCGGGTGATAGCTCGACCATCCGTCCTTCGGCCCCGGCATTCGCCCCTCCGCCGCGATGAAGTCGATGGTGTCGAGGTGCTTCGTCGCATCGAAGCCGTAGGCCGTCGGCAGTGGCCAGATCCGCTCGAAGAGCAGGAAGATCCTGAGGCAGAGGACCAGCCCCGCGGCCGCCATCCCCAGCTGCGCGCGACGAGACGGATCGCGGATCAGCCCGGGCACACGAACAACGCCGAGGCCCAGCACGAAGAGCAGGAGCAGCCAGGGCCAGTGCGTCGCGAAGGCATCCTTCGTCTGGACGAAGCGCGCCGAGTCGGGGTGGGGGCGGCGATCGTCCGCCAGCCAGGCGTTGGACCATTCACCGCGATTGATGGCCGCCTCCCAGTGCTCGCCGCTGCGAACGGCGCCGCCCGGCCCGTCGAGGCGGATGGAGAGCAGTCCCGGACCGTGCAGGTTTCGCACCTCGACCAGAATCGTGTTGCGACCGGTTCGCAATCGCGCCCCGAGCGCCACGCGCTGGCTCCACTTCCAGTTCGGTGGCTCGACCATCAGCTTCACCGGCTCGCCGTTGAGCAGGAGCCGGACCCGGCCGAAGGCCCGGATCTCGAGCCCGGCGCCCCCGTCCGCCTGCCACTCGAATTCATGGCGAAACCTCGTCACCGGCGCGTACTTGCGACCGTACTGGCGCGTTCGGGCGGAGAAGCCCATTGGCGCCGTGATCCACGGCGCGGCCGGCGAATCGAAGATCATCCGCCCGCTCGGCGAGAACACCGCGCGGTGCACGATCATGGCCAGCCCGACGGCCATCCCCAGGAGCACGAGCGCCCAGGCCAGTGCATCCCAGCCGCTCCTCAGCGGGCCCCATCGTTGCTTCCCGCTCAACGCGCGTCGCGACCCCGGCACCGGGCTCGTCGCAGCGGTCGTGCACGCTGACCCCGCGGCGTGGCCGGCACCGGGCCGCCCTCGGGCGCGCCATCGTGCTCGGCCGATCCAACACCGCACCTCATGAATGGGGGCCCTCCTGCGCGCCAGCGAGGCCGGCGCGTCGCTTCGCCGCGCGCAGTATACCGGGCCGGGACCGTGGCTAGTCGGGCTGCATCCCGCGCAGCAGGAGGCGCACGAGCACTCGCACCTCTTCCCGACGCTCCTCCTCGCTGCCGCGCTCCGCGATGATCACACCGAGGATGCTGGAGAGCACCGTACGCGCCAGCCGATCGGGCGGCAGATCGCTCTTCAGCTCACCTCGATCCAACGCCTCGCCCAGGTACTCGCTCACCGCCTCCTGGACGGCCGAAGACTCGTCGTCCCGTGTGAACATGGTCTCCGTTGCCCGGACGAAGAGCGCGAGCATGTCGCGCATCAGGTCCGTCCCCGCCTCCGACTCGCCCAGCACGCCCACGGGATCAGCCACCATCGGGAGCGCCTCCACGAGCGGGACCCCACGCAGGCGCGCCTCCACGAGGCGACGGGCCATCTCCTGCTGCGAGCGGAGCGCGAGCTCGAGCAGGACGTGCTCCTTGCTCGGGAAGTGGAAGTAGAAGGTCCCCCGGACCACGCCAGCTGCGGCGGCAATGCGCGGGATCTGCGCCTTGGCAAAGCCCTCTGCGAGGAACTCCGCGATGGCGGCGTCGAAGATCCGCTCGCGCGTCTCCTCGCGTTGCTGCTCGCGTCGGGATTGTTGAGGGGCAGCGGCGCTCATGCCAAATCATTAACAGATGTCATTGACACTAGTCAACGAATTCGGCATGTTTGCGGCCACGCGCCCGCGTACAGACGGAGTCCCACCGGGTCGCTTCGTGAGAAAGCTCTACGCACGACACCCCCTCGGAAGGGCTTGGGAGAAGCTCGCAGACGGTGGAGGAAGGTGAGCGCGTGGGAGCGCGACGACGGACCGACTCGGCGACACAGGACGCCGTCCTGCCAGAGGATCAGCCTTGAGCATCGACAAGAAGGTACTGATGCCGGTGGGCGTGCTCGCACTCGCCCTGGCGATCGCCGTCCTCCTCGTCCTCACCCGACCCGTGGCCGAGAGCGAGCGCCCGCCGGAGCGCGCCCCTGCGGTCTCGGTGCGGACAGTCGCCCCGGCCGACGTCACGCTCTCCGTCGCAGCCCAGGGCACCGTCGAGCCGGGCGTCGAGAGCGACCTGGTGGCGGAGATCGCCGGACGCATCATCTGGGTCTCACCACAGCTCTCGTCGGGCGCCTTCTTCGACGCCGACGAGCCGCTGATCCGCCTGGATGCCCGGGACTACGAGATCGCGCTCGAGGGCGCGCGGGCCCGGCTGGCTCGCGCACGCAGCGACCTGAAGCTCGCGGAGGCGACGCTGGCTCGCCAACGTTCCATGCGTCAGACCGGCGCGTCCAGTCGTTCCCGGCTCGACGAGGCCGTGCATGCCCGCTCCACCGCAGAGGCCGGCCAGCGAGAGGCGGAGGTCGCGGTGCGGCGCGCGGAGCTCGACCTCTCGCGCACCGAGATCCGTGCGCCCTTCGCGGGGCGCGTGCGCGACAAGCGCGTGGGCGTCGGTCGCTACGTCACGCCTGGCGTGACCCTCGCGCGCGTCTTCTCGGTGGAGTTCGCTGAGATCCGCCTGCCGATCACGTCGGAGGAGCTCGCGTACATCGACCTCGAGACCACCGCGGACAGCCCCGATGATGCCGCGGTGCCACGCTTGCCGGTGGATTTCAGTGCCGAGTTCGCCGGGACGATGCGCCACTGGCGCGGCTACGTGGTCCGCAGTGAGGGTGCCCTGGACTCCCGCACGCGGATGCTCGGCCTGGTGGCCCGCGTCGACGACCCCTTCGCCCGCGCCCCCGACGCCGATCATCCGCCGCTCCCGATGGGCCTCTTCGTCCACGCCCGGATCGAAGGGCGGACGCTCTCGGGACTGGTGGAGCTGCCCCGCTCGGCGGTGACGCCGGCGGGGAGCGTCTGGGGCACGGACGACGATGACCGGCTACGCGAGCGTGCTGTGGTGGTCGTGCGATCCGTCGGCGGGCGCAGCTTCGTCCGGGAAGGCCTCCATCCGGGCGATCAGGTGGTGACGACGCTGCTCAGCACCGCGACCGAGGGGATGAAGGTGAGCCCGCGGCCGGAGCCCTCCGCACCGACCTCGCGCGTGGGCCAACGAATCGGCGAGACCGGCCTGGAAGGCGGTGCCTCGTGAACCGCGCAATCGCATGGATGGCCAACAATCCGGTCGCCGCCAATCTGCTGATGTTCGTGCTCATCGCGGCGGGCCTCGGCACGATGCCGACGCTCACCCAGGAGCTCTTCCCGAACCTCGAGCTCGACGTGATCACGGTCAACGTCGCCTATCCGGGCGCGTCGCCGGGCGAGGTGGAGGCGTCCATCACGGCGCGGGTCGAAGACCAGCTCGAGGGGCTGCCCGGGGTCAAGAAGCTGCGCTCGACGTCCGCCGAGGGCATGAGCGCCGTCTCCCTCGAGCTGCTCGCGGGAGAGGACGTCCGCCGTCGCATGGAGGACGTCCAGAGCGCCATCGATGCGATCACGAGCTTCCCCGAGGACGCCGAGGAGCCGCGGGTCAAGCAGGTCGAGGTCACCTTCCAGGTCCTGAATCTCGCCATCAGCGGGCCGGCGGACGAATGGACGCTCAAGCGCATCGGTCAGCAGGTGCGCGACGAGCTCACGGCGCTCCCCGAGATCACCGACGCGAAGCTCACCCTCGCCCGCCCCTACGAGATCTCCATCGAGATCTCCGAGTCCGCCCTGCGTCGCTTCGGGCTGACCTTCGATCAGGTGACGCAGGCCGTCCGCGCGTCCTCCCTCGATCTGCCGGGCGGCGCCGTCAAGACGGACACCGGTGAGATCCTGCTGCGTGCCAAGGGACAGGCCTACACCCTGGAGGAGTTCGAGCGCATCTCACTGGTCAGCGCAGCCGATGGGACCCGCCTGCGACTCGGAGACGTGGCGGAGATCCGCGACGGCTTCGCGGAGAGCGAGCAACGGGCGCGCTTCGATGGGCAGCCCGCCGTGATGGTGAAGGTCTTCCGGGTCGGCGATCAGAAGAGCCTGGCCATCGCCGATGCCGTCGCCGCCTATGTGGACGAGGCGCAGTCCCGCCTGCCCGAGGGCATCCAGCTCACCATCTGGAAGGACGAGTCCATCGTCCTCGCGGACCGGCTGAGCACCATGAATCGGAACGCCGCCGGTGGCTTCGTTCTGGTGGTGTTCATCCTCGCCTGCTTCCTGCGCCTCCGCCTGGCGCTCTGGGTCAGTCTGGGCATCCCGATCTCGTTCCTCGGCGCCGTAGCGCTGATGCCCGCATTCGAGCTGTCCATCAACTTCGTCTCATTGCTCGCCTTCATCGTCGTGCTCGGCATCGTGGTGGATGATGCCATCGTGGTGGGGGAGCATGCCGACTGGAGGGCCCGGCGCCTCGGCGAGCCACCGGCGGTGGCCGCGGCCCGGGCCGCACGGCGGATGTTCCTGCCCGTGCTGTCGGCCAGCATCACGACGATCATCGCCTTCTGGGCGCTCACGGCGATCGGCGGGCGCTTCGGCATGCTCGTGCGGGACATCCCCGTCACCGTGATCGCGGTGCTGGCGGCGTCGCTGGTGGAATGCTTCCTGATCCTGCCCAATCACATGGCCCATGCCCTGCGCGCCCCGCGGCAGGCCGGCTGGATCGACCTTCCTTCCGCGCTGGTCAATCGCGGGCTCGACGCGGTCCGCGCGCGGGCGGTGCAACCTCTGGTGCGCTTGGCGATCACGGCGCGCTATCCGGTCATCGCCGGCAGCCTGCTGCTGCTGAGCACCCAGGCTGTCGCGCTGATCGAGGGCACGGTGCCGTGGCGGTTCTTCGATTCCCCCGAACGCGGGGCGATCACGGCGAATTTCGCGCTGCTGCCAGGGGCGACGCGCAGCGATACCGAGGCGCAGATG
>CAZQMY010000278.1:0-7913 GCA_964594405.1 uncultured Spirochaetaceae bacterium | reverse complement strand
AGCGCGCTCGGAACCTAGACTCCGTGCCCCACGACCCGCGCGCTCAGAGGAATCGCCTTGACCGACACAGCGAAGTTCGAGTCAGTGATCTATGCGGTCGAAGAGGGCCTGGCGACGATCACGATGAATCGGCCCGATGCGCTCAATGCCTACACCCTCGAGATGGGCGAGGAGCTCGTCGCCGCCTTCCACGCAGCCCGCGATGACGCGAGGGTGCGAGCGATCATCCTCACCGGCGCCGGCCGAGGCTTCTGCGCGGGCGTGGATCTCGAGCACCTGAGGCGGGCTCACGCCGAGGGCGTCCCCTCCGACAGCGGTCCGAAGCTCGGTGAGGAGGACTTCGTTCGCAAGCTCCCGCTCGAGCTCCTCGACTTCCCGAAGCCCACCCTCGCTGCCATCAACGGCCATGCCATCGGCGTCGGCATCACCATGGCGCTCCCCCTCGATCTCAGGCTCGCGGCCGACGGGGCCAAGCTCGGACTCACCTTCGTGAAGCTGGGGATCCTCCCGGGACTCGGCAGCACGCATCTGCTGCCTCGACTCGTCGGGCTCGCCAGGGCGCAGGAGCTGGTGATGTCCGGCCGGATCATCCTGGCCGACGAGGCAGAGCGGATCGGATTGGTGGGTGCGGTGCACCCGAGCGAGACCCTGATGGACGAGACCCGACGAATGGCGCGAGCGCTGGCTGAGATCGACCCGGACGTCCTCGTCCACGCCCGCCGCGCGTTGCGGCGGGGAGCCGAGCTCCCGATGGACGAAGCCATGAAGAGCGAGCGATCACTGAGCGCGTCACTTCGCGCGCGTCGCGCCGACCGATCCGCCGGCTGAGCGCGAGGCGCGGCCTACGCGCCCGGGGACAGCCCCTCTCGATGGAGCGGAAGGTCGATCGACATGGTCGTCCCCTTCCCCAGCACGCTCTCGACCCGGATCCTGCCTCCGTGGGCGGCGACGATCCCATGGGTGACGCTGAGTCCGAGTCCGGATCCCCCGCTCTCCTTGCGTGTGCTGTAGAAGGGGTCGAAGACGTGCGGGAGGTGTCGGGGATCGATCCCGGGACCGTCATCGCTGACGTCCACGCAGGCGCGATCGTCCGCGAGGTGGCAGCGCAGTCCGATGCGGACGCCGTCGCGCGCGCTGTCCTCCGCGTTGCGCACGAGGTTGAGGAGCGCCTGCTCGAGCTCGAGGCGATTGCACTCCACCGGCACGGGCTCCTGGGGCATCGAGAGCTCGAGCGTCGTGCTGTCGCCGCGAGAGTAGGCGCGAGCCATGCGCGCCACCTCGCCAACGATCGCACAGAGGTCCTCCGGCTCGCGCTCGTCACTGCCCGCGGAGGCGAATCGCAGGATGTTGCGGACGATGGCGTCACATCGGCGCGCCTCTCGAACGCAGGTCTGGAGCGCCTCCCTCTGAATGCCGACGGCGTCCGCCTCCGCGTCGTTCGTATCTTCGAGCGCGAACTCCGCCGCCAACTGGATCAGCCCCACTGGATTGTTGATCTCGTGCGCGACGCCCGCGGCCAGCGTCCCGATGGCGGCGAGCTTCTCGGACTGGACCAGAGCCGCGCGGGAGGCTTCGAGCTCGCGGCTGCGCTCTGCGACGAGCTCCTCCAGGTGGTTGCGGTATCGCGCCAGCTCGCTCTCGGCCCGCTTGCGCTCGGTGATGTCGGTCGCGTACCAGAGCTGGCACTCCTCGCCGTCCAGGAAGATGCGATCCGTCGAAAGCAGCATGACCCGATCCTCTCCCCGACGATTGCGCAGCCGGACCTCGTGCGCGCGGAGCGCATGGCCCTGCCCATCGCGCACCCCGCGCACCTGATCGCGCTCCCGCCTCGAGACCCAGAGCCCGAGGTCCGTGGCGCGTTGGCCGCGAGCCTCGTCGATGCCGTACCCCGAGAGGTCTTCGAAGACCCGGTTCGCGTCCTTGATCCGGCCCTCTCTCGTATCCGAGATCAGGGCCGCGATCGGGGCGGAGCGGAAGACCGTGTCGAAGATCTGCTCCCGCACGCGATGGCGCTGCGTGGCCCGGGCGAAGTCTTCGAGCCTGTGCTCGAGCGCTTCGCGGCGTTCGAGGATGCGCTCGAAGGCGGCCGCGAGGGCGCGCGTCTGGCCCGGTCCTCGCCACCATCGCCCCAGCTGCCCGAGTGCGCGGGCGCGCAGTGGCACCGAGATTTCGTAGCTGGCGCCCTCCTCGCTCAGTGAGTACTGGACGCCCGCGCCCTTGCCGCCGAGCCGTCGAGCCACGGCGCGCAGGAAGCCCGCCCGGGCGATGAAGTACTCGGGGCTGCCCTCGTACCCTTCGCCCATACGAGCGCGCACCCGCAATCGCCGCATGTCGACGCGCTCACAGCTCTGGACGATGCATGAGACCGCACGATGTCTCGGCCGCTCGCAGAGCCAGAGACAGCAGTCGTAGGGATCGCCGAGCATCATGAGCATGAGCGCGAGCTCGTGCGCCTGGGAGGTGCCGAGCAGCTGCTCGCCGAGGGCCTCGATCTCCTCGCGGCTGAAGTGCTTGCCGACGAGGCCGAGGACCAGGCGAAAGGACGCCCATCCCACGCAGGGATCGCCGCGACCAAGCGCCGCCCGCAGGCCCGGGATCTCGGCCTCCATCAACGCGTCGTCGACGGCCCCTCGGGCCTCGAGCATCTCCAGACAGGCCCGGCACAGGCCCGCATCGACCTCGGCACCGGGCTCACCGGTGGTCTCCTCCCCCGTCGACACCATCGGCTCTTCCTCGTCGGCTCGGGCATCCGCGCCGATTCTACTGCAGCGCGGTCCGGACCGGGGGCGCGCATCGCTCGCGCCCGATGCGCGCCCCGGGCTCGCGCGCTCAGGCGTCCGGATTCCAGCCCATGGTCGGAATCGGCCGGTCCAGGAGCCCGAGGAGGAGATCGAGAAAGCGGTAGCTGATGCCCCAGAGCAGGGGCCCGCCGCCCTCGAGGACGCGTATGGCCGGCAGCTCGATCTCGCGGTCCAGATAGCGGAAGGGTCGGAGGGCGTGGCGCGCGGGATCCTGCAGCGTGTCGATGGGCATCCAGAACGCCTCGGCGACCTCGTAGTTGAGAGTGAGCGGGGGGTCGCTCGGATGCGCCGCGCCGGACGATTCGAGGCCGTAGACGAAGCCCGAGACGCGGATCGACTCCGCCGTTCCACGCAGATCGTCCAGCTGGCCGAGGAGCTGCCGGGCGCCGAGCTCGACGCCGACCTCTTCGAGCGTCTCTCGCTCCGCGGCGCGGCGGGCGCCTGCGTCGGTCGGATCGACGCGCCCGCCCGGAAAGGCGATATGCCCGCTCCAGCGATCGCCCTCGGACTGCGCACGCCTGATCATCAACACCTCGAGGTCCGCCTCCCCATCACGCAGAAGGAGCGCGACCGCCGCCTCGACCGACACGCCTTCGAAGCCGAGCTTCGGACGGTGGCCGCGCAGGATCTCGCGCGCGGCAGTGAGATCTCTCGCCGACATCAGATCCGGCGCTCGCGACCTGCCCAATAGGGCTCGCGGAGCCTGCGCTTGTAGAGCTTGCCCGAGGCCTCCCTGGGCAGCCGCTCCTCGAAGTCGATGGAGCGCGGCACCTTGTAGCCCGCGAGATGCTCGCGTGCGAAGTCGAGGATCTCGCGCTCGAGCGTGGGGGAGGGAGCGAAGCCGACAGCGAGCTCGATCGCCGCCTTGATCTGCTCACCCCACTCCTCGTCGGGAATCCCGAAGACGCCCACGTCGGCCACCGCCGGATGCTCGGCGAGGACCTGTTCGACTTCCATCGGATAGATGTTGACGCCGCCCGAGATGATCATCGCCGACTTGCGATCGGCCAGGTACACGTAGCCCTCATGGTCCACGGACCCGATGTCGCCGATGGTGAAGACGCCGGGCTCGAGGTAGGCGCTCGCCGTCTTCTCCGCATCACCGTGATACTCGAAGACCACGTCCTGGGTCTTGTGACGGCAGTAGAGATCGCCGACCTCTCCCTTGGGCAGACGACGTCCCTGCTCGTCCACCGCGAAGACCTCGAAGGCCGGAAGCGCGCGTCCCACCGTCCCGGGGTGGGCGAGCCAGTCCGCGCTGTCGACGAGGGTATTCACGCCGCCCTCCGTCGCGCCCCAGTACTCCAGGAGGACCTCTCCCCACCACTCGATCATTCGGTGCTTCACCGCCACCGACACCGGCGCCGCGCCATGCAGCACCAGGCTGAGGCTGCTCCCGTCGAAGGACGACTTCTCCTCCTCGGGCAATCGCAGGAGCCGCACGAACATCGTCGGCACCAGGTGCGTATGCGCGACCCTCCGCTCGTCGATCAGACGCAGCAACGCCCGCTCTTCGAAGCGTGGCATGATGAGGATCGGCGCACCGTTGGCGTTGTCGTAGATGGCGAACATCAGCGGCGCAGCGTGATACATGGGCCCGGTGATCAGGTGTGGCCCTGAACCGTCGAGCCCGACGTTGCGGCCCAGCACGCCGAGGTTCTCCATCGCGGCCCCGAGCGTCGCCGGTCGCGCGCGCTTGACACCTTTCGGCCGCCCCGTGGTGCCGCTGGTGTAGATCATGTTTCCGCCGGCGGGGGCGTCGGCGGGCATCGCCTGGTCCGACGCGGCGACCAACCGCGCATCGAGGTCGTCGCCCACGCGGACGAGCTGCCCATCGTGACCGGCCTCCGCGAGGGCGGCCGTCCCGAGCGCCTCGTGGTGCGCGTCGCAGAAGAGCACGCGCGCCCCCGAGTCCGCGAGCACGTACTCGATCTCACCCTCGGAGAGATGCCAGTTCACGGGCGTGATCCAGACACCGGCCATGATGGCGCCCACGATCAGCTCGACGTACTCCACGCGGTTGTGCATCAGCACGGCGACGTGATCGTCGGGCTCGAGGCCGAAGTCCTCACGCAGCAGCCTCGCCACACGGACGCTGCGATCGTGGAGCTCCGCGAAGCTGCGGGTCCGAACCCCGTCGTCCACCGCCAGCTCATCGGGGCGCTCGCGCGCCGAGACGTCCAGCATCGCGTCTACTTCTGCAGTCCGGCGGGCACGTCACCAGAGAGCAGCAGCTGCTCCTCCACACGCCTGGCGATGCGCCAGCCCTGCTCGGTCCGGACGAGCTCATCGTGATAGTAGGCATGGACGGTGAAGGTCTGCTTCTCGCCGTCCTGGCTCGGCATCAACATGGGATTCGTGACCAGCGTCCTCCCCCTGGCCCGATCGCCATCCAACTCGATCTCGGAGTTCGTGATGGCATGGATCGTGACGGGGAAGATCGCGAGCGCCTTGGAGAGCCACTCGCGCACCTCGGGATAGGTGCCGGCGATCCCGCCCGAGCTCACGTAGTCCACGTGGGCGTCCTGGGTGAACACCGTGTCGAGGAGCGACCAGTCCTGCTCGTCGATGGCCTTGGTGTAGCGGATCAGGAGGTCGTCGATCTCGATGCGGTCGGAGATCTGCTGCAGGGTCAGGGTCATGGCATGGCCTTCCGTATCTTGCCCTGGTCTCGGGACGGGGTTCGGAGGCGAAGCGGATCCAGCCGCGGCGCCGCACCGACTCTAATCCGCCCGGCGACGACTTTCATGCAGCACGGGGGCCACGGACGGCTTCGCAGGGAAGCTATCCTGCCCGCTCCACGAAGGCAGCAGGAGCGCAGGCAGTGTCACGATCAGGAGAGGATGGCTTCCGCTTTCGAGGAGTGGTCGAGGGCTACTACGGGCAGGCCTACGACGACGCCTCGCGACGATGGCTGATCGAGCAGATGGGCCGTTGGTCGATGAACCTCTACGTCTACGCGCCGAAGGACGACGCGCTCAACCGCGAGGCGTGGCGCACGCCCTACCCCGCGCCCGCCCTCGACGCCTTCGCCGAGCTGATCGCGCACGGTGATCGCTGCGGTGTCGAGGTGGGCTTCGCCATCGCACCGGGTCTCAGCATCGAGTACGCGAGCAGCGACGACCGAGGTCGGGTACTCGCGAAGCTCGACGCCTTCCGCGAGCGGGGCGCCCGCTTCTTCTGCCTCGCGCTGGACGACGTCTCCAGCCAGCTCGTCCACACCTCGGATGCCGTGGCCTTCGGGAGCCTGGCCCACGCACACGCCGCCCTCTGCAGCGAGGTGCTCGAGCACCTCGGCCCCGAGTGTACGCTCTGGCTCGTCCCCACCGACTATGCGGGCCCCGGGAGCAGCGACTACCTCGAGACACTGGGGCGGCTCCTCCCGCGCGAGATCGAGGTGGGTTGGACCGGCCGGACCGTGGTCAGCCCCTCGATCCATGCCGAGGAGGCCGAGGCGCGGGTGGCCGCACTCGGCCGGCGGCTACTGATCTGGGACAACGTCCCGGTGAACGACGGCCCGATGCGGAGGTGTCTACACATCGGCCCCTACGTCGGGCGCGGGTCCGACCTCACGCGCGTCGCATCCGGCGTGCTGCTCAATCCCATGGAGCACGCGCGCGCCAGCGCCATCACGATCGCCGCCGCTGCGGCGTACCTGCGCGCTCCGCACGAGTACGACGCGGAGGCGGCCTGGCGGTCGGCCCTTCGAGAGCGCTGCGGCGCCGCCGACGGGCCGCCGCACGAAGGGCTCTTGCGAGA
This sequence comes from uncultured Spirochaetaceae bacterium, assembly GCA_964594405.1. Lineage (GTDB taxonomy): Bacteria > Myxococcota_A > UBA9160 > UBA9160 > UBA4427 > CAZQMY01. The sequence goes on along the minus strand of CAZQMY010000278.1, from coordinate 1,353 downwards.
CTTCGAGCTCTTCGCCGCGGCCCACCGATTCAGCGCCTGCTCGCCCGACGATCGGGATCTCGAGCTCGAGGCCGCCTTCGACGCGCTGCGCGAGGCCCTCGGGCGCCGCGACGACGGCGCGGCGACGCACGGCCTGAAGGCGCTTCGAGCACTCGTGGAAGAGCGCGCCACGGCCGCGGAGCGCGTGCGCGCCGAGCACCAGGACGCCGAGCTCGTCGCCGAGCTGGCCCCCTGGCTGACCTCCCACGCGCGCGAGTCCAGGGCGATGGTGCTGGCGATCGATTGCCTCGAAGCGCTGCTGGGCGGTGGCCACGCGCTCGAGCGGGCGCTGGCCTTCTTCAAGATGGAGGGCCGACTGACGCACCTCGAGACGCCGCTCGCCATCAGCTACGGCCCCCGCCGCACCCTCTATCCGCAGCTGATCGCCCTCGACGAGGACGCGGCGGGCTTCGGCCACGATCCGGTGCTGTATCGGGATCTCTGTCTCAGTGATGCGTTCATCGAGCTCGCCGAACAGGAGGCGAAGCGCCGTCTGGGCTAGCAGGCTGCTCGTCCGCCCTCCCTTCGAGCGGCAGGATCCCGGTCACGAGAGTGGTCAGCTCACGGCGCCGGAAGGGCTTGGAGAGCACGTGGCTCGGGACCCGCTGTCCGGGCTCACCCGTCGTCACGAGGCGACTCGGATCTCCGCTGGTGAGCACCACCGGGAGATCGGGGACGAGCGCATGCAGCGCCTTCATCAGGGCCAGACCGTCGAGATCGGGCATGCCGTAGTCCGTGATCACGAGATCGGCGCCGTCCGGCTGGTCGCGCACGAACGCCAGCGCGCGCGCTCCGCACGAGAAGACCGTCACCCGGTAGCCGAGCCGCTCGAGCAGGCGCCGGGCCACGCGCGCGACCGCCGCATCGTCGTCGACCACCACGATCCTGGCACCCTCGTGCTCGCGCGCCATCCCGTCGTCACGCATCTCGTCACGCGGGGCGGGCGCGACGCGGGCCCGCACGCGCGGCGGGCTCGGCGACCTCACCGCGCCCTCTTCCCGAGGATCTCTCAGCGCGAGGGGCAGCGTCCGCTCGTCGGGTCCGGAGCACTCCCTGGCGGCGAGCACGGCCGGATCGCGGACGTGGGCCCGCCCGATCGCACCGCTGGCGACGCGCGCCAGGGACGCGATCAGATCGACGTCCTCGGAGGACGGCATCCTCGGGAGATCCCATCCGAACCCGAGCATTCCGAGGCCGCAGCCGTCGCTCGCCCCAACGCGCATGAACAGCCCCGAGACCACCCCGACCTCCGAGAACAACGCTGGCGCCTCCCAGGCGCCCTCCTCCCGAAGGTCGGCCATCGCCAGCGGGCCC
>CAZQMY010000277.1:0-7931 GCA_964594405.1 uncultured Spirochaetaceae bacterium | reverse complement strand
ATCTCCGATATCGAGAGCGGGTTGTCGCGGGCGAGGGCGTCGATCTCCGCGGCCCAGACGCGCTCGAACTGTCGGACCATCACCCTGGCGAGCTCGCGCTCCCGCATGCCTCGCGGCAGCGTGTAGGTATCGGGGTAGAGGTAGCCCTCGAGGGTGGGGGCATCGAGCCCGAGCTCTTCGACCAGGGTGGGGTCCTCGACCGCCTGGAGAAAGGCGCGCGCGTCCGCCAGTCCGGCGCTCTCGAGGATCTGCGCGATCTCGGAGGCGCGCGTGCCCTCGGGCACGGTCACCGAGTAGGTGCGTACGCGACCCGACGTGATGACGTCCAGGATCTCGAGCGTGGATTGGTGGGGCGAGAGGTCGTACTCGCCGACGTGGAGCCGCCCGTCGATGCCCTCGTAGCGCGCCCAGATCCGCGTGGCGAGGGCGCTCCGGATCAGCCCTTCGGCCTCGAGGCGGGCGGCCACGCGACCCAGCGTGTCGCCTCGTGCCACCTCGAAGACATGCGTCGCGGGCTCGCCCGCGACCGGCTCGAGCAGAGTCTTGCCATAGGAGAGCAGGCCCGCCGTCGCGATGCCCATCGCCACGACCAGGCCCAGCAGCAGCCGCATCATCGATCGTCGTCTCCGGAGCCAGGCGTCGCGCGGTTGCGCAAGAGGTCGAGATAGGTCTGCAGGATGATGGAGGCCGCCAGCTCATCGACGCGGCCCTTGGCGCGCTCCTCGCGCTTTCGGCGCCCGCTGGTGCGTCGGCCGGCCGCCTGGCTGTGCAGGATGCGCTCGGCCTCGGCGCTGGTCCAGCGCTCGTCGAGCAGCTCGACGGGGATGCCGCTGCGCTCGTGCAGCGCCTGGGCGAAGGCCTCGGCAGCCTTGGCCTCGGGCCCGCGCCGCCCGTCCATGTGCCGGGGCAAGCCGACCACGGCCCGCTCGATCTCGCGCTCTTCGATCAGCGCGCAGAGGGCGGCGAGGTCCTGCTCGGCTCCCCCACACTCATGGATGCCGGCCGGAAAGGCGAGGGCGGCCTCGCTGTCGGAGATGGCGAGGCCGATGCGCTTGCTGCCGAGATCGAGGCCGAGGACCCGCATACGGGCGGAGTGTAGCGGTCCGCACCCTGGCGAACCTCGCGCTCGGGCCGCTGAGTCGTCGGGCCTACTCGGCTTCGTTCCTCGCGCTCTGCGGCTGGCCCGGGTCGGCGCTGGCGCCCGTGGCCAGGAGCCGCTGGGCGCGTACGCGCAGCTGATCGTCCCGGCATCTCGCGATCCGCTCCAGCGCCAATCGCGCGCCCTCGCCGCCCAGCTGATCGAGACTGGAAAGCGCCGCCAGCTTGACCTCGCGCCACTCCCTGCGGCGCAGCAGCGCACGCCGTTCGACCAGACCGATCAAATGGGGAACGGCGCGATCGTTGCCCAGCAGGCCCAGCGCCCGGATCAGCTCTCGCGCCCGGATCGTCGTGCCGAGGCGCAGGGCGCGGTCGAGAGCGGTCATCATCGGGTCGACGGCGCGCTCGCAGCCCATGTGCCCCAGACAGAGCGCCGCCTCCTCCGCGAGGCCCGTTCGTTCGGAGCTCAGCGCGCCGATCAGCGCGTCGGCAGCATCGTCGCCGCCGATGTGGACCAGGGCGCGAGCGGCCTCGCGGCGCAGGCCCGTCCACTGCGAATCGAGGGCATGGACGAGCGCTGGAACCATCCCGGGGCTCTGCAGCTCACCAGCCAGCCGTGCCGCCAGCCGCGCATGTCGCTCGTTGCTGCCCGCCATGCAGGTCTCGAGGGTCTGGCTGGAGCCCTCGCCCAGCGTGATGATGATCGCGGTGAGCTGTGCGGCGCGCTCGGCGTCCTCTTCGAGGAGCAGACGCTCGAAGATCGAGGGCACCACGTGCGCACCGCCGAGGAGCAGCAGTACCTGCGTCGCCCGAATGCTCCGGGCCGTCTGCATGGAGCAGGCCCTGTCGATCAGGTCGTCCAGCCGCTCGCCGTCGACCAGGCGGGCGCAGGCCTCCGAGGCCCGCCGGGCCTGGACGCCCGAGCGCCCCCCTTCGCCCACGGCATGATCCGCGAGGACCAGCGTGGCGCGATAGCACTCGTCGGCGAGGCCATGGTCGAAGACCTCGGTGGCCCAGTCGACGATGTGTCCGGCCAGCTCGGCGTATGCGTCGTCGTCCGCACAGCGATCGAGCTCGATCAGTCGGAAGAGCAGGCGCTCGCCGCGCTCTTCGCTGGCCGGCGCCTCGAGGGGCCCCTCCTCGAGCGTGGGCTTGCTCTGCTCGCCAGCCTCGTCGGTGCTGCTCGGGCAACCGAGCAGTGAGCGTGTCGGCGCGAGCAGCGACGAGCCCAGAGAGGCCGTCGCCAGGGCGGGGGTCGAGCCGAGGCTGCGCCCCGCGCCGCGGCCCTGGTGGCCGCGGTCGTTGATCAGGATGCCCGTGTCGCAGCGAGCGGCCAGCGCGCGTTCGAAGCCTCCGCCCTGCTCGAGCTTGTGCGGGTCACGATCGAGCAGATCGATCAGCGCATGCGCGGCTTCGCGGCTGACGTCGGGGGTGAGCGCGAGTCGCTCGACGCCGCGCTGGACCAATGCGTTGGCGAGGTCGTTCATCACGCCCGGTCCGATCTCGTCCGGCAGGCCCTCGATGTGGAAGCGATCCGACGCCACCCGGATCTGCAGTGGACCGGCCCGCTCGAGCTCGACGTGCATCGCCAGATAGGCCCGATCGAGGAGGTCGACCCGAGCCGGGTCGCCCTCCTCATGGAAGCCGACGCCCCGGAGTACGCGGGACAGCTCGACCAGAAGGCTGGTGACATCGGTGGCGTTTCGCTCTCCCCACTCCGGGGAATCCTTCGAGGGGGCGCTCATCGATGCGTCGGCTCCTGGCTTCCGGGAGGGGCGATGGGGATGCAGTCCCTGGGTGAGATTGGCCTCGGATGCTCTCTGCATCGTCCTCGCCGGGCGCTCTCTTGACCAGGAGGCGATGCTTCTCGGCCCGTCGAGCCGCTGCCCGGAATTCGCCTTTTTTTCGCCTCCCTCGATTGACGCTCACTCCGTCGAGCCGTTACTCTGGATCGCGCTTCGCCCCCCCGCCTCTTGCACTTCGGGACTCCGTGCCCGCGGTCCCATGCCACCCGATCTCTCCGCAGGCCTCGTCCGAGTGGCTCCAGAGCGTTGTGGGACTCGGGAATTCTGGGACTCGGGAATTCAGGGACTCGGGAAAGTGATGCGAACTTGAGCACTTCCGAGCGCAAGAGGGCGGGCGAGGAGAGCCGGGCCGAGGGGGTCGACGAGGCGGCGCAGCGCGACAGGCCGAACGCCGGCCAGACCTTCGAGGGCGGCGAGCGGGCTTCGGCGCCCGAGCGCCAGCGAGCCGGAGCAGCCGTCTGGGTCGCCACCGCGGGCGGGGTCGGCTTCGGCCCATGGGCGCCTGGGACCTGGGGTGCTCTAGCGACCGTCCTGCTCTTCGTGCTGCTCTTCGGCCGGCTCGAGCTCTGGGCCTATCTCGGGCTGACCCTCGCCGTCATCGTGGTCGGAATCTGGGCCAGCGGCGCCTCGGAGGAGTACTTCGGCAAGCACGACGACGGTCGCATCGTCATCGACGAGGTGGCCGGGCAGATGATCACCTTGCTCCCTCTGGTTCCGCTCTCGGGCCTCGACCTCGGGCGCGTGGGGCTGCCGGAGGCCTGGACGGGGGTTGGCTCGGCGATGGCCAGCGGACTTTCCGTGCACTCGCTCCTGGTCGTGACCGCATTCGTCGCATTCAGGTGGTTCGATATCCGCAAGCCAGGCGCAGTGAAGCGCGCGGAAGAGCGCTTCGCGGGAGGGCTCGGAGTCATGGCGGATGACATCGTCGCAGGGTTGATGGGCGCAGTGGTGGTCACCGTGCCCGCCTACGTGGCGGTGCTCTCGCAGTTCGCGCGGGCAATGGCCCAGGGATGAGGGATGAGGGATGAGAGATACAGACCGGGACAGGGACAGGGACAGGGATAGGGACAGGGACAAGGGATGAAAGGCGAGATCCTCACCATCGGCGATGAGATCCTGCGCGGCGAGATCGTCGACTCCAACAAGGCGCTGCTCGCCGAGCGCCTCCTCAGTCTCGACGTCGAGTGCCACTACCAGGCTTCGGTTCGGGATGATCGCAAGGACATGCGTGCGGCCTTCGAGCTGGCCGCCGAGCGGAGCGACGTCGTGCTCGTCTCCGGTGGCCTCGGGCCCACGCGCGACGACATCACCACCGAAGTCGTCGCAGAGACCTTCGGACGTGGCCTCGAGCTCCATGAGCCCTCGCTCGAGCAGATCCGACTCTTCTTCGCGCGCGTCGGTCGCGAGATGCGCGCTACCAATCGCAAGCAGGCCTACCTCCCGGTCGGCTCCGACGTGCTCGCCAATCCCGTCGGCACCGCGCCCGGCTTCATGCTCGAGGTGGAGGGCGGCGGTGGGCCCTGCCTCGTGTTCTGCATGCCGGGCGTGCCCAGCGAGCTCTCGCTCATGATGGACGAGCAGGTGCTCCCGCGTGTGGCGCAGCGCATGGAGGGCGGCGCGACCGTCGTGCGGGCGCGCCTGCTTCGCACCTTCGGCGTCGGCGAGTCCTCGCTCGAGGATGAGCTCGCAGGCATCGCCGAAGAGGGCGACGTGCAGATCGGCTTCCGTACGGCCTTCCCGGACAACTACCTGCGCGTCGTCACGCGCGAGCGGGATGGCGCCACGGCGGATGCGCGTATCGAGGAAGTGGTGGCCGAGGTGCACAAGATCCTGGATGACGTCATCTACGGAGAGGGTGTCGAGAGCATGCAGGCGGTGGTGGGTCGACTGCTGCTGGAGCGAGGCAGGACCGTGGCCACCGCCGAGTCCTGCACCGGCGGGCTGATCTCCGAGCTGATCACCGAGGTGCCGGGCTCTTCGGCCTGGTTCCTGGGAGGGGCGGCCTGCTACGCGAACTCGGCGAAGACGGCGCTCCTCGGCGTGCCCGAGGAGATGCTGCTCGAGCATGGCGCAGTCTCCGAGCCCGTCGCCCGCGCCATGGCCGAGGGCGCGCGAGCGCGCTTCGGGGCGGACATCGCTGTGTCCACCACCGGGATTTCCGGGCCCGATGGAGGCACGCCCGAGAAGCCGGTCGGTCTCGTGCACATGGCCCTGGCGACGGCCGAGGGCACGCATGCCGATCACTTCGTCTTCACGCTCGATCGGCTTCGGCATCGGCGCCTGTGCGCGCAGGTCGGACTCGATTGGGTGCGCCGGCACCTGCTGGGCCTCGAGCTCACGGGTCCGAGCCTCATGCGGGCGGGCGGTGGCTCGGCGCCGGGCGCGCGGAGCTGATTTCACCCCGGACACTCGATCCGGACGAGAGCAAGCCGGTCGCGATCGGCAAAGAGATCGGAAAGTAGAGATCCGGTAGTAGCCGGCAATCAGGCAGTCAGGCAGTCAAGAGAAGAGACAGCTGGAAGAGAGAGCACGAAGCGGTCCCGAGCGATCCCGCGGAGCGGGATCCCAGATCAAGCCCGACGTTCAGACGTACGGAAGTACATGAGTACAGAAGTACAAGGGTACAAAGGTACAAAGGTACAAGGGTACACAGGTACACAGGTACACAGGTACACAGGTACAGAAGTACAAAAGGATCGAAGGGCAGGAGGAGAGCGAGATGGCCAGGAAGAGTGATCGAGGCATGGGCAAGGGCGACGGGTTGAGGGTCGACGCGGAGTCGGCTCGCCAGAAGGCGATCGAGGCCGCGGTCTCGAACATCGAGAAGCAGTTCGGGAAGGGCGCCATCCAGACCATGGGCGGAGATGGCGTCAATCGCGAGGTGGGGCACTTCTCGAGCGGCGGGCCGAGCCTCGACATCGCGCTCGGCATCGGCGGTTATCCGCGGGGGCGCGTCATCGAGATCTACGGACCGGAGTCGAGCGGCAAGACGACGCTCACGCTGCACGCCATTGCGGAGGTTCAGCGAAGCGGCGGTGTGGCGGCCTTCGTCGACGCCGAGCATGCGCTCGACATCAGCTACGCGCGGCGTCTCGGAGTCAACGTCGATGACCTGCTCGTCTCTCAGCCGGATACCGGCGAGCAGGCCCTCGAGATCGCCGACGTGCTGCTGCGCTCCGGCGCCATCGACCTGGTGGTGGTGGACTCGGTCGCGGCGCTCGTGCCGCGAGCGGAGCTGGAAGGAGAGATGGGCGATACGCACGTCGGTCTGCAGGCGCGGCTGATGAGCCAGGCGTTGCGCAAGCTCACGGGGACGGTCTCCAAGTCCGGCGCCTCCGTGATCTTCATCAACCAGATCCGCATGAAGATCGGCGTGATGTTCGGCAGCCCGGAGACGACGACGGGTGGCAACGCCCTGAAGTTCTACTCGTCGGTGCGGCTCGATGTCCGCCGCATCGCGGCCATCAAGGATGGCGACGAGGTGGTGGGCAACCGCACGCGCGTAAAGATCGTCAAGAACAAGGTGGCGCCGCCCTTCCGCCAGGCCGAGTTCGACATCATCTACAACGAGGGCATTTCTCGAGAAGGAGATCTGCTCGACCTCGGTGTCGAGGATGGCGTCGTCGAGAAGAGTGGGGCCTGGTACTCCTACGGCGATGAGCGAATCGGACAGGGACGCGAGAAGGCGCGGACCTTCCTGAAGGAGAATCCCGACGTGTGTCAGCGTCTGGCGGAAGAGGTCTACTCGGGGCGGGGTCTGAAGCTCCCGGTCCTCGCCGAGCCGCTCGATGCGGGCGAGGGCGCGAGCGAGGATCTCGAAGTCGTGGAGTAGCGCGCGTGTCTCCACTGCGCTCCTCGGACGGCGGATGGCCTCCGCGGCCGAAGGGCGCAGTGAAGGCTCGTGTCGAGCCACAGCATCATCCGGCGTCCCGGGTCCACTGCGTGCCGTCGCCGCGCCGGGCGCATGCGCGCCGAGGAAGCGTGCGGCGCTCTGACCGCGATGAGTGCCATTTCCGCTGGCCCCGTCGCGGCGAGAGGAACGCGCCGAGAGATCCCTCCCGCTCCCGCGGAGTCCGAATCCCGCGCTGCTCCCGACGGACCGCTTCGTAGGGGACCACTTCGAAACGGCCGCTTCGATTCGCAGTCGCGCGCCAGATGGCCGATCCCCGCGGGCCAGGCATGCCCGGGATGGCGACTCCGCCGCGCCGACCGCCTGCCACCTCCGCAGGCGCTTTCCCTGCGCTCGGCGCACCGCAGCGCTGCGGCCATCGCCCCCTCAAGACCGGAGCTGGACCGGTCGAAACACCCAACGTGACAGGAGCTGTGCCAGGAACCTGCTGCGTCCCGAGCGCGAGGCAGGTAGGGGACTCGAAGCACTATGGGGATGGAGCTCAACGAGATTCTGAAGGTCGCGATCAAGGGCGGCGCCTCGGACATTCATCTGAAGTCCGGACTGCCCCCGATGTTCCGCGTCGACGGTGCGCTCGTGCCGCTCAAGAACGGCGAGCGGATCATGCCCGACGAGCTCCATGCGATGGCCTTCGCGATCATGAATTCGGTGCAGAAGCAGCGCTTCGAGGAGAACCGTGAGGCCGACCTGGCCTATGGCATCGCGGGGCTGGGTCGTTTCCGTGTGAATGTCTTCCAGCAGCGCGGAACCATCGGCATCGTCTTCCGCGTCATCCCCTTCGGCGTCAAGACCATCGATCAGCTGCACTTGCCCAAGGTGGTCGAACGGATTAGCCAGGAGCATCGTGGGCTGGTGCTCGTCACGGGCACGACCGGCTCTGGCAAGTCCACCACCCTCGCGGCGATGATCGAGCAGATCAACTCGGAGCGGACCTCGCACATCATGACCATCGAGGATCCCATCGAGTTCCTGATCCGCGACCGCCGCTCCATCGTGAACCAGCGCGAGATCGGCGTGGACACCCAGAGCTTCGCCAACGCCCTGCGGGCGGCTCTCCGCCAGGACCCGGACGTGATCCTCGTGGGCGAGATGCGCGACTTCGAGACCATCGAGACGGC
>CAZQMY010000276.1:0-7966 GCA_964594405.1 uncultured Spirochaetaceae bacterium | reverse complement strand
GATGACGTCGCGGCGGATGATCTGCTTCGGCAGCTTGTAGCGAGCGATGTGCTTGCGCGCCTCGTCGAGCAGTGATTCGTCGCTCGCCTCTGCGCCCTCCCGGAGCGCCACGATCGCCACGACCTCTTGTCCCCAGCGCTCGCTCGCGCGCCCGGCGACCACGGTGTCGAAGACGTCGGGATGCTGCTTGAGCGCGCCCTCCACCTCCTCGGCGAAGATCTTCTCGCCGCCGGAGTTGATGGTGACCGAGTCGCGTCCCAGCACCTCGATGCTTCCATCCTCGCGGTAGCGCGCTCGATCGCCGGGTACCGAGAGCCGGATGCCTTCGACGGTGGGGAAGGTCCTGGCGGTCTTGGCCTCGTCGCCGAGATAGCCGAGGGGCACCCGGCCCTTCTGTGTGAACCAGCCGACCTCGTCGTCACCGGGGGAGAGGATTCGTGTCATGTCTTCGCTGATCACCCCGGCGTCGGGATTGGGCTTGAAGTCTCCCGTGGAGACGCCCGAGCCCTTCGTGCTGGGGTTGCTCGCCTGGGCGCCGGTCTCGGAAGAGCCGATCGCGTCCATGATCAGCAGGTTGGGGATCGCGTCGAGGAAGGCCCGCTTGTAGTTCGCGGAGAAGGGTGCGCCCCCCGAGCCCAGCATGAAGAGGCTGGAGAGGTCGTAGCGCTTCTTCTGCATCTGATCGAGGAGCGGCCGCGCGAAGGCATCGCCGACGATGCTCGTCGTCCCGATCTTCTCGCGCTCGATGGTGGAGAGGAAATCGTCGGGATCGAGCGCCTCGACGTTGTTCGGAAAGACGAGCGTATTGCCCAGCGTCATCATCATGAAGCTGATCCACTGGGCGGCCCCGTGCATCAGCGGGGGGCCGAGCAGTGATCGCGTTCCGGGATTGGCCCGGGCGGCGGCCAGGATCTCGTCCAGATCCGAATACTCCTCTCCATTCAGCTTCCTTCCACCCATCGCGCCCGCGAAGATGTCGGCCGATCGCCAGAGCACGCCCTTGGGCATGCCGGTGGTTCCGCCCGTATAGAGGATGTAGAGGTCGTCGGGCGAGGGCGTCACATCCGGCACGTCGGGCGAAGCCGCGGCGAGCGCTTCCTCGTACCATTCGGCGCCATCGACGAGCGCGTGCCCCGAGTGGTCCGCGACCTGGAGCAGCACTCTCAATCCGGGCAGGCGATCCCGGATGCGCTCGATGTTGGGCGCGAAGGCCGAGTGGAAGATGACGGCGTCGGCCTTCGCGTTGTCGAAGAGGTAGAGGAGCTCCTCCTCCACGTAGCGATAGTTCACGTTCAGCGGTGCGACGCGCGCCTTGAATGCTCCGAGCATACCCTCGATGTATTCGTTGCCGTTGTGGAGGTAGAGCGCGATGTGCGCCTGGCCGGACTCGTGGTTCGCCAGCGTGCTGCGCTCCCGGCGCACGCGAAGACCGCGGGCGAGGAGGTGGTTCGCCAGCCGCCGGGTGCGCTCGGCCAGCTCCGCGTAGGTGAAGCGGCGGTCCTTGGTGATGATCGCCATGCGCTCGCCGACGGCGTCGGCCACGGCGTCGTGGATCTGGGGAAAATCGAAGTCCATATGACTGCTCTCTCTGATGTTCGTGGGTGGGCAGGGGATCGGCTGGCGCAGACGCGCAGCAGATGCTCGCGAACGGCGCGAAGCCAGGCATCCGGGCTCTCGAGCTGCGCGCTGTGGGCAGCGCCTTCGATGATGACGAGCGCCGAGTCGGGGATCCCGTCCGCCAGCTCGTCGGAGGGCTCGAGAAGGGGCGCGTCCTGGGCGCCGACGAGGACGGTCGAAGGGCAGCGGATCTCGGACAGGCGATCCAGCAGGGATTCGTGCTCGCCGAGCTGGATTCCGAGGCTCCCGAAGGACTCCCGGTCCATCGCCTGGAGCGTGGCCTCGATGCGCGCCCAGAAGCGGTCCTCGCCCAGGCGTTCGACGCTCGCCCGGGCGGCCGACGAGCCCCCGCCGCTTCCGGCCGCGTTCTCGCGCATGGCCCTGGCGAGCCTCGCCATGCCCGAGCTCTGGACCAGGACGAGGGAGCGCTCGATCACCGCAAGCGGCAGCTGCTCGAGCCAATCGTCGCGCGAGGCGGTGAAGCCGTGGATGAGCACGAAGGGACGGACTCCGCCTTCGCCATGCTCCTCGAATTCGATCTCGAGGCCGCCCTCCAGGGCGACTCGACCCACCTTCGACATGCGGTCGATCATAGCGGAGCAGCGGTGCCTGGCGGGGCTCAGCGGGCGCGGCGCCGGGCGCGCGGATCAGGTGGCGGTCCAGCCTCCGTCGACGTCGATCACCTGCCCAGTGGCATAGTCGCAGGTGGCCAGGAAGAGCGCCGCATCGGCGAGATGCTCGGCCTGCCCTGCCTTGCCCAGGGGGACGGCCGCGATGGACGCGTTCACGAAGTCCCGGAGCTCATCGTTGCTGAGGTTCGGCGCAATCTCCGTCGGAAAGATGAAGCCCGGCGAGAGCACGTTGACGCGGATGCCGCGCGGCCCCAGGTCGACGGCCAGCGACCTGCCCAGCCCGTTGACCGCGCCGCAGAGGGCCGCGCCGCCCGCGTAGTCGTTCACGTGGGCGCGATCGGCGATGCCCGAGCAGAGGATGATCGCGCTGCCCGCCGGCATCTTGGGGATGGCATGGTGACAGCAGCTGATCTGGCCGTGGAATCGGCCGTGGAAGAGCTTCTTCCACTCGGTCGGCGGGAGCTCGTCGATGGCACCGAAGGTGGCGCCGCCCGCGAAGGTGGCGAGGAGGTCGACGCGCTCGAGCGGCTCGAAGAGCGCGTGCACCTGCTCCTCCTCACCCACGTCCGTCGGCACGCTGCAAGCGCCAGGACCGATCTCGGCGGCCGCCGCGTCGAGCTTCTCCTTGCGCCGACCCACCAGCACGACCCGGGCGCCCTCGCTCGCGAAGCGCACGGCCACGGCCTTGCCGATGCCGCTCCCGGCCCCGGTGACCACCGCGAGCTTTCCGTCCAGAGCACCCACGAGCGCGTCCTTTCGATCCGGCCCCGGGTCGCGCTCAGTCGAGCGTGATCCGATGCCCGGCCGTGTAGCCGCCATCCACGACCAGCGACGTCCCCGTGACGAAGGAGGCCTCGTCGGACGCCAGGAAGAGGATGCCGTTGGCGATCTCACGGGGCTCGGCGAAGCGGCCCAGCAGGTGGTACTGGCGGAGCTTGTCGCCGATGGCCTTGAGCCCGTCCGTGTTGAGCATCGCCGTCATCGGCGTCTCGACGCCGCCCGGGCAGATGCAGTTGACGCGGATGCCGAGGGGGGAGTAGTCGAGGGCCATGTTCTTCGTCATCAGCACGACGCCCCCCTTGGAGGCGTTGTAGGCCATCTGGCCCGTGATGCCGACCAGGCCCTCGACGCTGGCGATGTGGATGATCGACCCACTGCCCTTCTCCATCATGCCCGGGACGACGTACTTGGTCGTCAGATACGAGCCCTTGAGGTTGATGTCCAGCACACGATCCCACTCGGCCTCTTCCATCGTATGCGCCGTGCCGAAGCCCGCGACGCCCGCGGCATTGACGAGGATGTCGGGCCCGCCCACGGCCTCGACGACCGCATCGATGGCCGTCTTCACCGACGTCTCGCTGCGCACGTCCACCTCGTGGAAGAAGGCCTCGCCATCGCGGGCCCGGACGGCGCTCCAGACCTCGTCCTGGGGCTTCGCGATGTCGACGATGGCGATGCGTGCGCCTTCCTCGGCGAGGCGCGCGGCCGTCGCCGCGCCGATGCCCGAGGCACCGCCGGTGATCAGGGCGATTCTTCCGTCGAGACGACCCATCGTCGCCCTCCTCTGTGCAATCCCGAGGGATGGTGCCGGGTCCGGGCGATCAGCCGCCGCTGGGGAAGCAGCCGGTCATGCCGCCGTCGACGTTGAAGGTGGCGCCGGTGATGTAGGCGCCCTCGTCGGAGGCGAGCAGGATCAGGGTGGCCACGGTGTCCGTCTCGCCGGCGCCGCGGGCCAGCGGCAGGCCCTTGCTCATCAGCGTCACACCGAACTCGCTGTAGAGCTCGATGAACTTGTCGGTTCCCGAGACACCGGGTGTCAGCGCGTTGACGGTGATGCCCATCGGCCCGAGCTCGGCGGCCATGCCGCGGGTCATGGCCACGAGCCACCCCATCGAGGTGCCGAAGGCGCAGCCCATACCGAAGCCGATCAGGCCCGAGGGCGAGATGATGTTGATGATGCGTCCGTACTGCTTGTCGGCCATCACGCGCGCGCAGCACTGGCTGAAGCGGAACGGCCCATTGAGGTTCGTATCCATCACGTCGAGCCACTGCTCCTCCTCGACGTTCAGGAACGGGCCGGGCGGGTAGATGCCGGCGTTGTTCACCAGGATGTCCACCGTGCCCTTCCAGTCCACGGTCTGGTCCACCGCCTACTGCACCTGCTCGCGCGACCTCTGGTCGCATGGGATCGCCAGGGCCTCGCCGCCGTTCTCGGTGATGAGCTTGACGGTCTCGTCGAGGGCTTCCTGCCGGCGCCCGGTGACGGCCACCGCCGCGCCCGACTCGGCGAGGGCCCGGGCGTAGCCGCGGCCGAGGCCGCTGCCGCCGCCGGTGACGATGGCGGTGCGTCCTGCGAGCGAGATCTCCATGGCTTGGCTCCTGTCTGAGGGATCGGGAAGGAGGCGTGTCGAGCGCGGCCAGTGGGGTGGATGCCGTCCGGGCCGCGGCGGCTGCGATCCGGCCGAAACCTGGTTCGCCCCGCGAAGCCCCCGAAGATGACGATCCATTCTGACGTCCGGGGGCCGTCACATCCGCCCCTATTTTGTGGACTTTGTGGCCCCGAACCAGGCAGTTGCGCGATTCGAATCCATCCTGGAATTGAACGTGTTCAGCCAGCTCAATGCGTTAAATTCGTTGACGGATGGCGCGATTCGTTTCGCCGTGTGGTCGAGCAGGCCGGGCGCCCCGTGCCACCGAGGGAGCGATCGTGAATCTGGTGGCCAAGCAGCGCGAGGAGCGCAGGGCGCGCATCCTCGAGGTGGCGCGGCGATTGATCACGGAGAAGGGGGTCGCCGGGGTCACCATGCGTGCGCTGGCCGATGAGAGCCTGGTCTCGGTGCCCACGCTCTACAACCTCTTCGGAGGCAAGGACGAGCTCCTGGCCGCCTCGGTGGAGTCCGACTTCTCGCTGATGCTGGCGCATGCAGCGGGCGACGGCAGCGAAGAGGGGCTCGCCCGGCTGCTGGGCGTGACCCGGACCATGGCGACCCAGCTGCTGATCCAGCCCGACTACACGCGCTCATTGATGAGCTTCTTCTGGGGCGGATCGGAGAGCCAGCGCCTCCGCGAAGCGGTGGCTCGTGCGCTCACCGAGGGGCTCGTCGAGGCGCTGGATCAGATGCAGGCTCGCCGACAGCTCGTGCCCTGGGTCGACACGCGCGCCCTGGGCGAGCGCACGATGACACAGATCGTGATGACGGCGTTCGAGTGGGCCAAGGCGTATCTGCCCGATGAGTCGCTCGAGCCGGCCATGCTCACGGGCGTCGCCAGCATGGTGCTCGGCTTCGCGCGCGGCAAGGCCGCCGCGGAGCTCGAGCAGGTGGTGCGCACCGAGCAGTCGCGCGCGCGCGTGCCCACGCCCGCCGAGGCCTGAGACCGGCGAGGGCGTCGATCGGGAAGGACATCCGATGCGGACCTCGTGGCATTGCCGCGCCCCGGGCGAGAGGCGATATCCCCGGCATGAGGCCCGCGGTGCACGGCCGCGGCCAGAGGAAGGGGCCATGAATTTCGGATTCACCGAAGAGCAGGAGATGCTGCGCGAGGCCGTGCGCGGCTTCCTCGCCGAACGCTGTCCCATGGAGGAAGCGCGCAGGCTGATGGAGGGCGAGGCCGGCCACTCGCCCGTGCTCTGGAAGGAGATGGCGACCCTCGGCTGGGTGGGACTGCTGGCGCCCGAGGCGCACGGCGGCGCGGGGCTCGGCTTCGTCGATCTTCTGGTCGTGCTCGAGGAGGCCGGTCGCGCGCTCTTCCCCTCGCCGCTGATCAGCTGCAGCCTCGCCATCCGCGCCATCGGTGAGGGCGCGAGCGACGATCAGCAGGCGCGCTGGCTTCCGCCGCTGGCCGCCGGTGACGAGATCGCCACCGTCGCCCTCGTCGAGGCGGACGACGCGCTCGATCCGAACGCGTTGCAGGTGCAGGCGAGGTCCGCCACCGAGGGTGCGATCACGCTGAGCGGTACCAAGCTCTTCGTCACCGATCTGCTGGCCGCCGATCGCATTCTCGTGGCCTGCAAGGGCGCGACGCAGGGCCATCTGCTGGCCATGCTGCGCGCGAATCAGGACGGGGTCGAGCGCATCGGTCTGGTCGGGATGGACTCGAGCAAGCGCATGGGCAAGCTCGTGCTGAACGAGGTGAGGGTCGCCGCCGAGGACCTCATCGTGGTCGACGCCGCCTTCATCGAGCGTCTCGTCGATCACGCAGCGGCGGCCGTCACCGCCGAGGCGGTGGGCTCCGCCGAGGCGGCGCACGCCCTCATGGTCGGGTACGCGAAATCGCGCGAGCAGTTCGGCGCCCTGATCGGGAAGTTCCAGGGCGTCAAGCATCCGCTGGCCGAGATGTACGTCGACATCGAGTCGTTCAAGTCGATACGCCTCCATGGCCAAGGCCTACGCGAGCGACGCCATGACGCGCATCGGCATCGACGCCATCGAGCTGCACGGCGCCATCGGATACACCTGGGAGTACGACGCCCAGCTCTTCCTCAAGCGCTCGAAGTGGGTGAAGTCGGCCTTCGGCGGCGCCGACCACCACTACGATCGGGTCGCGCGCCTCGGAGGTCTGTGATGGACTTCAATCTCTCGCCCGAAGAAGAGGCGTTTCGCGACGAGGTCCGCGCCTTCCTGGACGCGAACCTCCCGCCCGAAGCCGAGCGCGACGCGATGTTCGTGCTGCGCTGGAGCAGGCTGGTGCGCGAGAGGCGCTGGGTGGGCTTCGGCTGGCCGAAGGACGTGGGCGGCGGCGGCGCGACGATCATGCAGCAGGCCATCTTGAAGGAGGAGCTCTCCGCCCGCCGCGCTCCGCCACTGGGCACCTGCATCATGGGGCTCGCCTGGGTCGGGCCGGGGCTGATCCAGTTCGGGACCGAGGAGCAGAAGCAGCGCTTCATCCCCGACATCCTCGACAGCAAGTACCAATGGTGCACGGGCTACTCCGAGCCGGCCGTCGGCAGCGACCTCGCTGCGCTGCAGTGCAGGGCCGTCCGCGAGGGGGACGAGTACGTCGTGACGGGACAGAAGATCTGGACCAGCCTCGCCATGTTCGCCAGGTGGATGATCCTGCTGGTGCGGACCAGCAGCGAAGGGCAGAGCAAGCACGACGGCATCACGTGCCTGCTGGTGGAGATGGACTCGAAGGGGCTCGAGGTCAGGCCGATCCGTGACATGTCGGGGCAGGCGTTCTTCGCCGAGGTCTTCCTCGACGGCGTCCGCGTACCGGTGGCCAATCGGCTCGGTGCCGAAGGGCAGGGCTGGGAGGTCACCGTCTCGTCCCTGGCCAACGAGCGCTCGAGCATCTCCGAGGTGACGAACATGCTTCGCCGCCTCGACGGCCTGAAGGCGCTCGCTCGCGAGCGGATCTACGCGGGCAAGCCGGCCGCCCAGGACGATCGCGTGCGGAGGCGCATCGCGGAGTTCGAGACGCGCATTGCCGCCATGCGCTTCAACGGCCTGCGCTTCCTCACCAGGCAGCTCAAGGGCGAGCCGGTGGGCAGCGAGACCAGCATCAACAAGCTGCTGGTGGCGCGGCTCGAGCAGCAGATGGCCGAGCTCGGGCTGGAGCTCGAGGTCAGCTACGCCACCCTCATGAAGGGGAGCGAGGAGGCGGTGCACGGGGGACAGTGGCAGAAGCACGCCCTCGGCTGGTGCACCACGGTGATCGGCGGGGGCACGCCGAACATCCAGAAGAACATCATCGGCGAGCGCATCCTCGGCCTCCCGCAC
>CAZQMY010000275.1:0-8053 GCA_964594405.1 uncultured Spirochaetaceae bacterium | reverse complement strand
CCCGGTCAGCACGATCCAGCCCAACGCCCCCAACCCGTGCGATTGCACGAGCTCCCAGACGATGACGGCGAGGCCCGCCGCCGGGCCGCTCACCTGGAGCGGGGCGCCGGCCATCAGCGCGACGACGAGTCCGCCGATGATGCCGGTGATGAGGCCTGCCGCCGGCGGCACACCGGACGCAATGGCGATGCCCATGCACAGGGGCAGGGCGACGAGGAAGACGACGACCGAGGCCAGCAGATCCCGTCGCCAGCTCTGGCCGATGATTGCGAGCTCTGCGCGATACAGAGAGGTGAGTCCAGACATCAAGGGGATCTCCTGGGCGGCTAGCCGCGGGCGGCGAGGGGAAGGAACTTCCCGCTCTCATCGCTCACGTGGACCTGGCCGGTGACGAAATCATAGACCCAGCCATGGAGCCCGAGCTCGCGTCGCTCGAGCGCCTCGGCGATGAAGGTGAAGGTGCGCAGGTTGTCGAGCTGCGTGAGCACGTTGGCGCCTACGGTGTTGGTCAGCGGATCGGTCCCGTCCCCGACCTCGACGCGCCGATCGAGAGCCGCGCGCGCGTGCTCGAGCCAGGGCGGCACGCACTCGAGGCCGGCGGCCGATTCGGGGTCGCGCAGCGCGGCCATGGCGCCGCATCGGGTGTGGCCGCACACGGCGATGTCGCGAATGCCCAACGCATTGATGCCGTACTCGATGGTGGCGGCCTCGCCGCCCGGGCCTGCGTCCGCCGGCGGCACGAGGTTGCCCGCGTTGCGGACGACGAAGACCTCACCGGGCTCGGTCTGGGTGAGCAGCGCGGGATCGATGCGGGAGTCCGAGCAGGTGACGAGGAGGAGCTTCGGACTCTGGCCCTGGGCGAGCGTCTCGAACGCCTCTCGGCGAAGTGGGAATACCTCTTCCGCGAAGCGCTGGACCCCTTCGTAGACGTCGTCGAGACTCATCGTACTCCTCCTCGAGATCCGCAATGAATGATCAGCTCGGTCTGCCCCCTGGATCGGCCAAGCCCCGTGTGTTCGGGCAATGGATAAGATCAAAAGCTTCGGTCAGGCCCCACGATAGACAATTACGAAATCCGCAATGCTCGATTAGGATATCTCTAATGACAGCCTGCGGCGTCCCCGACCGACGCCCTGGAAGGTCCGATGTCCTTCGAGTTCCTGAACCTGCACCATCTTCTCTACTTCCGGGCCGTGGCGCGCGAGGGCGGGGTCGCACGTGCAGCCAAGCGGCTGCACCTCAGCGCCCCCACGGTCAGCGCGCAGGTGAAGCAGCTCGAGGAGCAGGTCGGCGACGCGCTCTTCCTGCGCACCGGGCGCGGGCTGGTGCTGACCGACCTCGGCCGCACGGTGCTCCACTACGCGGACGGCATCTTCGATCTCGCGGAGGAGCTGCGCGGAGTGGTGCGCTCGGGCCGCGACGAGCTGAGCACGCGGCTCACCGTGGGCCTGTCGATGGCGGTGCCGAAGCTGGTCGCGCACCGGCTGCTCGAGCCCGCATTCCATCTCGAGCACCCCTTCGAGCTGGTCTGCATCGAAGACAAGCCCGAGGTCCTGCTGGCCGGGCTCGCCACGCACGCCATCGATCTGGTGCTCAGCGACGCGCCCCGTGGCGCCGAGGTGGCCGTGCGCGCCTTCGACCACAAGCTCGGCGAGTGCGGGGTCACCTTCTTCGCCACCGCCCCGCTCGCGGAGCGCATTCGCGCCGGCTTCCCGCAGAGCCTCGATGGCGAGCCGATGCTGCTCCCCACCCCGCACGCGGCGGTCCGCACCTCGCTCGAGCACTGGTTCCAGGACCTCGGCATCCGCCCGCGCACGGTGGCCTCCTTCGACGACTCGGCCCTGCTCAAGGTCTTCGGCTCCACGGGCACGGGTGTCTTCGCCGCCCCCACAGTCATCGAGGCGGAGGTGACGCGTCAGTACAAGGTCAGCGTCGTCGGACGGGTCGAAGAGGTCCGCGAGCGCTTCTACGCCGTCTCCATCGAGCGCCGGCTCCGGCATCCCGCGGTGGTCGCGATCTCCGAGGGAGCTCGGGAAGGCCTCTTCACCGCCGACCACGCCTGAGCCGGGAGTCGGCGGTCCGCGCGCCGATCGTTCCGCTCTGCGAGGAAGGATCGCAGCCGCAGCGCAGCGTGCATGCGCTCTGCGCTCCTGTGCGCGCGTCCGCCCAGCTGCGGCGCAGGGGCGCTTCAGTGATGGGGCGCCTGCAACCGATACACGAAGTCGTGCCCGAGCCAAAGCTGCCGCTCGAGCCGGGTGTGTCGACGGGGCAGCGCGAGAGTCCTGCCCTTCCATGCTCGACTATGCCGATGAGATCCTGGCCGGCGGTGTGGCCATCCTGGCGATCTTCGCCCTCCCCCTGATCGTGCGCTGCTTCTGGGAGATGGGCCGCGGGGACGGCAATGGCCTCAGGACCGTCGCAGCCGCCGCGGTGGTCTTCGGCTGCATGGGCGTGTGCGGACTGGTGTGGGCGCCGCGCATCGACGGCATGGGATGGATCGTGCTCCGCTTCGGTCTGATCCTCCTCAAGCTCGCGCTGGTCCTGGTGGTGATCTTCACCTGGCAGGGCTTCCGGACAGATCGCCGGATCGGCATGGTGATGGCCACGATCTTGATTCCACTGGTAGTCGCCAGCCTGGTCTTCGACTTCCAGAGCGCCGGGACCGTCGCGCAGATCGATTCGTCCTCGTTCGCGTTCCGCTTCGGCCAGGCGGTGACCGCCCTGCCCTTCCTCTGGCTCGGGATCGAGTCGGCCCTGAAGTGGCGCCACGGCGAGTGGGACCTCTGGGAGGCCGTCTCGCGCGATGCCGGCCGATCTCGCCTGGGCGCCTGGGCGGTGGCCTCGGGCGCCTTCGCGGCCGAGTGCCTGCTCGCCTTCGGCTTCTCGTTCGTCGACCCCGGTCCATGGGCGACGCTGATCCAGACCGCCCGCGGCGTCCTCTACGTGGTCGCCGCGGGATGCATCTGGGTCGCCTTCTATCGCCCGCGAGAGCAGGGCCGGCTCGGGCTCGAGGGCTGAGGCCCCCGCGCCCCAGGCACGCGCCCGTGCGTCGGGCGCGCCCTCGGGCATGGTCGGCTCCATGGGCCGGCGGCACGAGCGCGGCTGACACTTTCGGGCGCTCGGGGCCACAGAGTGGACGAAGTCCGATGTCGCCCAACGCCTCGTCCCTCGAAGGAGCGTCCGCATGCCCGCCCGGATCTTTCTGCTCGCCGCCAGCGCGGCTCTCTTGGCCGCCCTCCTGTCGACAGGGGAAGCGAACGCGGCGCCGGTGCAGTACCTGCTGAGCGGCTCGGGCTCGGGCTCCCTCGGTGGCGAGGCCTTCACTGACGCGGGCTTCACGATCACGTTCTCCGCCGATACGGACTCCGTCTTCCTCGAGAGCGTGGACAACTACTACAACAGCACGCCCACGCTGCCTCTCGTGATCGCCGTCTCGGGCCTGGGGGAGGCCGTGATCACGGAGGCGATGAGCGTCAACAGCCTGGCGGCGCGCGGCAAGGTCGGCCTGCTCCGCAGCTCGGGCTTCGACTTCTTCAACGTCGAGTCGAGCCTTCTCGCCGGCTACGACTTGACCACGAGCACAGGCCCGATCGCGTCCTCGAGCGGCATCGGCTCGAGCCAGGGCTCCATCTCCACCGATCGCGGCGCCCTCCGCTTCGACCAGTACGGCGCCGCACGCGCCTGGTCTGCCGCGGTGGTGCCAGAGCCCGGCACGGCGCTGCTGCTCGGCCTCGGGCTCGCGCTGATGTCGCGCCGGATGGGCTTTCGGTCCTTGCCTCGCGAATCGCCCCGGGAATCGGGCACCGAGCCCTGATCCGCTCGGCGGATCAGGGCTAGCGTCCGGCGCATGAATCGAGCACGCAAAGCCCGGCTCCTCGGCTCGCGCGCCGTCCTCTCGCTCTTCGTCCTGCTGCCCATGGCCGCCGCCCCCTGGGCCGCTCGCGCCGAATCGGCCCCGGCCGCCCCGAAGCGCCCCTATCCCATCACCGAGAAGCGGCAGCCCTGCAGCGACTTCACGCCCACGCGTCGCCCCTTCTTTGGCGACACCCACGTCCACACCACGCACAGTCAGGACGCCAGCACCCAGGACACGCGCATCACGCCCATCCAGGCGTATCGTTTCGCGATGGGCGAGCCCCTCGGCATCCAGCCCTACGACGAAGCGGGCAAGAGCCGCCGCACCGTGCAGCTCGACCGGCCGCTGGACTTCGCGGTGGTGACGGATCACGCGGAGCAGCTGGGTGAGGTGCACATCTGCAAGACGCCCGGCCTGCCCGGGCACGGCTCGCTGGTCTGCCGCATGTACCGATCCTTTCCGCGGGTGGCGTTCTTCGTGATGAATGGGCGCTACTCGGTCTTCGGCTCGCGCTGGGGCTTCTGCGGCGACCAGGGCGAGCACTGCCTCGACGCGGCGGGCACGGTGTGGCGCAGCACCCGGGCGGCCGCCGAGCAGGCCTACGATCGGAGCGATCGCTGCCGCTTCACGAGCTTCGTGGGCTACGAGTGGACGGGCGCGCCCAGGGCCGCGCATCTGCACCGCAACGTGATCTTCCGCAACGAGAAGGTGCCCGACCTGCCCACCAGCGTGATGGAGACCGGCCCGGTGGCCATCGAGCTCTGGCGGCGCCTCGACCTCGAGTGCGAGGCGGGCAAGCCGGGCTGCCAGGCCATCACCATCCCCCACAACTCGAACCTGAGCGCCGGCCACATCTTCAGCTCGGCCATCGAGCCCCTCGAGCCCTTGCGCAAGGAAGAGGTCGCGGCGCGTCGGAAATACGATCGACTGGTGGAGGTGATGCAGCACAAGGGCGACAGCGAGTGTGCCCTGGTCCCCGGCGTCACCGACGAAGCGTGCGCCTTCGAGACCATCGCCAACCCGAGCGCGCATCCCCTGGTGGGCGGCGGCGAGGTGCGCGCGGTGGACATGGTGCGCGACGCCCTCAAGCGCGGGCTCGAGCTCGAGCGCCGGTTCGGTGCCAATCCGATGGCGTTCGGACTGATCGCCAGCACCGACACACATCTCGGTACTCCTGGCCTGACGCGCGAGCGCGGGCATCCCGGCCACGGCGGCGCGGGCCTCGGTGCCGCCGACGAGATGCCGCCCGGCCTGCCGGACAACCTCGAGTACAATCCAGGCGGACTGGCCGTGCTCTGGGCCGAGGAGAACAGCCGGGACGCACTCTTCGAAGCGATGCTGCGCCGCGAGGCCTACGGGACCAGCGGCAACCGGCCCATCCTGCGCCTCTTCGGCGGCTACGAGTACCCGGAGTCGCTCTGCGACGATCCCCGGCTCACGGCCCGGGGCTACGCCGGGGGCGTGCCGATGGGCGGCCGGCTCGGCGCGGCGCCGGAGGGGCGCGCGCCGCGCTTCGTCGTCGCCGGGCAGCGCGACCCGGCCCCCCACGCGGGCAGGCTTCAGCGCCTCCAGATCGTCAAGGGCTGGCTCGCCGATGGCCAGCTGCACGAGAAGGTCTTCGACGTCGCGGGCGGCGAGAACGGCGCCACGGTAGACCTCGACACCTGCGCGGTGAGCGGCCCGGGCGAGCAGGCGCTCTGCTCGGTGTGGGAAGACCCCGACTTCGATCCCGGGCGCCGAGCCTTCTACTACGCGCGGCTGCTCGAGAACCCGAGCTGCCGATGGAGTCAGTGGGCCTGCGTCGAAGGCGGCGTGGACTGCAGCGATCCATCGACCATCGGTGAGGGCTTCGAGCCTTGCTGTGAGCCCGAGCACGTTCGCACGATCCAGGAGCGCGCCTGGAGCTCACCCATCTGGTACACGCCAGCCGAGTAGGGCGCCCGGCCTCGCGGCCGCCGGGCGGTCAGATCTGCGAGAGGAGGACGCCCCAGGCAGTCAGGAGCCCGGCGACGATGCCAGTGCTGATGCCGTACTCGAGCCAGGGGATCGATCTGGGGACGATTCTGAGTGTCATGTCTTCTCTCCGCTTCTTCGGGCGCGCGCGGCCGGAGGGCACGCGCCCGGACGGGAGGTCCGGTGCCATTTGCAGGCAGTACGTCTGAGGGCCGGAATCGGATCGCTCGGTTCCAATCCATCTCGCCGCCTTCGCCGCCCTTCGGTACGGTCCGCCCATGAGCGATCCCACCCCCCAGCCGGGCATCCTGGCCGCCGTGCCCCGCGCCGCGCGCTTCCTCCTCTTCCAGCTGGCCGTGGACGCCAGCCCCGCCGCTGCCCTGGACGCGATCCGCGAGGTTCCGGGCGCGGGCAACTGCGTGGTCGGGCTCGGCAGCATGACGGTCAAGGCCCTCGGAGGCGAGGTGCCCGGGCTACGGGAGCTGAAGCCCCACGTCGGGCCGGGCTTCGCGATGCCCTCCACCCCCATGGCCCTGCTGATCTGGGTCCACGGCGACGACCGCGGAGATCTGGTGCACGCCACCCACGAGCTGGTCTCCACCATCGAGCCCGACTTCGAGCTGGTGCAGGTCATCGACGCCTTCCGGTATCGGGACAGCCGCGACCTCAGCGGCTACGTGGACGGGACCGAAAATCCCACCGGCGACGACGCTGTGGCGGCGGGGATCGCCGTCGATGGCTCGAGCTTCGTCGCGGTCCAGCAGTGGGTGCACGACCTCGAGGCCTTCGACGCGAAGAGCGAGCAGGAGCGCGACGAGACCATCGGCCGTCGTCTCTCGGACAACGAAGAGATCGACGACGCACCGGAGAGCGCCCACGTGAAGCGCACGGCGCAGGAGGGCTTCGACCCGCCCGCCTTCATCCTGCGGCGCTCGATGCCCTGGGCCGACGAGGCGCGCGAGGGGCTGGTCTTCGTGGCGTTCGGTCACTCGCTGGACGCCTTCGAGGCCCTTCAGCGGAGAATGACCGGTGAGGACGACGGGATCGTCGACGCGCTCTTCTCGTTCACGCGGGCGGAGACCGGGTCGACCTTCTGGTGTCCGCCGATGGAGGGCGACGCGCTCGACCTGTCCTCCATCGGCCTCTGAGCCAGCAGCCCCGATCGGCCATCGGCGATGGATTCGGGCATGGCGCGTCGCGCAGGGAGTTCGGATGCGGATTGGACGAAGTGGGGCGGCGAGGCAGGCCACCCGCCGGCACGGGCGCGCGGCCAGGGTGTGCGCGCTGGCCGCGCTGATGGCGGCGATCCTCCCCACCCTGGGCACGACCCGCTCGGGCCCCGCCCCCCAGGTCCCGATGGAGCGCACGCTCGCGCCGGCCCCGGGTCGACTGCTGCTGGCTCGCCCCGAGCTCGATGGCCCCTACTTCGCCCGGAGCGTCGTGCTGCTCATCGATGCGGACCGGACGGGCGCCATGGGCGTCGTGCTCAATCGGCAGACCAAGGTCCAGCTGTCGGAGCTGCTCCCGACGCTCACGAAGAATGATCGGCCCGTCTTCCTCGGCGGTCCCGTGCAGGCCCAGGCCATCGCCTTCCTCTTCCGCTCGGACTCCGCGCCCAAAGGGGCCCGGCGCCTGATCGAGGGCGTGCACATCGGCTCGAGCGCGGGAACGCTCAGCCACGTGGTCGAGCGCGAGCTCGCCGAGGGCGCGTTCCGGGCCTACATGGGCTACGCGGGCTGGGCGCCGATGCAGCTCGAGCACGAGATCGCGCGCGGCAGCTGGTGGGTGATCCCCGCCAACGCGGAGCTGGTCTTCGACACCGCCCCCGAGCTGCTCTGGCAGAAGCTGGTCCGCGAGTACGGCGGCGTGATGGTGCGGCGCATCGACGGGCCGGAGAGCTCCGAGCAGCGCGGTGCGAAGACCGTCGCGGCGCTGCCGGGCGCGCTCGACTCCGAGCGATCCCGGCTCAGCCCTCGCGACGGGCGATGACCTCGTCGCGCAGCTGCCGCTTCAAGAGCTTGCCCGAGGCGTTGCGCGGCAGCTGCTCGCGGCGCACGTCGACGATCGTGGGGATCTTGAATCCCGCGATGTGCTCGGCGAGGAAGCGCTTGAGCTCGTCGACGTCCACCTGCTGGCCTGGCCTGGGGTAGAGCGAGACCGCCACCTCCTCTCCGAGCCGTTCGTGGGGCAGGCCATAGACCGCGGGCTCGTAGACGGCGGGATGCTGGTAGATCGAGGCGTCCG
>CAZQMY010000274.1:0-8069 GCA_964594405.1 uncultured Spirochaetaceae bacterium | reverse complement strand
CACCACCGCGTCCTGGCGCTGGACCGCGCCGATCCCCGGCAGCGCGAAGGGCGCGGCCGCGGGCCTCACCTGGCCGCGTGTACGGGGCGCGCTCAAGGCGTCTGCTTCGCGCCCCGCCCACCCGTGATCTGCTCGATGCGGGTGGACTCGGAGTACAGCCCCTTGCGCGAGATGTAGGTCTGCTTGCGGAGCGTCTCGAGCCAGCTCATGTATGCGCGCTCCATCTTCTGATTCGAGAGCTCCTGCGTGAGCTCCATCTCGACGTCCGCCAGCTCGACGGGTCGGTACTCGCGGCGCTCCACGACCTGCAGGAGATTGCATCCGAAGGGCGTCTCGATCGCACCGGAGACTTCTCCGAGCGACAGATTCATCGCGGGGCCGCGCATCCAGCCCGCCAGGTCGTCCGTGGGCAGCCAACCGAGCTCGCCCGCCTGCTCGGGGTTCATGTCGGTGACGCGGCGCGCCATCTCACCGAAGCTGATCTCGCCACTGACGATCCGCTGTCGGGCAGATTCGGCGATCTGGCAGGCGGTCCCGGCGCCGCGGCCGAACTCGGGCCCGATGGCGACGACGATGTGGCGCATACGGACCTCGTCTCCCCCGGACTCGGGCTGGAAGCCGTAGCGCTCCTGGAAGAGGTCCTGGATCTCCTCGGGGTCCACCCGTACCCGGGAGCGC
The DNA here is from genome assembly GCA_964594405.1 of uncultured Spirochaetaceae bacterium. Lineage (GTDB taxonomy): Bacteria > Myxococcota_A > UBA9160 > UBA9160 > UBA4427 > CAZQMY01. The sequence continues at coordinate 7,391 of CAZQMY010000274.1, read as the reverse complement.
ACCATCGCGTTGAGGACCTTGCTCTTCTCGATCTCGTCCTTGAGCTTCTCGCGGTACTCGCGGATCGTGAGCCCGTGGCTCTCGATGCTGCGCTGCATCTGCTCGACGGTCAGACCGGTATCGGCGGCGATGCCCTCGATCGCCGAGTCGATCTCGCCCGGCGTGGCCTCGAGCTCGAGCCGTCGCACGACAGACTGGATGAGCTTGGTCTCGATCAAGCGCTCGAGTGCGTCCGCGTGCATGCTGCGGATCTGCTCTTCGGGCACCCGCGCCTCGCGCATGCGTTCTTCGACGGGCCGGGCGAGCTCGAGCACCTCGCTCAGCAAGACGATCTCGCCTCCCACCTGGGCGGCGATGCCATCCACGAGCACCTCCTCCGCCCGCACATGGTTGGCACCGAGCGCGGACAGCAGCGCGGCGAGCATCACCAGGGCGCTGAGGTGGAATGTGGGCAAGTGGTTCTCCAGGGGGTCGACGGGGATTTCATGGTGGCCACCGGAAAAGAGAAGTCTAGCGACCCACGGCGCCGGTTTCCCGTGCGCGGCAAGGCCCCGCCCGCGGGATGCTCGGAGCCCGAGCCTCATTTCACCTCCGCGTTCCCCTCGACGTCGCCTGGTCAAGGCGTCGCGGCCGCTGCGCCTGGCCGGGTCGACCTCGTCATGGATCCGCGGACGCCGAGTCGGTTCCCTCGTCTGTCGTCTGCTCGGCGTGGCTCGACTGAATCCCCGAGCGCCTCGGATGAAGAAGCCCGAGGGCGGGCAGAACCCCGCGATCTGGACTACATCATCGATCCCCGGATCCGAGACCGGCGCTCCGTGATCGCGACTTTCCTCCGTGATCGCGATTTCCAAGGACAGTGCAGATTGATGTGGACGCTTGAGCGCGATGACGTTCCCGCTGGTCATCGCTATCGGATATCGGATGGCCAGGCGCCGATCCGCTTCGACGCCTACCTCGAGCTCCTCGAGAAGGACGAGGGCTTTGCGAGCTGGCTCGCCGAGCAGCTGGCCGCGGAGGACATGCCCGCATACTTCTGGGAGCACCCCGCGCTGACCCGGCGCAATCTCTCCGCGGAGGCCGAGTTCGTGTTGATCGAGTCCGAGGAGCTGGCCGCGCAGCGTCCGGACTCGGCGCCCTTCAAGCCCCAGCTTGCCGAGCAGCCCGACGGCGACGTCATCAGCTTCCTGAATCTCGGGGGCGACGCCTTCCTGGTCGTCCCGCGAAAGCTCGGCCCCAGCAAGGCCTATACGCACCTGGCGGCCTTCGTCCGCCAGGCGCCGCGCGATCAGGTGGTGGCGCTGCTCGCCCTGTCGGCGCACGTGATGCGCCAGCGGATGACGGCGGCGGCGCCGCTCTGGCTCAGCACGGCGGGGATGGGGGTGCCCTGGCTGCACGTCCGACTCGACGGCGAGCCGAAGTACTATCGACACGCTCCGTACCGATCGCCCGACTCCGCGCGCTACCGCGGCTGAGCCTCGGCTCGCCGGATCCAACCGTGATACCTTCGCGCCTCCAGGCAGGCGGAGGCGGGTCCGTGAAGCTGGTAGTGGCAACGGCGCAGTTCCCGGTCAGCAGCGACGTAGAGCGCAACGCCCGCTACGTGCTGCGTCAGATGCGCGCCGCGCGGGCGCGGGGCGCCGGGGTCGTGCACTTCTGCGAGGGCGCGCTCTCGGGCTATGCGGGCGTCGACATGGCGTCTTTCGAGGGCTTCGACTGGGATCTGCTCCAGCGTTGTACCGAGCGCGTGGTGGCGCTGGCCGGAGAGCTGGGGATCGCCGTGGTGGTGGGCTCGAGCCATCGCTTGAGCCGCCGCCGCAAGCCGCACAACTCCGTGTATGTGATCGACGCACGGGGCCGACTCGTCGATCGCTACGACAAGCGCTTCTGCGCGGGCGATCCTTCGGGCAAGACCGTCGACCTCGCGCACTACACGCCGGGCGATCACGGCTGTGTGTTCGAGATCGGCGGGATCCGCTGCGGGGTCCTGATCTGCTACGACTACCGCTTCCCCGAGCTTCATCGCGAGTACAAGCGGCGGGGCGTAGAGCTGATCTTCCACTCCTTTCACGCGGCGGCTGCGCCGCCCGAGCGTGTCGCGATGATGCGGGGTCAGGTCGGCGAGGAGAACCTCCGCTTCAACCACGGCAGCAGCTATCCCGAGATCACGATGCCCGCCGCCATGCAGGCGACCGCGGCCAGCTCGCATCTCTTCATCAGCGCCAGCAACTCTTCGGCGCCCTTCAGCTGCTGGCCAGCCTTCTTCGTTCGCGCCGATGGCGTGGTGACGGGCAGGCTGAGGCGCAATGTGGCGGGCCTGCTGATCTCGACCGTCGATCCCGAGCAGCCGCTCTACGATTCCACGCGCCATTGGCGGGGGCGGGCGATGCGCGGTGTACTCCACTCGGGCCGGGTCACCGACGATCCGCGCTCGCTCGACCGGCACTCGCTCTGACGCGGGCCGTTCCGCGTCGGGCCAGGTGGAGGCGATGTCGACGATGCGAGCGGATCCGGAAGAGCTCCTCGACCACTGGTTCGGAGTCGATCTCGATGACGCCTACGCCGTGCAGGCGCGGATCGCCCGCTGGTTCGGGGGTGAAGTCGGCTTCGACGAGGCGCTGCGCGCGCGCTTCGGCGAGTGGCCCGAGCGTGCGCTCCGTGGCGACTTCGATGCCTGGCGCCAGGCGCCACGGTCGATGCTCGCGCTGGTGATCTGCCTCGACCAGCTCCCGCGCAATCTCCACCGCGATCATGCCGACGCTTTCGGCGGCGATGCCGCGGCCATGCACGCGGCGCAGCGGGCGATCGAGGCGGGCTTCGACGCGCGGCTTCATCCCGTCGAGGCGACCTTCCTCTATCTGCCCTTCGAGCACGCGGAAGACGTGGCCGCTCAAGAGCGGTGCGTCGATCTCTTCGGGCGGCTCTGCGCGCGCGCGCCGGAGGGCCTGGAGGCGGTGTTCGAGTCCAATCTCGAGTACGCGCGGAGACACAAGGCGGTGATCGACCGCTTCGGACGCTTTCCCCATCGCAACGCGGCGCTCGGCCGCAACAGCACACCCGAAGAGGTGCGCTATCTCGAAGAAGGGGGAGAGGATTTCTCGAGCAAGGCGAAGGGGCAAGCAGAGCCTTGAGGCGCGAGGTCTCCTCCCCGCGATCGGGCGCTGCCCGCGCTGCCCGCGCGGATCGAGGCCTTCCCGGAGCCCTTCACGACCCGCGAGTCCGTCGAGGGCCGCGCGACGGCGCCACCTTGGCGCCGCGCGCGGGCTTGAAGCGCGCTCGGGGCGGTGCGGGCGGTCGGGCGCCTCCGCGCCCCGGTCGCGGTGCGGTGCGCTTGCCCGGCACGCCCTGCTTGCCGAGCGCCGGCGCCGGCGCGGGCGCAGGGGGCGGTGCGGAAGGCTGCTCCCGCCACAGCGAAGGATCGAGCAGCGCCGCGTCGAGCGCGGGGATCTCGGCGGCCAGCCCGCGCAGCTCTGAACCGTCCGACGAGCCGCATTGCCAGTCGCCGAGCACCTCGAGGAGCTGAACGGGCCGCTCGCAGCCGACGAGCACGCAGGCGCCCGGAATTGAGCGTGCAAAGGAGATGAAGGCCTCGCGCGGAGTGATGCCCCGGCTGACCGCCCAGCGACGGATGGTGGCGAGGGCGGGCCCGAGGCGCGCCAGATGCGGAGGCAGCGCTCCCGGCGCAAGATGGGCCGCGCCCTGCAGGAAGACGCTGCGGACCTGGATCTCCTTCTCGAGGGCCCGGGCGCGCTCGAAGAAGCCATCCCGATAGAGGCGCTGATCGAGCAGACTGGTCGCCACCTGGATGACGGCCACCTCGGGGTCGATCAGCAGATCCCAGGCCTCGGCGGGGTTGCTGGCCGATACACCCAGTCGTCCGATCCCCCCGCAGTCCCGCTCGCGGAGCAGCCGTCGCCAGAGCGCACCGTCGCACGCGCGCTTGTGCTCGATGCGGTGAAGGAGGAGCACGTCGAGGCGATGTCGCTGGAGGGCCGCACGGCTCCGCTCGAGGCTGCCCTCGGTTCGCCACAGCGCATCCCGGGAAGATGTGCCGGGCGAGAAGACGTCCGGGGCGAGCTTCGTCGTCACATGCCAGTCGCCCTCCGTGCCGATCAGGGACCCGATGACCGCCTCACTCTCCCCATAGGCGCGCGCGGTGTCGAGCCGACGGACGCCCGCCTCGCGCGCGAGATCGAGCATCTCCCGCACGGCCTCCGGGTCGGGCCGACCGGTGCGGTTCGCGATGCCGTAGGCCATGCCCCATTGGGCCGTGCCAAGAGAGAGTCCTGCGCATCGCGTCATTGCGTCATCTGATGCGTCCAACCGCGTCATCCTTCCTCGACCTCCTTCTGGACCACATGTCGGTTGATCGCGGTGATCTCGGGATGCCCATCCAGGAGGGCGACCATCTCGGGGTATCCGATCCGAGTCGAGCCCAGACCGAAGAGACCAAACGCACTGCGCGTCATAGTGAGGTCTTCGAATGTGTCGACGGTCCACCGCCATTCGGGCCGGCTCGGCCAGTCGGCGGGGAGGGCGACGCTGCAGCTGTCGTTCTGGTCGAGCCAGCTGAGGACGTGCGCGCGGTGATAGGGCTGATCGGGCGGGATCTCGCTCTCGCTCCGCAGCACCGCTTCAGCGCGCGCGATCTGGGCCCCATAGCCGAGGGGTGGAGAGGGCGGGATCTCGTTCTCGCCCGCAGATTCCGCGAGATGGCGCGCGACGTGGAGGCAGCTGGCGCGACGCCCTTCCTTCTCTCGGGCGTCGAGGAGCACGTTGACCACCGCGCCGTCGATGAAGGGGTCATCGGCGGTGATCCGCACGATCCACTCGGGGTCGCGGGCGCGGATGATGGCGGTGCAGCGAGAGAGGACGTCGACCACAGAGCCTCGAAACACGCGGAGGCCGAGCGCATGCCCCCACGCTTCGGTGACGTCGTCCTCGCGGCTGGCCGTGGTGGCGAGCCACCACTCGTCGACTTCGGCGGTCCCCAGCCGTGCGACGAGCATGCCCAGCAGCGTTCGATCGCCGATGGGCGCGAGGATCTTCGCCGGCAGCCGGCTGGATCCGAGCCTGGCCTGGATGATCCCGATGGTGCCCGGCATCACGCCCTCCCCCCGCTTCGTTCGATTCGAAATGCGCTGAAACGCGATTCGTTTCGGGATGAGATGCTGCACGAGCGCAGCGCCGATCAGACGGGCCTCGCAGCACGTAGGCAGACGGTCAGCAGAAATCGTGCCGAAATCGCGACAGGGCCTTGCGCAGATCCGAGCTTGATGTAGGTATCGAGCCAATCCTCCAGGATGGCGCGGATCTGATTGTCAGATCCACTGCGGAGGGAAGATTCATGTTCACCAGATATCGTTTAGATACAGATATCCGAAGACGACACCTCGGCTGCCCGGAGCTCGTCCTCTGATGCCGGCCGAGCAGCCACGTCGGGCAACGGAGGTACGAGGCGAGCTCGTCGAGGCGGGCACCCGTCTGATTGCCGCGGAGGGGATCGAGGGGGTCAACACCAACAGTGTGGCGCGGGCCGCTGGCGTCGGGGTCGGGACCTTCTACCGGCACTTCGAGGACAAGCACGCGCTCCATCGCGCCTGCGTACTACGCGGGTACGAGAGCCTCCAGGCGCGCCTCACCGAGGTTGCGCGCGAGCACACGGACCGGGACATCGCAGACCAGGTCCGTGCCCAGGTGCAGACGACGGTCGACTTCGCCGAGGGCAACCCCGCCCAGTTCCGCGTCAGCTTCGGCGCGGGGCAAGCGGCCGCGCGGGGCAAGCCGGCGATGAGCTTCTCCACGCGTGCCGTCGAGCGTCGGCTGGTCGCCCTGCAAGACGCGGGCGAGCTGCATCCTGGGCTCGCGCCGGAGGCCGCGGCGCGCGGCTTCGCGGGCATGCTCAACGCCTCGGTGCTCTGGTGGCTCGAGTCGCCGGGTCGCGTCGAGCGCGATCGCCTCGTGTCGACGCTGGTGCTCCTTCACCCGGCGGTTGCCGCCCGCGTCAGGCCATGACGCGGGCCAGGCGCTCGTGCGTCAATCGCTCCGCCTGGACAGCTTCTCGACGCTCGAGCCGACCTTGTCGTAGAGCGCCCGCACATCCGCTCGGTCGCCCCGCATGACGCGCTTCGAGATCATCGTGACGGGGAAGAAGAGCTCGGCGCTCTCGCGAAAGCGGAGGGCCCGACTGTGCCCATAGCGATCATCCACCGCGACCCAGCGCAGGCCGAAGTCGTCCGCCATGATGTCGCCGAGGACGACGCCGAGCGACTGCAGGGAGAGCGCATCATCCTTTGCGATGCGCCTCGAGTCGAGGAGGCGCTGGATCAGCCGCAGATCGCGCATCGAGCCCGCTCCGAAGTCCGAGCCGATGTAGCGGCGCGCCAGCGCGCCGGCGTGCTCGCGTTGTCGCTCACTGCGCAGGGCGTCCGCGTCCGAGAGCGGCACGATGGTCATGCCCTCCCACTGCGCGGACGCCGGGAAGGGGAGGAGCGCGACGACAGCGATCGCGACCGCCATCGCGCGCGAGCGACGAGAGAGTCTGGGGAGAGGCGGCATCTTCGGAGGATACCAACTCTCTGTCGGAGCCGGTGCGGCGCCCAGGCGGAGCCCGATCTGCGATCATCGTCTCATGCCCGAGCTTCCGGACATCACCCTCTACATCGAGAGCCTCGAGCGGCGCGTGCTTGGCCGCGCGCCGGAGAGGATCCGGATCCTCAGCCCCTCCATCCTCCACACCTTCGAGCCCCCGGTGGCGAGCGCCGAGGGGCGACCCGTCAAGGCCATGCGGAGGATCGGCAAGCGCATCGTCTTCGAGTTCGACGGCGAGCTCTTCCTGATCCTGCACCTGATGATCGCCGGCCGGCTGCACTGGAAGGAGCGGGGCGCCACCCCAGCCCGCAAGGTGGGCCACGCCGCCATCGACTTCGAGCACGGCACCCTGACTCTGACAGAAGCGGGCACCCACAAGCGCGCCACGATCCACTTGGCCCAGGGCGAAGCGGCTCTCGCCGGGTTCGATCCGGGCGGGCTCGAGCCCCTCGGCTGCGACCTGGGCTCCTTTACCGAAGCGCTGCAGCGCGAGAGCCACACGCTCAAGCGCTCGCTCACGGATCCGCGTCTCTTCTCGGGAATCGGCAACGCGTACTCGGACGAGATCCTTCACCGCGCGCGGCTCTCTCCGGTGAAGCTCACCGGACGACTCGGCGAGGACGAGATCGAGCGGCTCTGGCTCGCCACCCAGGAGGTCCTGGTCGAGTGGATCGAGCGGCTTCGGGCGCAGCGCGGCGACGGCTTTCCGGAGAAGGTCACGGCCTTCCGCCCGGAGATGGCCGTGCACGGCCGATTCGGAGCGCCGTGCACGGACTGTGGGGCGCGCGATCAGCGCATCGTAC
>CAZQMY010000273.1:0-8098 GCA_964594405.1 uncultured Spirochaetaceae bacterium | reverse complement strand
CCGAAGCCGCCTCCGCCGCCGCCGAAGCCGCCTCCCAAGCCTCGCCCACCGAAGCCGCCCCGATGGCCCCCCGGCAGACCGTAGTAGCCCGAGCTGAAGCCGCGCCGCCCGATGCCCATGCGCGCGATGTTGAAGAAGACGATCACCACCAGCGCGCCCATCACCAGCAAAGCCTCCCAGCCGCTCAGCTGCCGGGCGTTCCTCCTCGGACGGCGCACCATCTCGTACTGCCCGCCGAGCGCGTCGATGATCGCTGTGGCGCCGACCGCGATCCCATCCTCGAATCGGCCAGACCTGAAGGCGGGGAGGATGCGCCCATGAACGATGTTCGACGCCAGAGCGTCGGTGAGCTCGCCCTCGAGGCCATAGCCCACCTCGATGCGGACCTTGCGCTCGCTTGGCGCGACGATCAGGAGGACCCCATCGTCCTCCCCTTCTCGACCGATGCCCCAATGTCGGCCCAGCAGGTAGCCGAACTCCTCGATGGGGTGGCCCTGCAGCGAGTCGAGGGTGACTACGACCAGCTGATGCCCGCTGGCCCGCTCGTGGGCCGCGAGCTGCTGGTCGAGCTTCGCCTCCACGCTCGGAGAGATCAGCCCCGCGCCATCGACGACGCGGCCCGTCAAGCTCGGGAACTCGATCTCCGCCGCGGCCGGGCCCGCGACCAGCAGGAGCAAGAGGAGCAGGCTCGGGAGCAGGCGCCCCGGCGCCAGAGGCCGCGCTCTCGTGGGGCGTGCGGGCGGCACGCTAGAAGCTGACCTTCGGTGCCTGCTCGGCTCCCGCCGCCGTCGCCTCGTAGGTCTCTCGGATCGGCATGTCCGAGTAGAGCAGGCTGTGCCAGATCCGCCCCGGGAAGGTCCGGATCTCTGTGTTGTATCGCTCGACTGCCGTGATGTAGTCGCGCCGCGCCACGCTGATGCGATTCTCGGTGCCTTCGAGCTGGGACTGGAGCGCGAGGAAGTTCTGGTTGCTCTTCAGATCGGGATAGCGCTCGGCCACCACCAGCAGGCGCTTGAGCGCGGAGCCGAGCTGGGCCTGCGCCGCCTCTAAGCGCTGAAGGGCCTCGGGGTCGTCGAGCATCTGACCGCTGACCTGGATGGAGCCCACCTTCGCTCTCGCCTCGACGACCGCGGTGAGCGTCTCCTTCTCCTGCGCGGCGTAGCCCTTCACCGTCTCGACCAGATTCGGGATCAGGTCCGCGCGGCGCTGGTACTGGTTCTCCACCTGCGCCCAGTTCGACTTCACCTTCTCGTCGAAGGTCGGAATGTTGTTGACCCCGCAGCCGCCCAGCACGAAGGTCATCGCGAGGATCATCGAGACGAACGCGACGCGGCGCGCCCCGAGCCCACGATTCTGGACGATCATCCTTCCTGCCCCCCTTGATCCCTGCGCGCGGCCTCCGCGGACGCGAGCCCGATCATCGCGATCAGGCCCCCATAGTAGAGCTGATTGGGGATCACGCGTACCGCGAAGCCCAGGTCGAGACCGAAGAACCGGATCAAGGCATCGGCGAAAGCCCACAACCCGTAGTAGATCAGGACGAATCCTGCCGTGCGACGCTTCCATTCGCAGGTCTGGAGAGCGGGGTGGAGGCGCATCAGAGAGAGAGTCAGCACGAGGAAGGCCACCTCGTACACGATGAAGAGGGTGCGCGGTCCCGCCATCGCCTCCGGCAGGAGCGAGAGCACGCCCTGGGAGAAGAGCGGCACGATCAACATCAGACCGAGCGCGCGCACGAGGGCGCCGCCGCGCAGCTGCACCTCGCCGCGCCCGTCCGCGCCCTCGAGCAGATAGAGGAAGCGCAGGTCCCCGGAGAGCACGAAGAAGAGCGGCACGGCGCGGGCGAGGAAGCCTTCGAAGCGACCGATCCCATAGACGTGCGTGCTGCTCAGCCAGGCATCGGCGAGGGTCAGCGCACCCAGGCCGAGCAGATAGCGACGCATGCCCGATGGCAGACCCTCGCGTGTGAGCGCCAGGGCGAGCCCGAGCACACCGCTGCACCAGAGCATCCAGGGATGTTGGATCGCGCTGGCATAGAAGGCCTCGAAGAGGCCGGGCTCCGTCAAGTGGCGGCGCCCTTCACTGCGCCTTCGGTCGCGCGTTCGCCATGGCCTCGAGGTAGGCGATGATCTGATCGATCACCTGTGCTCGATCGGGCAGCTGGGGATTGAGGCGCTCCATCCGCGTCCCCGGCGAGATCTTTGCCGGATCGTCGATCCAGGTGCGCAGCCAGTCCGGCGATCGGACCTCGACCGGGTTGAGCGCTGCATTCAGCTCCGGGCCGATGCTGCCCCCTTGTCCGTTCAGCTTGTGACACTTGCTGCAGTGGATGCGAAACGCGTTGAAGCCGGCGAGCGCCTCGTCCGAGGCTCCTTCGGGCGGAATGAGCGCAGGGAAGCGCTCGGCCGAGTCGATCAGCTCGACGCCCACCACCTGGTAGGGCCAGCCGTAGTCGCCCTCCTGTCGGATCTTCTCGTCGCGAAGGTTCTCCCAGATCAGGTAGAAGGGCGCGACGTCGATGGTCTGCTTGCGGCCGGACTCGACCTTCTCGATCGTGAACTCGGGCTGCCTCGAGCGTGCGTAGGCGAGGTAGGCGCGGTGCGCCAGCACCCGACTCACGGGCACCGTCGGCTGGTACCCGTCGGTGCAGGTGAAGAGCAGCTCCTCCTCGCTGCGCCAGCGCTTGCCGTAGACCTCATCGAGGACCGCGGGCAGGGAGAGCGCCTCGAACTCGATCTCGGCCTGCTCGTAGGGCTCGAAGACCTTGACGCGCTGCTCGGGCACCGCCTCTCGCAGGTCCGCCAGCGAGACGGTGGTGGGCCGCGGGCCACCGGCCATGAAGCTCATCTCGACCGTCTCCCGGCCGCCAGCCGGCGCCGCGGGATCCGCCGCGACCGCGCTCGACGCCTGCAGCAGCGTCACGAGGAGCGCGGTGATCGCGACGCGCTCAATCCCGGGCGAGCGTACCAAGGGCGAACTCCGTATGCGTGATCGCATTCTCGCTCGAGGGACCGCGACTGCACATGCACAGGTGTCGGGCGCGCGATCGGACGCGCACGCCGCGCGCGTGCCCGCTCTCCATCATCTCGCCGGCGACCTGCCGAACCAGGTCCTCCTGGATCTGGAAGCGCCGCGCGAAGGCCTCCACCAGACGCGGGAGCTTGCCCAGGCCGAGGATGCGATCGCCGGGCTCGTAGGCGAGGTCGACCTCGCCGAAGAAGGGCAGGAAGTGGTGCGCGCAGAGGGAGTGGAATCCGATCTCCTTGACCTCCACGAGACCGGGCCGCTCTCCGGCCTCGAGCATCCGGGTGGTCTTGAGGATCGTGGAGGGCTCGAGGTCGTATCCCGAGAGCAGCTCCTTGAACGCGCGTGCGATCCGATCGTCCGCTCCCTCCTCTTCGAACCAGCGCAGCGCCCGCGCATCGTCGGTCACCGACTTCGCGAGCCATTCGACCAGCTTCATGGATCCTCCTGGATTGGGGGCGCTGCAGCGCGCGCCCGTGCGGCCATCGACTCAGTCTAGCGGTCGGATCGGTCGATTCCGCCCCGCCGCGGGACGGCGCCCGTCAGCCCGGAGACGACGCGCTCGAGGCCTCTCCAGAAGCCGACCGCGTCCAGGAGCGGATTCAGCCAGCCGGTCGAGATGCAATAGGCGCGCGTATTCGGCGCGGCGTGATGCCGGGCGTGCGCCTCGGGCGAGAGCACGAGCCGGATGCGCTGCAGTGCCCGCACCGGCATCGGCGGAGTGGGCTGATGCGCCCAGTAGTGGAGCTGGTTCGCGAAGGCCCCGTAGCCCATCGACGACACCAGCGCGGCGTAGAGGAAGGCGTGCGCTTCCAACAGGTCCGCCACCCCTGGCAAGGCCGCGATGGAGAGCCCGAAGAGCCCGGTGAGGGCCGTCTCGCGATTCACGAAGACGGCGTCGTGGGCGAGCATGGCGCGAGGATCGACGTGGTGCTCGCGAAAGGAGTGGATCAGACCCGGCCCGAGGACCGGTACGTCCTCGTCGCCCCAGGTGTCGCAGGCCCAGTGCACGAGGCCGGTCACGAGATCGACCAGCAGGGCCCCGGCGACCAGGCCGGCCACGACGTGCACGCTCGCGGCCGCATCGGATGCGAGGCCGAAAACCCGCATGGCGTGATGGAGCAGGAGCGGAGGCACCAGCCCCAGGCCCGCGGCACAGACGAGCCACGTCAGCGGAGGGGAGGTGCGCAGGCGCATGGGCGATCCCAGGGGCCGGACGTTCGGCATTCGCCGAGGCTAGCAACCCCGTCGCTCACGCTGCACCCGACGCGAGGCGCGGCGACCTCGAGCGTTGGCCGCGTCGCGGGGCCGATGCCTCTGCGAGCCGGAAGATCGCGGCGGAGGCCGCAATTGCGGCCCCACCCCGGAGCCGCTGTCTGGAACCAAAGGAAGGATCCCGACACAGACGATTCGTCGGGGCGCGGTGGGCGCTCGAAGGATCACCGGCGCGGTGCAGGACACCGACGCAGGGACAGCCCGGAGGGAGAACGATGATCGATTGGCGAGCCAGGACAAAGGGACACGTGCTGGGACTCCTCGCGCTGGTCGCCGTCGGCGCCGCGCTGGTGGCCCACGGAAGCGTCGGCGAGCGCTGCCCCGGCACCGATGTGGGCGGGAGCTATCGCGCGCACGGCGGCGAGATCCAGCTCGAGCTCGCCCATGCCTGCGCGACGGGCAGGGTGCGCGGTGTGCTCGAGGACGCACACCGCTATCGCTACGAGCTTCGCGGCGAGGTGCGCGACGGGGAGCTGCGCTTCTCCGCCTTCCGGCGAGGGACCGACGGCGAGACGCTCGTGATCTTCTCGAACGGCCTCGACATCGTCGGCGGCGGACGATCGCTCCACGGGCAGCTCCAGCGGGCTGGTACGGGGCTGCAGACCTCCACCGCGATCACGCTCTCGCGCCAGTCGGACACCGACGAGGCCGCGACGCGGGGATGAGGGCAGCGCCAACCGCCGGCATCCCCGGCCCCGGATCTAGTCGAGCGCCTTCACCATCAGGTCGGCGAGCGACCGCGTGAACGCCGCCGGATCATCGAGCTGACCGCCCTCGGCCAGCACCGCCTGGTCGAAGAGCAGCGCGGCGTAGGCGGGGACGCGAGCGTCGGTGCCGTCGGCCTCGAAGATCTCGCGTAGCCTGGCCAGCACCGCATGACCGGGGTTGAGCTCCAGGATGGGCTTGCGCTCGGGGACGTCCTGGCCGGCCTGCCGAAGCATCGCCTCGATCTGGGGGGTGAGATCGCCCTCCTCGAGCACCAGGCAGGACGGCGAGCTCTTCAGCCGACTGGACAGGCGGACCTCCTTCACCCGCTCTCCGAGCGCGCTCTTCAGGCAGTCGATCAGGTCGCCGAAGCTCTCGGCGTCCTTCTTGCGGGCCTCCTCGGCCTCCTTCTTCTCGTCCTCGCTGCCGAGCTCGATCTCGCCCTTCCCCACCGACTGCCACTTCTTGCCCTTGTACTCGGGCGGCATCTGCTGGAGCCAGACCTCGTCGACGGGATCGGTGAAGAGCAGCACCTCGATGTCCCGCTCCTTGAAGGCCTCGAGGTGCGGGGAGCCGCGCAACACGTCCAGCGCGCTTCCGGTCATGTAGTAGATGACCTCCTGATCCTCGGGCATCCGCTCCACCGCCGCCGAGAGCGAAGTGAGTGAGCCCACGTCTTCGTTCGTGCTGGCTGCGTAGACGAGATCGAGGATCCGCTCGCGCTTCTCGTCCCAGCCGAGCAGGCCCTCCTTCAGAACCGGACCGAACTGGGCCCAGAAGCCGAGGTACTTCTCCTCGTCGTCCTCCTTCAAGTCCTTCAGCGAATCGAGGACCTTCTTGACGAGGTGCTTCCGGATCGCCTGGATCTGACGGTCCTGCTGCAGCATCTCTCGCGATACGTTGAGCGAGATGTCCTCGGCGTCCACGACGCCCTTGATGAAGCGCAGGTACTCGGGCATCAGCTCGCGGCATTCGTCCATGATGAAGACGCGCTTTACGTAGAGCTGGATTCCGCGATGCGCCATCTCCCGGTGATAGAGGTCGAAGGGCGCCTTGCTCGGCACGTAGAGCAGGGCCTGCGCCTCGAAGTTCCCCTCGATCCGCGTGGAGACGTGGAGCAGCGGATCGTTGTGGTCGTGGGCGATGTGTGTGTAGAACTCCTTGTACTCCTCGTCGGCGACCTCCGACGCGGGCCGCGTCCAGATGGCCTTCATGGAGTTGAGCGGCTCCTCCTGCGTCGCGGGGCCCGCTTCCTCGCCCTCCTCGCTCGCCTGCTTGATCATCGTGAGTCGGATCGGATAGGCCACGAAGTCGGAGTACTTCTTGACGATCTGGCGCAGCGTCCACTCGCTGGTGTAGTCCTCGACGCCCGCATCCTGGTCGACCGCCTTCAGCTTCAAGGTGATGGTGGTCCCGGCGCTCTCGCGGCTGCACGCCTCGATGCTGTAGCTGCCGCTTCCATCGCTGTGCCAGCGATGGGCTGCCTCTGCGCCGGCTCGCCGGGTCACCACCTCGACCTCGTCGGCGACCATGAAGCTCGCGTAGAAGCCCACGCCAAACTGGCCGATCAGCTCGGGGCTCGCGTCCTGGCCCTCCTCGAGGTTGCGCATGAACTCCAGGGTGCCCGACCGCGCGATGGTGCCCAGGTTCTCGACCAGGTCGTCGTGACTCATGCCGATGCCGTTGTCCAAGATGGCGAGGGTCCTGGCCGCAGGATCGGCGACGAGCTCGATGTGCAGCTCGTCGTCGGGTTGCAGCGAGGCATCCGTCAGCGCTTCGAAGCGCCGGCGATCGAGCGCATCACTGGCATTGCTGACGAGCTCGCGCAGGAAGACGTCCTTGTGCGAGTAGAGGCTGTGGATCATGAGGTGGAGGAGCTGCTGCACCTCGGCCTGGAATTCGTGCTTTTCTTCGCTCATGTTCCCTCGCTCGATGCCGGGCGGCGCGATCGCGCCGAAGACGTAGACGATGCAGTCACGACCCCCCCCCCTTGGGGGGCGCGGTCCGCGCCGAATCGTAGGCACCGCTGCCACGGCGCAAGGGGCGGGAGGAGACCGTCCGCGCCCGGCTGATTTATCCGTATATTGAGATAAGCTGATGAATCAGCTATTCATTGGGCCGGCGAAAGCACCGAAATCGGACCTTGCACCCTCCATCGCCCGAGTCGTGCGCCTCGCAAGCTTCCGTAAACACAGGGCTTTGAATGCCCGCGCCCCTGGGAGATCCCGCCATGGCCCAAGCCCCCGAGCCCAACGCCTTCGAGCGCCACCTCGAGCGACGCATCCTCGTCATCGACGGCGCCATGGGATCCATGATCCAGACCAAGGGACTCACCGAAGAGGACTTCCGCGGCGACCGTTTCCCGGATCACCACAAGGAGCTCAAGGGCGACAACGAGCTCCTCACCCTCACCCGTCCGGACGTCATCGAAGGCATCCACAGCGACTTTCTCGCCGCGGGCGCCGACATCATCGAGACCAACACCTTCGGCAGCAACTCCATCGCGCAGGCGGACTACGACCTCGAAGGCATCTGCTACGAGCTCAACCTCGAGTCGGCCCGATTGGCGCGGCGCGTGGCGGACCGCTTCACCGAGACCGATCCCGCCAAGCCGCGCTTCGTGGCGGGTGCCATCGGCCCGACGCCCAAGACCCTCTCGATCGGCCCGGACGTCAACGACCCGGCGGCGCGCAACCTCACCTTCGACGAGCTCAAGGCCGCCTATCACGAGGCCACGCGCGGCCTGCTGGACGGCGGCGCCGATGTGCTGCTCGTCGAGACCATCTTCGACACGCTCAACGCCAAGGCCGCTCTCGTCGCCATCGACGAGGTCTTCGAGGAGCGCGGCGAGCGCGTGCCGCTGATGATCAGCGTCGCCATCACGGATGCGTCCGGCCGCACCCTCTCCGGCCAGACTGTCGACGCCTTCTGGTACTCGATCCGCCACGCAAACCCCGTCAGCGTGGGCGTGAACTGCTCGCTGGGCGCTCGCGACATGCGACAGCACGTGGTGGAGCTGGCCCGCATCGCCGATACCCGCGTCTCCGCCTATCCCAACGCGGGCCTGCCGAACGCCTTCGGCGAGTACGACGAG
>CAZQMY010000272.1:0-8111 GCA_964594405.1 uncultured Spirochaetaceae bacterium | reverse complement strand
CGCTGAAGCGCACCGAGGAGACCAGGTAATCCATCTCCCCGAAGAGCGACTCCTCATCGGCCGCGCGCTCGGGAACGACCCCGATCTCCACGTCGTCGGCGATGAAGGGTCGGGGAAGCGGCGGGGGCGGCGGTGAGAGGGGGGGCGGCGTATCGGCCAGCGGCTGGGGGATCGGGGGCGGCCCCAGGGGCAGCGGCGGCGGGGCCATCGCGAGGGCGACGCCGGCCATGGGCCCGGGAGCCGGATCGTCGCTCAGCTCGATCGCGCGGTCGCGATGCTTCTCGGACTCGCGTTCGGCCGCCTGCGCCTCGACCGTGGGCGGCTCTTCGACGCCTTCCGACTCGAGCGCCTCCACCATCCGAGCGAAGCGCTCGCGCTTGGCCTCATGCAGGTCGGCGGAGGCCATCACGCGTCGCGCCGCTCGCAGCTGCGAAGGCGGATCGATCTGCTCGCCCATCCCGACGGCCTTGACCGCCAGACCGGTGGTGAGCCCGGCACTGGCGGGATCGAGGGCCTCCCTCAGCGCCCTGACCGCGAGCTCGCGATCGCCCTCCGCTTCGAGCGCCGTCGCCAGCCGCATCAGGCTCGGCGCGTCGACGAGGCAGCCAGGCAGGGCCGCGGAGAGATCCATCCAGTACTGGATCGCCAGCTGCTTCGAGTCGTCGATGCTCGCCAGGCGGACCGCGGCGCGCGCGCCTTCGGCCCCCTCGATCTGTCGACCGACGGCCACCGCGGCGTCCCAGAGCGAGAGCGCGACGTCGCGATCCTCCGGATGCTCGGCGAAGGCCTTCTTCAGGAGATCGAGGGCCGCCTCGTGATTGCCGGCGTCGCGCAGCTCGGCGGCCTCCTCCACCACGGGGTTGCCCGCGACGAGCGTCACCTTCTGCTCGATGGCCGTATGGATGTAGCGCTCCTCGATGCGCAGCGACTTGACCAGAGCCATCGCCCCCGCACCGAAGGCGAAGCCGCCGACGTGCGCCCAGTAGGCGACGCCGTCCGAGACACCGAGCGAGCTGGCCAGCCAGGCCTGGAAGATCTCGTTGGCGAACCAGAGCGGAAGCATCAGCCAGGCCTTGGCCTCGAAGGTGCCGAAGACAGGCCGGAGGCCGAAGAAGAAGAAGTAGAAGAATCGTATGTCGCTCTTCCAGAAGCGGATGCAGAAGGCCCCGAGGATGCCCGCGATGGCCCCGGACGCGCCGACCAGTGGAATCATCTTCTGATCCACCAGCCCTCCCCAGAAGAGCGCCGCGAACACACCGGACCCGAGATAGACCGCAGCAAAGAGTGGACGGCCGAGACGGTCCTCCACCGGCGGACCGGCCAGGAAGAACATGAACATGTTCGAGAGCAGATGGAGCCAGCCCGCGTGCATGAAGATGTGCGTGAGCAGTGTGAGCGGGCGCCCTTCCTTCGGGATGTAGCCCCATTGGCGGAAGGGACCGCGCTCGTTCGCCTCGGTCTCCGTCGGCTCGGCGCGACCGAGCGCGAGGTCCGTGAGGTGATCGAGCTCTGCCTGCTGCGTGGCGATCAGGACATCGTCCTCGGGCGCCGTGTCCCTTCCGCTCGATTTCAGCAGCTCGATGTACTGGGTGCGCTGATTGGGCATCACGTCGTAGGCGACGACGGTGATCACCTCGGGCTCGACCTCGAGATACGCGTGCTGCCGCCAGTAGTCCGCCGCCACGTGCATCCGCCACTCGGGCGAAGGCTCTGGCTTCACCTTGCTCATGTCGGTCATCAGCAGAACCGCGAAGCAGCTCACGATGATGGCGAAGCTCACCCAGGGCAGCCGGCGGACCGAGCTCTCCTGGTGGCCGATGGGTAGAATCATGCGGAGTCGACCCTCCAACGCACGCCTTCGCCCGGAGATTGCCGACACCGGGCTGGAGCGACCCCTCAATGATCGACCGCCGCCTGGGCTCGCTGAACCCGGACCGGCCTTTTCGCCGACCCGCTCGGGTCGTCCCGCTCGGGCCGTTCCGCCCTGCCCGCTCCTCTCGGGCAGAGCGGAAATCGAGCCTCGACGGAACTGCGTCGGGGCTGCGCATCGAAGATGCGCGGGGAGTGGGCATCACCCCCCTCGGCGCAGATCAGGCGCGAATCGCGTCCCAGCCCGCGCGCAGGCACTCCTCGGGGAGGTCGTCATGGATGTCCACGGAGCCCATCGCCGAAGGCAGGATGAAGCGGATGCGGCCCGCGGCCACCTTCTTGTCGAGTCGCATGGCCGCGTCGAGCTCTTCGTGGCTGGCGAGGGGCGCGCGCGTGGGCATGCCGGCCGCCTCGAGCAGCGAGACGAGCTGATCAGCCAGAGCGGCATCGCAGACGCCGTGCGCCACGGCCGCCCGCGTAGCGGCCACCATGCCCAGGCTGACCGCTTCGCCGTGAAGGATCTCGCCGTAGCCGCTCGTCGCCTCGATGGCGTGGGCGAAGGTGTGCCCGAAGTTCAGGTGCGCGCGCACGCCCTTCTCCCGCTCGTCCTCCATGACCACTGCCGCCTTGATCTCGACGTTGCGACGGATCAGCTCGACCATCACGTCGGGCTCGACGGCGAGGATCTCCTGCAGGTTCTCGCGGATGAACTCGAAGAGCGACGCATCGCGGATCATCCCGTGCTTGATGCACTCAGCGAGCCCGCAGAGCAGCTCGCGGTGCGGCAGCGTGCGCAGGACCAGCGGATCGATCACCACGACCACGGGCTGATGGAAGGCGCCCACCAGATTCTTGCCCTGCGGCACGTTGACGCCCGTCTTGCCTCCCACGCTCGAATCCACCATGGCGAGCAGGCTCGTCGGGCACTGCACGAAGGGGACGCCGCGCAGATAGGTGGCAGCGACGAAGCCGGCCATATCGCCGATGACACCCCCTCCGAGCGCGATGACCGGTGAGCGGCGCTCCAGCCGATCGTCCAGGAGCACCCCGTAGAGCGACTCCACCGTGGACAGCGTCTTGCTCCTCTCTCCGGCCTCCACCCGCGCGACCACCGGCCGGAATCCGGCTCCGGTGAGCGAGAAGAGCGCGGCATCGCCGTGCACCTTGGCAACGTTCTCGTCGACGACGAGCGCGCAGCGATCGTGCGGCGCGCAGGCCTGCACCAGGACGCCGAGCCGGTCGATGCTGCCTGACTCGATGACGATGCTGTAGCGGTGGTGGGGAAGTGCGATCTCGACGGTCGCCATGACCGCGTTTGTCT
This sequence comes from uncultured Spirochaetaceae bacterium, assembly GCA_964594405.1. GTDB lineage: Bacteria > Myxococcota_A > UBA9160 > UBA9160 > UBA4427 > CAZQMY01. The sequence goes on along the minus strand of CAZQMY010000272.1, from coordinate 4,921 downwards.
AGCACGCCTCGCTCTTCATCCCCACTGCTCTTCGGAAGCGCGAGCGCTGCCGCGCGTCTGCGCGAAGCGCGGCCCGCCCCGCCGTGCTCGCACTCACCGATCAAGCACGCTCCGTGGATCACCGATCAGCATGGGGTGAATCGTCCACCTTCCCTGCTCGTGAGAAGTCGCCAATGAACGGCGTCTACCTCATCGCCCTCGCGATGACCGTTCTGGCCTGCACAGTCAGTGCCGGCTTCGCGGCGGCCAGCGCGCCCCATCGTCGCAGCAGCCTGATCGGCGCGCTCTATCCGGTGGCCATGGGCTGGTGGGCCCTCTGCGAGCTGATGTGGAACTCGAGCGGATCGCCGGACACCGCGTCGACCTGGATGCATCTCTCGCTACTCGGCGGATTCACCGCGTGCGCGGTGGTGCCGCATCACGCCTGGTGCCAGCTCTGCGAGTCCTCGCACCTCGGGCTCCACGCCGAGCGGGACTGGATGCGTCGGATCACGACGATGGGCTACGGATGCCTGGCCCTGATGCTCCTCGCCCTGGCCCTGGAGTGGACCATCGAGGGCCGCTCGGGACTGATCATGTCGGCACCGATCGCCACGTCCTGGGGCTGGAGCTACGTGCCGGGACCGCTCTTCTGTGCGGCATCACTCCTCGGGTCATACACGGCCTCGCGGAGCTTCGTCGCGCTCTCGAGGCTGCTTCGTCAGGACCTCTCGGAGGCGGAGCGCAAGCAGCTACCGATCGTCTGGACCGTCCTGTTGATGCCCGCGCTGGCCATCGCCATCACCGAGTTCACGCTTCCCCTGTTGGGCGTCACCTTCCCGCGCCTCGGGACCATCTCGTTCGCCGTCTTCGCGGCGCTCTCGATCCGGGTGGCCGTCAAGTACGGTCGATTCATCCTCGCGGCCCGGAGCTTCTCCGAGGAGATCCTCAGCTCCATCGGCGATGGCGTCGTCCTGCTGGGAGGTCAGCATCGGATCCGGCAGCTGAATCGAGGCATCCTGACCTTGAGTGGTCACACGCGCGACGCACTGATGGGGCGGAAGGTCGACGACCTCTTCGAGGACGACTGGAAGCCCCTGCTCGAATCTGCGGACAGTGAGATGCAGACGATGCTGCTCACGGCCGATGGCGCGGAGCGGCCCGTCAGCCTCACCGCGAGCACGCTGCACGACAAGCAGCAGAACGTCGTGGGCGTGGTCCTCGCGATTCACGATCTGCGGGAGCTGGAGGCCTTGAAGCGCCAGATGCTCACGCACGCACGCCTGGCGGCCGTGGGCGAGCTCTCGGGCGGCGTCGCACACGAGATCAACAACCCGCTCGCCTTCATCCGAGCCAACCTCGCGCTGCTCGAGAAGCATTGGCGCAGCGTGTGCACCGGGCTCGCGACGCGGAGCGCAGCGCGGGGCGACGCCGAACCCCTCGACGAGCAGATGATGACACCCATCATGCGCGAAGGCTTCGATCTCATCTCGGAGTCGCAGGAAGGCGTGGATCGCATCAGCGGGATCGTGCAGGGGATCAGGAAGATCACCAGCGTCGGCGCGGCGCCCCGCGGCCCGCTCTCCGTGGAGGCGCTCGTCCGCGACGCGATCAAGAGCATTCCCGCAACGATCGGTCTAGGCGTGGAGGTCAGCCTCACCGGCGAGCATCCCCCCTCCATCGTCGGGAGCCGCGACGAGCTCCACCGCGCCTTCGCCCAGCTCGTTCGCAACGCCGCCGAAGCCATGCAGGACGATCACGAGCCCGGCGGGATCAGGATCGAGGTGCGCAGCCTCGGCCAGTACGTCGAGATCGACTTCATCGACGAGGGACATGGCATGGAGGCCGCGACCCTGGAACGGATCTTCGACCCCTTCTTCACCACCCGGGAGCCCGCGGACGGGACGGGCCTCGGACTCGCGATCGCCCATCAGATCATCAGGGCGCACGGCGGGACCATCGGAGTCCACTCCAGCATCGGGTTGGGCACCACATTCACGGTGAAGCTCCCGGCGGCGGAGTCAGACGGCCTCGCCGGGTCGGGCGCGGAGGCGGATCATGCTCTCCTGCGCGAAGGAGGCGAGGAGCTCGCCCGCGAGTGACCATGCGCGGCCCTGCGCGAAGCCTCGCGAGCCGTGCAGACTCACGCCGCGCTGGTCGATCAGCGTCCACTCGTCGATTCGCATGGGTCGATGGAACCACACCGTATGCGTCGTCACCGCGGTGTGCACACGCTCCGGCGTGTCGGCCTCTCCCAGACCTTCGAGCGGGCGGAGCGAGGTGCCGATCAGCGTCAGATCCGTCGCATGGGCGAAGAGCGCCTGGTGTATGTGCTCGTCTTCGTCGAGGGGCGGGGTTCGCGTGTAGAAGGCGAGCTCGGCCGGACCCGCGTCGCGGGACTCGAGATCCACGCCACCGACCATCCGCACCTCCCATGGGATCATGCTCAGCTCGACCGGCGCAGCCGCCTCCGGCCCGCCCCGATCGGGCGCGGGCTCGGAGGCCTCCGGCCCCGGCTCAGCGACGTGAAGGCTGACCAGCCCACTCACGATGATGTGCCCGCCTTGACGTCCGGTGATCTCGCGGGCGGCGAAGGTGCGACCATCCTGAGTGGCGCGGACCTCGAACTCGACCGGGTGTTCGAGGTCCCCCTCGCGCAGGAAGCCCACGTGGAGCGAGCGCACCTGCTTGCCCGGGACGTCCGCGCTGGCCACCGCGATCAGCTGCGCGAGGAGCTGTCCGCCGAAGATGCGGTAGTAGGGCATCGGCACGTTCGGCGCCGTGTAGCGCCCGGCGCCGAGCGCCTCGACCTCCAGGCTCGAGAGGACGTCCTCGTAGCGGATGATCACGGGCATCTTCGCCTACCCCCCACCGCTGCTACCGGACAGACTCGCATCCATCTCGAGCGCTGGCTGATCCACCTTCGGATGGCCAACCACCACCGCAGGCACACCTGCCACGGTGCAATGCGGCGGCACGGGATCGAGCACCACGCTCCCGGCGGCGATCTTCGCCCCCTCGCCCACGCTCACGTTGCCCAGCACCTTCGCGCCCGCACAGATCAGAACGCCGTGCCCGACCTTCGGATGCCGATCGCCGGTCTCCTTGCCCGTGCCGCCGAGCGTCACCTCGTGCAGCATCGAGACGTCGTCCTCGACCACCGCGGTCTCGCCGATCACGACGCTGGTCGCGTGGTCGATGAAGATGCCCGCGCCGATGCGCGCGGCCGGATGGATGTCGACACCGAAGAGCTCGGAGCAGCGATTCTGCAGATGCGCGGCCAGCTCGCGCCTCGAGTTCGACCAGAGCCAGTAGGCGATGCGGTGGACCAGCAGGGCGTGCAGACCCTTGTAGTAGAGGAGCGGCAGGTGTGCGGACCGACACGCAGGATCGCGATCACAGATCGCGCGAAGGTCGCGCGCCACCGCCTCCACGACGCCCGGTCGGTCCGAGAGCGCCTCTCCTACGAGGTCGCGGACCGCGCTGGCCCGGAGCGCCTCATGCGAGAGCTTCGAGGCGAGGATGTTGGCCGCCGCCTCACCCAGGGAAGCGGCCCTCAGGACCACGGATTCGAGGTGATCCGCGAGCAGCGGCTCCATCCGCGCGGCTTCTTCGGCGCCGACGAGGATCTCTTCGAAGAGGGCCCTGTCCATGGTGCTCCGAACGCCGGGTCGCGGCGCACGGCCGGAGCTTAACGCGACCCCGACCCTCGAATCGAGCGTCGCGATCAGCTCGCCACGTAGAGACAGGCGCCCAGCGCTGCGACCAGGAGCATCGCCATGGCGAGCCAGCGCCCGTGCCCGCCGCGGTCGATGGGCTCCGGTCGAAAGCTCCCGTCCGCGTGGCGACCGGAGACCGTCGGTCCGGACGCGCGACCGGATTGCTCCCGAGGGCCGGGGCCCGAGGCATCGCGCAGCGCGAAGCCCGAGCGCAGGACGCCGCCGGACATCGCCTTGCGGATGTCGGCCCCGACGAGCTCCGCCACTTCCGGATCGCTCTGCAGCTTCTCCAGATCGAGGGCGTCCGGATCCATCCCTCGCGCCTCGAGGGCGTCGCGCACCTGCTCCGAGAGCATCCTCGACAGACCCTCTGGATCACGCAGAATGCGCGCCAGGCTCGCGATTCGCATGAACAAGAAGGCGAAGAAGACCACCGAGATGGCGACTCCGATCCAGGGAATGACCTGCTCCATGCCCTGCCGATCGGCACTCTCGGGGGCGGGGTTGAGCGGCCCGCGAGCCTCAGCGCCGGCTGGCGGCGTGCCGGGCGATCCGCTCCTGCATGGCCTGCACGATGCCCTCGAAGCCCCGATCTCGATACACGGTGGCATACTCCGAACGTCGCATGGCCACGTCGCTCACGCTCGGCGGCTGGTGGACGTCCACCACACGGAAGCCCTCGGCGCTCCGACGCAGGCGATAGTCGGTGAACAGGTCGACGTTGCGCCCCGGGTAGTCGAGCTGCACGCTCACGAGCGCCACGTCTTTCGCCAGCCACTTCTCGCCGAGATAGCGAAAGGTCTGCCCTCGCCAGGTATGGTGACGAAACGCGATGGCCGAGGTGTGGAACTCGCCGAAGAGGCTGACCCACTCGCTCTGCTCTTCTGGTGTGAGGGCTTCCCAGCTCTCGGCCAGGGTGAGTCGCGCCATGGTGCGGACGTCGAAGATCTCGAGCAAGACCGGAGAGATGGTCTCCATCCGCCCCTGGAAGCCGAGCGCGTCACCCCGCTTCGCCACGTCGATGATGGTGTCCGCGAGGCGCATGATCACCTCACGCGCCGCGGCCAGCTCGGGGTCCGGCTGCTCGGGGATCTCGAAGCTGCGCGGCGCCGGCGTACCGCAGGCGAGCGGGATCAGGACGAGCAGGAGCACAAGACCGCCCCTCATCCCCGATCGCGAGCCAGCTCCCTCGGGTTCCCCGACGCCTACTCGTTCACCAAGGC
>CAZQMY010000271.1:0-8114 GCA_964594405.1 uncultured Spirochaetaceae bacterium | reverse complement strand
CGACACGCTCACCAACGCGGCACACGCCAGCGGGCTCTTCACACAGCTCGTACTGCAGATGATGAGCGTCGGAGAGGAGTCGGGCTCGGTCGACAGCATGCTCGGCGAAGTCGCGAGCTACTACGAGCGCGAGGTCGACTACGACCTGAAGCGTATCGGCGATTCCATCGAGCCGATCCTCATCGTAGTGATCGGCGTCTTCGTCCTGCTCCTGGCACTCGGCGTCTACCTGCCCATGTGGGAGATGGCATCTGCCGCTCACTGAAGCGCTGGAGACGATGCCCGAGCATCCTGCTCGGCGTTCTCCCGGAGGCGGTGCAGACCGATCGAGGCTGGCCGTAAAGCTGCACTTCCGCGCGACCGAATCGGGTAGGCGGAAGGGGCGCCCGATTTCCATTCGCGGCCCGACCCTCGTTTCGCGGGGAGCCCCGATCGTGATCCCATCGCGGCGCATCACCGCGCACATCCAGGCCGAGAGAGTCTCATGAGAGCAGCACAAGAGAACACCGCGCAGCAGCGAAGTCGCCAGCAATCCGGCTTCACCATCGTCGAGCTCGTCGTCGTGATCGTCATCATCGGCATCCTCGCCGCCACGGCGCTCCCGCGCTTCCTCAACCTCACCGACGACGCCTACACGGCGCAGGTCCAGGGCGTCGGCGGCGCGCTCGCATCGGGTGTGAACCTCGCGCACGCCGGTTGGCTCGCCAGTGGTGGCACGGCGTCGGTGGACTCGATCTCTCTCGAAGGCGGAGTGACGGTCGGACTGAACGACACCGGCTGGCCCGAGAACGACAACGCGGGCGGCGGCAACGGGACGGTGACGGCGGCTGAGTGCGTCGAGGTCTGGAATACGGTGATGGCGAGCCCGCCCACGGTGGCCACCAACGCCAACAGCGAGTATCAAGCTACGGTGGCTTCCCCGATCTGCACCTACACGCTGAACGCGACCGGCGGTCGGAGCATCGCCTACGATTCGAGCACCGGCGTGGTCACCATCACCGTGCCCTGATCGGAAGTGGCTTCCCGACGGCAACGGGGATTCAGCACCGTCGAGCTGATCGTCGCCCTCTCGTTGATGGGCATCCTGACGGCCATCGCGGTGCCACGATTCTTCTCCGCCGGCGACTTCGAGGGGCGCTTCTTCGCGGACGAGCTGGTCTCGACCCTGCGCTACGGCCAGAAGGTGGCCATCGCCAGTGGCTGCCCGGTCCAGGTCGACTTCGACGCCGGCCAGGTGACGCTCACGCAGCGCACCAGCTGCACGAGTGGCAGCTATACGCTGCCCTTGACCGATCCCGAGACGGGTCAGAGCGGCTACACGCGCAGCGCGCCGAGCGGGGTGTCCGTGTCGAGCACGGTGGATCCGCTGGTCTTCGACGCACTCGGACGCGCGCTCAGCAGCGGCGGCGGCGTCAGTGACGCCACCGTCGGCGCCAACGGCACCAGTATCAGCGTGGTCGGCGAATCGGGCTTCGTCCATGTGCCCTGAGCGTCGGAGAAGGGGCGGCCTGACGCTGATCGAGCTGCTGATCGCGATCGTGGTCGTCAGCGTCGCCCTCGGCGGAACGCTGCTCTTGAGCCGACACACCGTGTCGCGCAGCGCCGACGCCATGATCCAGCACCAGGCCCTCGAGGTGGCCACCGCCTACCTCGAGGAGATCATGCTGCGGGCCTATCTCGACCCCGAGACGGCGAGCGTCTGTCCCGCCGCCGAGGCCGGCCGGGCCCTCTACGACAACGTCTGCGACTACGACGGCCTCGACGACGCTGGCGCCGTCGACCAGACGGGGGCCAACGTCGTGGGGCTCGGCGACTACCGGGTGCGCGTGGATGTCGACACCACGGCGAACCTGAACGGGCTCTCCGGGTCTGCGGACGTGCTGCGCATCGACGTGCGCGTGACGCACCCGACGGGTCTCGACATCACCATCAGCGGATACAGGACGTCGTCATGAGGCGCCGCTGGGCATTCTCGCTGATCGAGCTCGTGATCGTCCTCGTGATCACTGGCGTGCTGGCCATCATGGCCTCGACGCTGATCCGGCGCCCCATCGAAGGCCAGCGGGACCTCGTCCGACGCGCGCGCCTGGTGGATCTGGCCGGCCAATCGCTGGGACGAATGAGCCGCGAGCTCCGCCTCGCGGTCCCCAACACGGTGCGGATCACCGGGGGCGGTAGCACGATGGAGCTGCTCGTGGGCCGTGACGGCGGGCGCTACCGCCGTGCTCCCGGCATCAACGATCCTGGGGGCCCGAACGAGGTGGACCACACGGCCGACAGCGACTGGCAGAGCTTCGGGGACGACAGCGAGTTCAACGTGATCACCCGCTTCGCCCACCTCGCCTTCAGCTACGGAGCACCCCTACCATCCGGCACGCGGCTGGCCATCTACCCCACCGGCACCTCGCTCTACAGCGAGGCCGCCAGCAATTCGAGCCCAGCGCGGATCACACCGGATTCCCTCAGTATCACGATCACCGACGATGGAGACGAGGAGCACATCGTGCTCTCCGCGCCCCATCGCTTCTCCCTCGAGTCGCCGAGCCAGCGAATCTACGTCGTGGAAGGTCCGGTCACCTACCACTGCGATCCCGCCGCAGGCACGCTCACCCGCTACGACGCGTACGCCATCACGTCCACGCAGCCAAGCGATCCCGGCAGCAGTCCGCTCTCGGGCGGCAACAGCGCGCTGGTGGTGGACCAGGTCGAGCGCTGCGCCTTCTCCTATACGCCCGGGACGCCGGAGCGCGCCGGGCTGGTGACCATCGCGCTCGCCATCTCGGAGCAGGGCGAGCGCGTCAGCCTGCTCCAGCAGATCCATGTGGAGAACGCGCCATGAGCGCAAGCCGGTCCCGGCGTGGAGCCGGCGGCTTCGCGCTGATCGCCGCGCTGGTGATCCTCGTGGTGCTCGCCTCGCTCGGTTCGGCGGCGCTGCGGATCCAGGCTGAGCAGGGCTCGGGCTTCGGCCTCGCCCTGCAGGCCCGTCGCGCCTACTTCGCCGCGCAGAGCGGGCTGGAGTGGGGCATCCACCAGGTGGCGCAGGGCGGCGGCTGCCCGAGCGGATCGTTCAGCCTCGGCGAAGGCGGCGTCGATGGATTCGACGTGACGGTTTCCTGCTCGAGTTCGGCGCACGTCGAGGGGAGCAGCACGACCACATTGGTCCAGCTCACGGCCTCGGCCCGCTACGGGAGCTTTGGCAGCCGAGACTATGTGTCACGCACGCTCCGCATCGTGGTGACGCGCTGAGGGCGACCCGTGGGTCGCGACGGATCGCGCGCAAAAGAAAGCCCGCCATTCTGTGTGGCGGGCTCGCCGGTCTCTGACCGCAACGCTACGTAGCAGCATAGGAATGAGCTTCGTCAATGACGCTGCCGGCAAGTCCGAGAAGACCGCGCGCAACTTCGACTGCGGGCCGGTCTTCCTCGGGTTCCGGACCCGAGGACGTGGGTTTCGGACCCGCCGGCTGGCGATACGGCGGGTCGTCCAGGTAGGGTTCTCGAGCCATGTCGAGCGCCCACCGCGAGCATCGCGCCCGAATCCCCGCCCGTGGTCGGGCAGTCCGCCCGGGGCTCCTGGCCCTGGTGCCCCTGCTCGTGGGCTTGGCGCTTCCCCTTCCGGTCCTCGCTCACGGCAAGAGCGTCTCCTACTCGACGTGGCGTCTGAACGAAGGCGATGCCACGGTCCGGGTGCGGGTCTCGCTGCTCGAGCTGACCCGACTCGGACTGCCGGTGCCGCTGGATCCTCTGCGGGCCACCGCCGAGCAGACCGATCCCGTGGGTCTCTACCTCGGCGATCGACTCCGACTCGAGAGGGGCGGACTGCCCTGCGCACCGGCATCGCCGCCGCTGCGTCGCCCGTCCGGTGAAGGGTGGGCGAACTACGGCTGGAAGCTGGACTGCGAAGCCAGTGGCCCATTGCGCATCACCAGTCGGGTGCTGCTCGACGAGGCCCCATCGCATCTGCATTTCGCGCGTATCGTCGTGCCCGCCGCACCCTCCCGAGACGGGGACGCTCGGCGCGCGGCTCGCATCGAAGAGCGGGTGCTCACTGAAGCCTCGCCCAGCTGGACCATCGGCAGCACGAGCGCTTCCGGCGACGGCGACACTGCGGGCGGCGACGAGGCGGCGAGCTCGCTCCTCGACTATCTCGTGCTCGGCATCGAGCACATCCTGACGGGCTGGGATCATCTGGCCTTCGTCCTGGCGCTCGTGCTCCTGGCGCGCGGACTCGGCGAGGTGGCCCGGCTGGTCACCGGCTTCACCATCGCCCACAGTCTCACCCTCGGGCTCGCGGTGCTCGGCTGGGTGCGACCGGCGGCGGCGCCGGTGGAAGCCCTGATCGGCTTCTCTGTGGCGCTGCTCGCCGCCGAGAACACCTGGCTGCTCGCTGGGCGCACCCCTGCGATCCCCGCGGCCTGCACGGGCCTGCTCTGCCTCGTCGCCGTGCTCGCCGGACTCGGTCACGCGGAAGTGCCACTCGTCGCGCTGCTGGGCACCGCGCTCTTCTGTGCCTGCCACTTCGGCCTGCTGGCACGGACGAGCGATCCCACCGCTCTGCGCACCCTCCTGGCCTTCGCGTTCGGCCTCATCCACGGCTTCGGCTTCGCCGGCATCCTGGCCGAAATGGCGCTCCCCACCGATCGACTCGTACCTGCACTGCTCGGCTTCAACCTCGGGGTGGAGATCGGACAGCTCGGCGTAGTCGTGCTCCTCTGGCCTCTTCTTCAGGCGTCGCAAGGCCTCGCCGACGGGCGATGGCATCGGCCCATCGTAGAGCTGACCTCCGCAGCCGTGTGTGGACTGGGACTCTTCTGGTTCGTTGGCCGGAGCATGGGCATCGGCTGATTCCCCGATCTTCGTCCGCGGCGACGCATCGACGTAGAGAGGCTGTTAAGATCGGCCTCGATGCAACGCATCCTCGTCTTCATCTTCGCCATGCTCCTGGTCGCGATCGCCGGGCCCTTCATCGCCGACGCGCTCCTGGAGACCCGGCCCGACACTTCCGTGCTCCAACCGCCGGGGCGGCCGGTGGCGATCGGAGAGGGTCGGACCCTGAATGTGCACGACCTGCAGAGCGATCAGGGCGGCCCCCCCATCGTGCTCGTTCACGGCTCTCCCGGCTCCACGATGGACTGGTCGCGCCTGCCCGAACTCCTGAACGCGCGCGGCCATCGGGTGATCGTCTACGATCGGGCTGGCTACGGGTACTCCACGCGGCAGGAGGCGTCCTACGGCAACTACACGGTCGACTCGAATGCCCGCGACCTGCTCGCGCTCCTGGATGCCCTCTACATCGAAGAGGCCGCACTCGTGGGCTGGTCGTTCGGCGGCGGCGTCGTCCAGAACGTGGCGCTTCGCGCCCCCGAGCGCGTACAGAGCCTCACGCTCATCGCTTCCATCGGGCCGCGGGAGAGCGTGGCGGATCCGCGTCCGGGGCTGCTCGACCTGCTCCTGGCCAGCCCCCTCGGAAGCGGCATCGTCTCCTGGCTGACCGCAATCCCGCCGCTCGGCTTCCGGGTCACACAGGATCGCCTGGTGGAGGCGTTCTCGGGCGAGCAGACGATCCCCTCCGGCTGGACCATCCAGACCCTGGCCATGCTCTCGCTCCCTGGAACCGCGCGCGCGATGACGAGCGAAGCGCGCAACGTCGAGTGGGGCGAGACGGACGCCTCGCAGATCGACGTACCGACGCTGGTGATCCACGGATCCGAGGATCGGCTCGTGTCGTATACGGTGGGCGAGGATCTCGATCGCCGCATTCCGCGCTCACACCTGCTCGGGCTGGTCGGTGGAAGCCACATGTTGCCCGTCACGCACGCCGAGCCGATCGCCGACGCCATCTCCCAGCTCGCCGGCACGCGCTACCGGGTCGGCCTGCTGCCCGGCGAGGCGCCGCCCGTCCGGCCATCCATGCCCATCGAGATGGACGGTGCCGCCGGCCCGTCGGAGCCGACGCGTCCACCCGCCGCCACGATGCCCACCGGGCCCTGAGGCCGGCCGGCCCCGTAAAGGGGTAGACTCGCGACTCCCCTTCAATCGACCGGAGTCGCCGATGTCCCTGCCGGAGTACGAATCATTCGATGCCATCGCCCTCGCGGAGAAGATCTCCGCCGGTGAGCTCACGCCCGGCGAGGTGCTCGAAGCCGCCATCGAACGCCTGGAGCGCCACGACCCGGCCTTGAACGCCGTCGTGATCCCCATGCTCGACGAGGCGCGCAAGATCGCGGCGGAGGGCCCGCCCGAGGGCCCGCTGCGCGGCGTCCCCTTCCTGCTCAAGGACCTCGCGCTCCTCCATGCCGGCACCCGGACCACGAACGGCTGCCGCTTCTACAGCGACGTGGTGGCCGACCACGACAGCGAGCTCGTCTCGCGCTACAAGCGGGCGGGGCTGGTGACCTTTGGCAAGTCCGCCTCTCCCGAGTTCGGCCTCACGACGACCACCGAGTCGCTGCTCTTCGGGCAGACGCACAATCCCTGGAGCCTCGACCATACGCCGGGCGGCTCCTCCGGCGGAGCCTCCGCGGCAGTCGCTGCCGGGATCCTGCCCATTGCCAACGCCAGTGATGGCGGCGGATCGATCCGCATCCCCGCATCGTGCACCGGCCTCTTCGGGCTGAAGCCGAGCCGCGGTCGCATGCCCTTCGGCCCGGACGTCGGTGAGGGCTGGAGCGGGATGAGCACCATTCACGCCGTCTCGCGCTCGGTCCGCGACAGCGCGCTGCTGCTGGACCTGACCGAGGGGCCGGACGCCGGCGCGCCCTACGAGGCGCGACCGAAGGCGAGACCCTACCTGGATGAGGTGGGACGGGACGCCGGGGCGCTGCGCGTCGGCCTGATCCGCGCGACCACGAACAGCAGCGAGACCCATCCCGACTGCGTGGCCGCTGTAGATGACGCCGCCAGGCTCTGCGCCTCCCTGGGCCACGACATCGAGGAGCTGACCATCGAGATCGACCGCCCCGCGTTCGCCGCCGCGAGCCAGTGCATCATGGCGGGCAACGTCCGCTCGCTGCTCGAGGACCGGGCACAGGCCCTCGGCCGCGACTTCGGCGCCGAGGACATCGAGCCCTTCACCGCGATGATGGTGGAGGGGGTCAAGGAGCGCGGGGCGAGCGACTATGCGCGCTCGATCCGTACCATCCACGCCATCGGCCGCCAGGTCGAAGCGCTCTTCGAACGCTTCGACGTCCTGCTCTCGCCGACCATGGCGACGCCGCCGCCGCTGCTCGGTCTGTGCGCCCTCTCCAACCCCGACCTCAAGGAGTTCGGCGCCGCGGTGATGCAGACCGTCGGCTACACCCAGATCTTCAACGCCAGCGGCCATCCGGCGATGTCGGTTCCGCTCTACTGGAATGCCGACGGGCTGCCCATCGGCATCCAGTTCGTCGCACCCCTGGGCGACGAAGGGCGACTCTTCCGGCTGGCCGGCCAGCTCGAGCAGGCGCGCCCCTGGTTCGACCGCCGGCCCCCGCTGAGCTGAAGCCGGCACGGCCCCACAGGGCGGGCGGAAACGCCAGCACTCGTCAGCGAAAACGGTATGATTGGCCGCCTTCGGAGATATTGACCGTGCCACCGTCAATATCCCCGCCCGGCGCTTCCGCGCGCGGCGCGCGAGAGTGCAGCCCCATCCGTCCAACCCCTGATGGCCGACCGACGCGCGCCGCGCGGCTCGGCTGCGGAGATCCCAATGGCACGCGAAGCCGTCATCGTCGAGAGCGCCCGCACGGCGCTCACCAAGGCCCATCGAGGCTCCTTCAACATCACCGAGCCCGTGGACTACCTGGCCCATACGCTCAGGGCCGTCACCGAGCGCGTCCCCAACCTCGACACCGCAGACATCGAAGACGTCATCGTTGGCTGCGGCTTCCCGGAAGGCTGCCAGGGCATGAACCTGGCGCGCATTGCCGCGATGGCCGCCGGCTTCCCGAAGGAGGTCTCTGGCACGACCGTCAACCGCTTCTGCTCTTCGGGGTCGCAGGCCGTGGCGATGGCCGCTCACGAGATCATCAACGAGGGGGCGGATGTCGCCATCGGCGCCGGCGTCGAGACCATCACGATGATGCAGGACGGCACCCAGAACACGACGCGCCTGGCGAACAAGACCGCGCAGGAGCG
>CAZQMY010000270.1:0-8132 GCA_964594405.1 uncultured Spirochaetaceae bacterium | reverse complement strand
GGGTCATACGGAGGTCTATCGCGGGGCTGAGTACGTGGTGGACTTCCTACCGAATGTGAAGCTTGAGGTGTTGGTCTCGGACTCCAAGGCCGAGCAGGTCATCGCTGCCATCGCCGAGGCCGCGGGAACCGGCAAGATCGGCGACGGCAAGATCTTCGTCTCGCCCCTCGAGGACGCCATCCGGATCCGGACCGGCGAGCGGGGAGAAGAGGCGCTGTAGCCCGCACCTCCCCGAATTCGCTCGCAAACTTCGAGATTGTGGCGTCTCTGGGCAGGGGATAGGATGGCTCGACGCACATCCCTCCCGGAGCCCTGCGATGATCTCCTTCGACCTTTCGGAAGAGCACCAGCTCATTCGTGACACGATGCGCGAGTTCGCCGCAAGCGAGCTGCGCGAGCGCTCGCGTGCGGCCGACGAGGCGAGCAGCCTGCCGGAGGGCCTGCTGACCGCGAGCGGCGAGCTCGGCCTGGCCATCAGCGCCATCCCCGAGTCACTGGGTGGCGCCGGCCTCGACCGATCACCCTTCACCCATGCGCTGGTCCTCGAAGAGCTCGGGCACGGATGCGCGGCGTTGGCGTCCGCCGTCATGGCGCCCACGCTCTTCGTCAACCCCGTCCTCGACTTCGGGACGGAGGCCCAGCGGGCCGAGCTGCTGCCGGCCTTCAGCCGAATCGGTGATTGCCCGGGCGCGCTCGCCTTCCATGAGCCGCAGTTCAGCTTCGATCCCGCGGCGATGCAGACCGTGGCAGAGCCCAAGGGCGATGCGTTCGTGCTGCACGGCCGCAAGCGCCTGGTCGCCTTCGGCGATCGCGCGAGCCACTTCCTGGTGATCGCCTCTCGGGCCGGGCAGCGCGGCCTCGCAGGGCTGGATGCATTCGTCGTGCCCCGCGGCGCATCGGGCCTGAACGTCGCCGACGAGCGCGAGAAGACGCTGGGCTTCCAGGCGCTGCCCAGCGTCGCCCTCGAGCTCCAGGGCGTCGAGGTCCCCGCGCATCGGCGGCTCGGTGGTGAGTCGGGCATCGACGGCGCCCGGCTCGTCAATTCGATCCGCCTCGGCGGCGCGGCCATGGTCGTCGGTCTGTGCCGCGCCATCACCGAGTTCGCGATCCCCTACGCGAAGGAGCGCATGGCCTTCGGCGAGCCCATCGCCCGGAAGCAGGCCATCGCCTTCATGCTGGCCGACATGTACACCGAGGTGGAGTCGATGCGCTGGCTCGTGTGGAAGGCCGCGAGCCAGCTCGAGCAGGGACGGGACGCGACGCGCAGCACGGCGATCGCCCGCGACTACGTGCGCCGCAAGGCCATGCGGATCGCCGACGACGGGCTGCAGGTCTTCGGCGGCCATGGCTACATCCGCGACTATCCGGTCGAGATGTGGTTTCGCAACACCCGGACCCTGACTGTGATCGAAGGGACCGCCGCGCTCTGAGCGCGCAGATCGAGGAAGCCATGGTCGATTTCTCCTTGTCCGAAACCGATGCTGCCATTCTCTCGGAGGCACGTGCGCAGTCTCTCGTCTCGCGCAAGTACGCCCGCTACTACGACGAGCACGAAGACGAGCTCTACCCGAGCGAGCTGCCGGAGGCGGGCGACTTCACGCCGCTGCCAGAGCTGATGGCGCGGCGCGGCGAGGGTGATACGCCGCTGGCCACGTTCAACATGCTGATGGCCGTGGAGCGCGCGCGCGGCGACGGTCCGCCCCTGCGGACGCCCCGCAGCGCACTGGGCAACTCGGCGCTGCAGGCCGCAGGAACCCGGGAGCAGATCGAGCGCTGGGGACGCAAGGTGCTGGCCATGGCGATCACCGAGCCCGGATGCGGCTCCGACTCCAAGGCGATCCAGACGACGGCGACGTTGGATGGTGACGTGTGGGTCCTGAATGGCGAGAAGATCTTCGTCACCACGGGTATCCGTGCCGATGGTGTCGTGGTCTGGGCCACACTCGACAAGAGCGCGGGGCGCGCCGGAATCAAGTCCTTCGTGGTCATGAAGGGAACACCCGGCTTCGAGACGGTCCACAAGGAGAAGAAGCTCGGTATCCGCATGAGCGATACCGCGGCCTACGTGTTCAAGGATTGCCGGATTCCGCGAGACCACCTGCTCGGTGGCGACGAGACCGTCCCCAGGAGTGGATCGGGTGGTTTCAAGGGCGTGATGAAGACGTTCTACATGACCCGGCCGGGCGTCGCCGCCGGCGGGATCGGCAAGGCCCTGGCCAGCTTCGACTTCACCAGCGAGGCGCTCGCCGGTGAGGGAGTCGAGCAGGACTACGCGCTCGGCTTCCACTCGCGCACCGCCGTCCAGCAGAAGCTGCTCGAGATCGAGGCCGACATCGAGGCGGCGACGCTGACGGTGCTGCGCGCGGCCTGGCTCGCCGACCAGCGCGAGCCGAACAACCTCGAGGCCTCGGTGGCCAAGAGCAAGGGGGGCGAGGTGGCGCGCACCGGGACCCAGGACTGTCTCGAGCTCCTCGGCGCTTCGGGAATCACTCGCGACCACCTGCCGGAGAAGTGGTTCAGGGACAGCCGCATCACGGACATCTACGAAGGCACGGGGCAGATCCAGCGATTGATCATCGCACGCGCGATCCTCGGGTACAGCTCTTCGGAGCTGAGCTGAGAAGCGCTTGCACGGGCCGCGGATGCGCGATCTCCTCGAGCGACTCTCCCGCTGCGACACCCGCCATCGGGCGGGCGTCGTCGCCACGGTGGTCGAGACGCGCGGATCGGTCTACCGCCGGGCCGGGGCACGCGCCCTCTTCGTGGGCGAAGGTGCACGTCGGCTCGACGAGCAGATCGGCGCCGTCAGCGGCGGCTGTCTCGAGGCCGATCTCCTGGAGCGTGCGCCGGCCCTGATCGAGGCCGACCGGGCGGCCCTGGTCCGCTACGACACGCACGCGCTGATGGACGAGATCTGGGGCCTGGGTCTCGGCTGCAACGGCGAGGTCGAGCTCCTGCTCGAGCCCATCGCCCATTGGATCGATGGAGAGGCCCCCCTGGCCCGGCGTTGGCGCGTGCTGGAAGGCGAGCGACGCGACTTCGCGCTGATCGCGACGCTCGGGGGCGGGGCCTCGCGCTGCTCGCGCTGGATCCTGCGGGCGGATGGTGATGTGGAAGCGCTCGGACACGCACAGGCCCTGCCGGACGCCCTGGCCCTGCGCGCGCGCGAGGGCCTCTCCGAGGCCGGCCACGCTCCGCGCCTCGAACGGTGCGCGCTCGAAGGCGGCGAGCGCTACACTCTCGAGTGGCATCGCGCACCGACGCGGCTGGTGGTGGTCGGCGCTGGCAACGACGCCATTCCCATGTCCGCGATGGCGAGCGCGCTGGAGATGGAGGTCTGCCTCTTCGACGATCGCGAACACCACCTCCGCGCCGAGCGCTTCCCGACCGCAGATCACCTGATCACCGGCGCGCCCGCACGATTCAGTGAGCTCTGCGGCGTCGATGGGAGGACCGCGGTCGTGCTGATGAGCCACCGCTACGCGCGCGATCGCGAGTGCCTCGCCGATCTGATCGAGGCGGGTACCCTGCCCGCCTATCTCGGACTGCTCGGCCCGCGGCCGCGGACCCGGCAGCTGCTCACCGAGCTGGCCGAGCGCGGGCTGCACCCTTCGGAGGCGCTGCGCGATCGCATGCACTTCCCCATCGGCCTCGACATCGGCGCCGAGACCCCGGCCGAGATCGCTCTGGCCACCCTGGCCGAGGTGGTCGCCGCCACCAACGCCAGGTCTGCAGGCCCGCTCCGCCTCTCACCCGGCCGCATGCATCCCGAGGACGAGCGCTGACTCAGTCGTCCGGCACCCAACGCGGCAGGGTGATCTCGTCGGTGACGGTCTCGAAGACCACGCGCACGCGTCGACCGATACGAAGCTCTCCTGGATCGACGGAATCGATGGGGGCACCTGGCGACGCCACGAGATTCCCCACCAGCCGGATCGTCGGCTCTTCGTCGAGCGCCACGAGGATCACGTTGTAGGGCGCCACCTCGGCGAACTGCGGCAGCAGCGGGGGATGAGGGATCACGAACGACCAGATGCTGCCGCGGCCGGAGAGGGGAACCCACTCGGGCGCGCGGCGACCACCCCACGGACTGACCACTCGTGGCGGGAAGATCAGAAGGCCCGTGTCCACGCACCGCTGCACCCGAAGCTCGCCGTTTCGCGTCCCTGCCCAGAAGGGCATCGTCTGATCGCTCATGGGCGGCAGCAGGAGGTCGTCACTCATCGTCACCTCCTCAGGATGAGAGCGCTGGTCGGCACACCCTCTCCACCCGTGACCAGGCAGCTCTCCGTCCCGTCCACCTGATTGCAGGAATCACCCCGAATCTGCCTCACGCCTTCGTTGATCAGGTTGAAGCCATGGACGTAGGCCTCCGAGAGGCCTCCCCCGGAAGTATTGATCGGCAATCGACCGCCGATCTCCAGCGCCCCGCCCTCCGTGAAGGCCGCTCCCTCTCCGCGCTTGCAGAAGCCATAGCCTTCCAGCGAGAGCAGGATCAGCGGAGAGAAGGCGTCGTAGATCTGAGCGACCGCGATGTCCTCGGCGCGAATGTCGGAGCGCTCGTAGAGCTTGCTCGCGCAGGTCCAGGCCGGGCCGTGCAGCGGATCCTCGCACCAGTAGTTGACCATCGTATGGGTCTGCCTCGGCAGGCCCTGACCGAAAGCGTGCACGTACGCCGGTCGATGCCGGCAGTCGCGCGCGCGCTCGGCCGACACGAGGACGCACGCCAGCGCGCCATCGCTCTCGAGACAGTTGTCGAAGAGGCAGAGGGGCTCGCTCACCCAACGCGCCTTCATGTACTGCTCGCGCGTCAGCGTCTTCTCATACATCGTGGCACGCGGGTTCTTGTTGGCCATCGCGCGCACGGCGAGCGCGACGTTGGCCAGGTGGTCGCGCGTAGCACCATACTCGTGCATGTAGCGGCGCGTCAGCACCGCGATCTCGTCCACGGGACGAAGCAGCCCGAATGGACGCGTCCAGGCCGCGGGCGTAGAGAACCGGATCGCAGTGTCGGCCCAGATGCGCGCCCCCGACCCGCGCTTGCGGGAGCGCCAGGCCACGCCGACGGTGCACTGCCCGGCAGCGATCGCCAAGGCGAGCTGCCCCACGCAGGCGGGCCCTGCGCCCCCTCCGTAGCCCACCTGGCTGAAGTAGGTGACGTCACCGGCGCCGATGTTCCTGGCCACCTCGACCTCATCGGTGGTCTCGATGTTGTAGGAGGCGAACCCGTCGACGTCGCCCGGATCGACGCCGGCGTCCTCGAGGGCCGCCAGGATCGCGGTGATCGCGAGGCTCGTCTCGTCCGGCTCCAGCTTCTTCGCGAACCGGGTCTCGGCGATCCCGACGATCGCAGCGGCATCCTTCAGCATCCGTACGCTCCCCGGGACAACCCTAACATAGGCCCCGACCGGGACGGCGGGCGCGCTAGTACGCCCTCGCCCGAAGCTCGAAGAGAACGGCGTGGTGATCCGCGACCTCGACGCGGTGCAGCTCGGCCAGCTCGAGCGTGCTCCCGGATCCGGGCGCCAACGGCGCTCGCAGGATCTTGCCCTCGGTGAGCACCTCGCGCTCGGCAATGACGAGGCGGACCCCTCGCGCGTGGAGCGCCTCGGCGCTCTGCAGCTCTCCACCGACGAAGAGGCCGTGCCAGGGCCGCCCGGCGTAGTAGCCGAGCTTCACCTTGTTCGAAGCGAGGGCGCCGGTCGGCAGCGACGGCTGGTCGCGAACCCACTCGGCCAGGGTGCGCCCGGCGATCTCCTCCACGCGGTGATCGTCGAGGGCCTTCGGCAGGCCGATCGCGGCCACGGCCACGAGCAGTATTCCCGGTATGCCGAGGCCCCAGCGATGCGCTTCCCCCTCCGGCGGCTGATAGAGGCTGCGCAGGAAGTGCTCGACGACCAGCAGCCCGATCGCCGCATAGCCCATCAACAGCGTGAGTGGTGGCAGGGCGTGGCGACGGCTCAGATAGCCATAGTGAACGAGCAGGCCGAAGAGCACCGCGGCGTACAGAGCGATGAAGCTGGAGACGAAGATGCCGCGGCCCTGCGGCCCCCGACGCAATCGACTGCCGATGCCTGCGGCGAGCAGGATCACCACCTCGGGCCTCATCGTCGAGACCATGACCGCCCAGAAGCGCAGCGCATCGGAAGGTGCCGAGAGGGCTGCGACCCCCACCAGGCCCCCGGCGCCCAGCGCGCGCCCCCGGGCCCCTATTCGTGCGCGCATGACCGCCTGGAGCTCCTCGGCGCCCATCCGACGGAAGGCGATGCCCAGCGCTCCCGCCACCAGGACCACGACTGCCAGGAGCGCCCAGACCGGCATGCCCAGCGCCGCCGGATCACCGGCGGCCGCCCGCGCGAGCAGCTCTCCATCGATCCCCAGGAGCGTCAGGATCGATTTCTTCTGGGAAACGCCCCATCGACCACTCGAATTCCGGATGGCCAGCAGGTAGGGCAGGGCCAGGGCCGTCAGGCCCGCGATCAGCGCGCTACTCCAGCGCAGTGCGCGTCGCAGGGACCACGCACCGCGCACACAGGCGAAGGCCGCGAGCACGAGGCCCACGATCACCACGCCGAGCCCCTCGGGCCGCGTGAGGTAGGCCGCGCCGCTCAGCGCGCCGGTCAGGAAGGCCCGCGCAGCGCTGGCCTCACGCAGCGCGGGATAGAGCGCGGCGACGCCGAAGAGGAAGAGCGCCAGGTAGAGCGAGTCGCTCTGCACATCCGCAGAGAAGCGGATCGCATAGGGGCTGAGCGCGAGCAACATCGCCCCGACGAAAGCCAGACGCGCATCGAAGGCCGCTCGAAGGAAGCAGTAGAGCGCGACGACGGCCGCCGAGCCGGCCACCACCGATGTCGCGATCCCCGCCATCTCCAGATCCGGCACCACGCGGCCGAGCGCCGCGAGGAGCGCGGGGTAGAGCGGATGATAGGGGTGGGCGAGGGCTTCTCCGAGCCGGCCTTCACCGATCGCCGTCGCGATCGCGATGAAGCTCGGGCCGTCATTGAAGATCACCGGTGTTCGAAGGGCCGCGAGGACGCGGAGCAGCAGGGCAACACCGAATAGCGTCGACATCTGCTGAAGAGGAGACCAGCCAGAAGTCGTATTGGCGCTCTCACTCACCCCCTCCAAGGCCGGCCTCCGTCGCGCTCGCCGCAGGATAGCGGGATCGTCGGAGGCCAACGAGGCCGGCTATGCTGCGGCTCCGTTCGATACCGGAGGCGAGCGCGGCACGAAGACCATCGATCGTGGCGATCTCCGCGGGCGCGACTGAAGGAAAGAGCCGAATGCATATCGGAGTAACGATCCATGCCACGGATCTCGCCATGAGTCCCGTCGAGGTGGCCCGCGAGGCGGAAGCGCGGGGCTTCCATTCCTTCTACGTCCCCGAGCACACGCACATCCCCACGAGCCGTCGCACGCCACCACCGACTGGCGAGTCCGAGCTGGCTCCTGAATACCTGCGCAGTCCCGATCCCTACGTCACCCTCGCAGCCGCCGCCTCGGTGACGGAGCACATCCGGCTCGGGACGGGCATCGGGCTGCCCGCCCAGCACGATCCCATCGCGCTCGCAAAAGCCGTCGCCACAGTCGATTGGCTCTCCGGAGGTCGCATGGTCTTCGGCATCGGCTACGGATGGAACCACGAGGAGATGGAGAACCATGGCATCGAGGTCTCACGCCGGCGCGCGCACGTGCGCGACAGCCTTCTGGCCATGCAACGCCTCTGGAGCATGGAGGTCGCCGAATACCATGGGGACTTCGTCGACTTCGCGCCGAGCTGGCAGTGGCCCAAGCCGGTCCAGCAGCCGCGACCGCGCATCCTGATCGGCGGCGGGGCGGGCCCGACCCTCTTCGCTCACATCGCCGAGTTCGCGGACGGCTGGATGCCGATCGGAGGCGCCGGGTTGAAGGACGCCCTGCCCGCGCTCGTCCGGGAGATGGAGGCGCGTGGCCGCGACCCCAGGAGCTTGCACATCGTGCCCTTCGGCGTCCTGCCGAGCCGCGGCAAGCTCGATCACTACGCGGAGCTCGGCGTCAACGAGGTCGTGCTGCGCCTGCCCTCCGCCCCGCGCGATGAGGTGCTGCCCGTCCTCGACGCGTACACCGCCCTTCTCCCGTGGAGGACCCTGCGC
>CAZQMY010000269.1:0-8173 GCA_964594405.1 uncultured Spirochaetaceae bacterium | reverse complement strand
GCCTGATCCGCGAGGCGGGCTTCGCCTCGGTGAAGACCTATGGCGACTTCCAGGAGACCTATCAGGAGGCCGAGCCCGACTTCTTCGTGCATGTCGCCGAGAAGCACATGGATCACCCCGATGCCTGATTCGTCGGACGCCGCCTCCGTCACGGCGACGACCGAGGCGTACTACGACAGCAGCGAGGCCGATGCGTTCTACGCGGAGATCTGGGGAGGCGAGGACATCCACATCGGGGTGTACTCGTCCCCGGACGAGGCGGTCGCCTCCGCCAGCGCGAGGACCGTCGAGCGCGTCGCGGACCACGTCGACTTCCTGACGTCCGACCATCGTGTGCTCGACATCGGCGCGGGCTATGGGGGCGCAGGGCGCTATCTCGCTTCGCGCTTCGGCTGCCAGGTGGACTGCCTCAACCTCAGCGAGGTCCAGAACGAGCGCAACCGGGTACTGAACGAAGAAGCTGGCCTCTCCGACCTCGTGCACGTCGTCCACGCGAACTTCGAGTCGGTCCCGGGCCCCGATGCGCGCTACAGCGCGATCTGGTCCCAGGACGCGATCCTGCACAGCGGCGCGCGAGAGCGCGTTCTGGCCGAGGTCGCGCGAGTCCTCGAGCCGGGCGGGCACTTCGTCTTCACCGACCCGATGCAGACCGACGACTGCCCGCCGGACGTGCTCCAGCCGGTGCTCGACCGCATCCATCTCGACTCCCTCGCGTCGCCCGGCTTCTATCGCAAGAACCTCACCGGCCTCGGATTCGAAGAGCTGGCCTTCGACGAGATGGGCCATCAGCTTCGTGCGCACTACGACCGTGTACGCCGGATGCTGGAGAGCCGCCGCGACGAGATGACGAAGCGCTGCGGCGCCGACTACGTCACCCGAATGCTCGAAGGGCTGGGACATTGGGTGGACGGAGCCGATCGCGGCTACCTGACCTGGGGCATCTTCCACTTCCGCAAGCGCGCCTGAGGGGGCCCAGCACGCCGTGAAGGCCGACTGGGCCCGAATCGAGCCGGCCGTCTTCCTCTCGTCGGCGGCGGTCGTGCTGGCGGTGCTGGTCTTCGGCGTCATCGCGCCCGATCTCGCCCGGACGCTCTTCGTCGGGCTGCAGGATTGGATCGTCGGGACCTGGGGCTGGCTCTTCGTCGCCTCGACCGCCTTCTTCCTGCTCTTCTCGATCTGGTGCGCCTTCGGCCAGCGCGGGAGGCTGCGGCTCGGGCCCGAGGACGAGCCGCCGGCATTCGCTCTGCCTTCCTGGTTCGCGATGCTCTTCAGCGCGGGGATGGGCATCGGGATCATGTTCTACGGGGTCGCAGAGCCCGTTACGCACTTCGCCAGACCGCCCGTCGGCGTGGGCGGCACGCCCGAGGCCGCACGCCAGGCGATGACGATCACCTTCTTCCACTGGGGCCTGCACGCCTGGGGCGTCTACGCAGCCATGGGGCTGGCCATCGCCTACTTCGGACACAGGCAGGGGCTGCCCCTCGCGATCCGCTCGACCCTCCATCCGCTCCTCGGCGAGAGAATCCACGGCTGGATCGGGCACGGTGTGGACGTCTTCGCCGTCTTCGGAACGCTCTTCGGGCTCGCCACCTCACTCGGTCTCGGCGCCATGCAGATCAACGCGGGCCTGGCTCGGCTCTTCGGCACACCGGAGACCACCGGGGTCCAGGTCGCGCTGATCGCGCTGATCACCGTCGGTGCGACCACCTCCGTGGTGCTCGGCCTCGATCGCGGAATCCGGCGGCTCTCCGAGCTCAACATCGCTCTCGCCACTCTGCTGCTCCTCTTCGTGGCGTTCGCGGGTCCTTCCGGAGCCCTCCTCCAGGCCTTTCCCGCCCGGCTCATCGACTACGCCGGCGCGCTGGTTCCGCTGGGCAGCGGCTATCGGCGCCTCGGCCCGGTGGACTGGCAGAAGGGCTGGACGCTCTTCTACTGGGCGTGGTGGATCGCCTGGTCGCCCTTCGTCGGGATGTTCATCGCGCGTATCTCGCGCGGCCGGACGATCCGGGAGTTCGTGCTGGGTGTCCTCTTCGTCCCCACCCTGGTCAGCTGCCTCTGGTTCACCGTATTCGGCTGGTCGGCGCTGACCCTCGACGCCGCGGATCCCGGGATCGCGGCCGCGGTGCGCAGCGACATCTCGACGGGCCTCTACGCGCTGCTCGACCGGCTCCCCGCGGCTCAGCTGACCTCGCTGCTCGCCGCGCTCGTCGTGGCGATCTTCTTCGTCACCTCATCGGACTCCGGCTCGTTCGTGGTCGATATGCTGACATCCGGGGGTCAGCCCGACCCGCCCGTCTGGCAACGCGTCTTCTGGGCCGTGAGCGAGGGCGTCGTCGCCGCGATCCTGCTGCTGGCCGGTGGGCTGACCGCCCTGCAGTCTGCGGCAATCAATACCGGCCTGCCCTTCTGCATCATCCTCCTGGCCATCTGCGCCGGCCTCGCCCGCGCGCTCCTTCGAGAGGAGGCGCGGAGGTCCTGACAGGCCGGCGGCGACGGCTATCTCCGGCCTTCGTCCACCACGCGGTAGATGCGCGCCATGTCCTGGGAGACGAGGCCGGCCGCGGGAAGCGCGACTCCGCACTTCCGCCCGAGCTCGAGGGCGTGGGCCAGGTCCTTCTCGGCATTGTACATCTGCACCTTTACGAGGTTCTGGAAGGCCTCGCCCGCGGCGGCCTCGGCCGGGAGCCGCTGGCTCACGATGAAGCGCTGCTGCATCTGTGAGAGCTGACCGTTCGAGATCACCGCCTGGATGAAGATCTCTGGATCGAGGCCGGAGGCCTCTGCCAGCCGGTAGGACTCGGCGGCGGCGGCCCAGTTGACATAGGTGAGCAGATTTACGGCCAGCTTCAGCTTGGCCCCCGAGCCGAGCGGTCCGGCGTGGAGGATCGTCGTGCCATAGGCCTCGAGCACTGGACGTGTCGACTCGAGGACCATGGGCGCACCGCCGACCAGCAGAGTGAGCTCGCCCTTCTCTGCGACCGCCCGGCCCCCGGTCACACAGGCATCGATGACGTGGACCTCTCGCTCCGTGGCGGCCCCACTCATCCGCTCGATGGTCTCGGGCTGCACGGTGCTGTGGATCGCGATCACCGAGCCCGGGCGCATGCGCGCCAGCGCACCGCCCTCGCCGAGCAGCGCCGCCTCCACGTGCTTGTCGCCCGGCACACAGATCGAGAGCACGTCGGCATGCTCACCCACCTCGAGACAGCTCGAGGCCGGCCTGGCGCCGCCCGCAGCCAGGTCGTCCACCTTCTGGCGGTCGAGGTCGAAGACGCAGGCATCGAAGCCCTTGGGTGCGAGGTTGCCGGCCATCGCGCCGCCCATGTCGCCGAGGCCGATGTACCCGACACGGGTCGTCATGATTGGATCCTCCATTGCGGCGAGCAGCCGCGTCGGGTGCGTGAGCGTCCCACCATGGTGGACCGGCGGCGAGGGATCCGCCAACCCGCGCCCTCGCGAGGAGGCCGACGTCCCGGCGGCCCCCCGGATCGCGCGAATCATCGCCGGGGCGCTGCAACGGCCGGATCGGAAGGAGGTCTCGCTCGAGCTTCAGCGCAGCGGGCGGAGGTCCCAGATCTTCTCGGCGTACTGACGGATTGCGCGATCCGAAGAGAAATGCCCCATTCGCGCGATATTCATGCCCGAGCGGCGGCTCCAGTCGTCCGCATCCTGGAAGTCGCGGCCGACGCGCTCCTGCACCTCGCAGTAGGCGTCGAAGTCCGCCAGCACGCGATAGGGATCGCCCTCGTCGAAGAGGTGCTGAAGCAGGGGCGCGAAGACCTCCCGCGTGCCGCCGCTGAAGCGACCGTTGGCCAGGGCGTCGATGGCTCGCGCCAACGCCGGACTCCGCTGGACGTACTGGTGCGGATCGTACCGTCCTTCGAGCGCCGCGATCTCGTCGGCGTGGAGCCCGAAGATGTACACGTTCTCCTCGCCCGCCGAGTCGCGGATCTCGATGTTCGCGCCGTCGAGGGTGCCGACGGTGAGCGCACCATTGAGCGCAAGCTTCATGTTCCCGGTCCCGGACGCCTCGAAGCCCGCCGTCGAGATCTGCTCCGAGACGTCTGCCGCGGGAATGATGATCTCCGCGAGCGAGACGCGGTAGTCGGGAACGAAGAGGACCCTCAGCTGATCCCGCACCTCGGGATCCGATTCGAAGTGAGCACCGAGGGCGTTCAGCAGATGGATGACGCGCTTGGCGAGGAAGTAGTTGGGCGCCGCCTTGCCGGCGAAGAGGCAGGTCCGCGCCGACGTGAGGCTCTCCCCATCCTCCTTGATGCGCAGGTAGAGGTGGATCGCGTGGAGCGCGGCGAGCAGCTGGCGCTTGTAGAGGTGGATCCGTTTGACCTGCACATCGAAGAGCGTGTCCGGGTCGATCCGAGCGCCCATCGATTCGCGGACGTAGCGCCCCAATCGCTCCTTGCTGGCCCGCTTGGCCCGGCGCAGGGCCGCTCGGAACTCGGGGTCGTCGAGGCAGGGCTCCACGGCGCGCAGCTCTTCGAGGCTCGTGATCCAGCCCCGGCCGATGCGCGAGCTCACGAGGGCGGAGAGCTCGGGATTGGACTGCAGCAGCCAGCGCCGGGGGCTGACGCCGTTGGTCACGTTGCTGAAGCTCTCCGGCCGCAGCGCCGCGAAGTCGGGCACAAGCCGACTGCGAATCAACCCCGAGTGCAGCTCCGAGACACCATTGACCGTATGGCTGCCGACGATGGCCAGGTGGGCCATGTGAATGTGCTTGGGGTGGGTCTCCTCGATCATCGACATGCGCCGAACCCGGTCTTCGTCCTCGGGCCACTCGGCACGGATCGCCGTCAGGAATCGATCGTTCAGCTCCTCGATGATCTGGAGATGGCGCGGGAGCACCCGCGCCATCAACGGGCGTGGGTAGCGCTCGAGCGCCTCCGGCAGGAGCGTGTGATTCGTGAAGGCGATGGTCTTGCGGGTCAGCTCGGTGGCGCGCTCGAAGTCGAACCCATGCTCATCGACGAGCAGGCGGATCAGCTCCGGCACGGTGAGCGCCGGATGGGTGTCATTGAGCTGGATCGCGACGCGATCGGGCAGCGCCTCCCAGCCGTTGCCCTCGACGAGGAAGCGGCGAATGATGTCGCGCATCGCACAGGCGACGAAGAAGTACTCCTGGAGCAGCCGCAGCTCGTTTCCCGCCTCGGTCTCGGCCGAGGGATAGAGGACCTTCGAGATGCGCTCCGTATCGATCTTCTTCTCGAAGGCGTTGAGGTAGTCGCCCGAGTTGAAGATGCGGAAGTCGATGTCGCAGTCGGCCTCGGCGCTGTAGAGCCGAAGCCAGTTCACGGTCCGCCCCGCGTAGCCCACCACGGGCATGTCGTGCGGGACACCGCGGATGACGCTCCAGTCCACCCAGCTCCCCGGGCCACCGGCCCGCGGTCGTCGACCCGCCCGACCGTAGACCGGCACCGAGACGGCGCGGTCTGGCCGGGGGATCAGCCAGGGAGAGCCGATCCGGCGCCAGGCGTCGGGACGCTCCTGCTGCTCCCCGTCGGCGATCACCTGCCGGAAGAGCCCGTACTCGTAGTTGATTCCGTAGCCGTAGCCGGGGTAGTTGCACGTGGCGAGTGAGTCGAGGTAGCAGGCGGCCAGCCGACCCAGCCCTCCGTTTCCGAGACCCGCGTCGTGCTCCTCGTCGACCAATCCGTGGAGATCGACCCCCATCTCGGCCAGCGCCTTCTAGACGTCGTCGATGGCGAGCAGGCTGTGCAAGGAGGACTCGAGGGTTCGCCCCAGGAGGAACTCGAGCGAGAGATAGTAGAGGCGCTTCGCACCGGTGCTGCGGACCCGATCTTCGGTCTCGATCATGCGATCGACCGCCCAGTTGCGACACGCGAGAGAGACGGCCTGCAGGAGATCGGCCCGCGTGGCCGTATCGAAATGCTTCCCGCTGCCATAGCGGACCTGGCGGCGGACCTCTGCAGCGAAATCGCCAGCCTCGAGGGCTGCGCGCTCCTCCGGCGTAAGATTCATGCGACCTCCCGTGGAAAGCCGGTAGTCTAGCGCTGGCGGTCGTCCGCCGGGTAGGTCGGAAGCGCGGCCCGCAGCGCGCGTCCGAACTCGGGGGCCTCCGAGAGCTCGCGCAGCGAGCGGCGCATCCGTCGAGACCAGCTCCGATGGGCATCGAGCGATACACCTGGGACGTTCACCGGCTCCGACTCGCCCGCGAGATCGTCCAGCGATACACCGATCAGGACCGACGGGGTGTTCGCCAGGAAGGCGTGGATGGCGTCCCGCAGGCGGCGATCATCGGGATCCTCGTCGGCCTCGAGCCGCCCTTCCTCGCGCAGGACCTCTACGAGCGCCTTGCGCTCGTCTTGCCGGAAACGGCGCATCGCCTCCCGCTCCGCCTCGGAGGCGAATCCTCCGGCCCGGTCGCGCAGATCGACATCGGTTCCCGTGAAGTATCCCGCGAGCGGCGCGAGGTCGTGGGTGGAGACAGTGGCGAGGGCACGCGCGGGGTAGTTGCGAGCCGGGCGGAATCGATCGGCGTCCCGCTCGAAGTACACGACGGCCGATCTCAGCACACCCCAATCCGCGAGCATCCCGGGCAGCTCCTCGGGCAGCGTTCCGAGGTCTTCCGCGACCACCACCGAGCCCGCACGCCGACTCTCCAGTGCGAGCACGCCCAGCAGATCGCTCCCCGGGTAGCGCACATAGGCGCCCTCTGTTCCCGGCCGGCCTTCCGGGATCCAGTAGAGGCGAACGAGCCCCATGGCATGATCGATGCGAAGGGCCCCGGTGTGCCGGAAGGCGGCGCGAAGCAGCTGGGCCCAGGCACGATACCCCTCTTTTCGCAAGACGTGCGGATCGAAGGGGGGGAAGCCCCAATCCTGCCCCTCCGGCGCGTAGGCGTCGGGCGGTGCACCCACCTGCGCGCCGATCGCGAAGCGCTCGGGCGCCATCCATGCGTCAGCGGAAGCGAGGGTCGAGCCGAGCGCCAGGTCCTGGTAGATCCCCAGCGCGCAGCCTGCCTCGCGGATGGTATCCGTGGCATCGCAGAGCTGTCGATCGAGCTCGAACTGGAGCCAGCTGCGGAAGTCGATGGCATCCGCGTTCGCCTGGCGGAAGCGCTCGACCGCGGCGCTGCGTGGATCTCGATAGGCCAGGGGCCAGCGCCACCACGCCGTCCCCGCGTTCGTATCGCCCTTCCGATGATGCTCCGCCAGCACCTCCCATGTGGCAAAGTCCCGCAGTGTGGCGCCCTCACGCTCGCGATAGTCGGCATAGGCCTGTCGCCGCTCGGCCGTCGCCGCGACCGCGAAGCAACCGTAGAGCGTGCGGAGAACCGGGAGCATCACCTCCAGCACGGCCTGGTGATCGATGCTCGTCCGGGACTCGAGCCATGTGCGATGACGGCGAAGCTCCGGGAATGCGAGCATGGCCCGGGCCTCACCGCAGACCGCCAGCTCGGGGATGGCTTCGATGTCGAGATAGAGGATGTTGCGATAGAGCCGACTCGTCGGACCGTAGGGCGAGAAGTCGAGCCCCCGATTGGCAACGGCGTGGAGCGGATTGATGCCGACGAAGTCTGCCCCCGCAGCGCCGGCGATCCTGCCGAGCTGCGCGAGCTCGCGGAGCCCGCCATGGCCCCAGTCCCCGTCCTCGCGAATGCTGTAGAGGTTCGACCAGATCCCGAAGCCCTTCCGGTCGCCGATCACCTCTTCGGGCTGGAGGGTCGTGCGCGGCGCCATGACCAGCTGCTGGGTCGCCTTCTGCGGGCCGGAGGGACCGTCGAGGACGAGGCGGATCTCGTGGTAGCCGAGCGGCGGGCGGCTCGGAAGGTCGAGCACGACCGACCCGTCGATCGGGCTCGATGGCAACGCTCCCTCGGCGAGCTCGATCTCGCCGCCCTCGAGATGGAGCTCGAGTCGGTAGTCACGCGCCTCGTGCAGGGCCGCTGCGCGCACGTGCAGCTGGGGGCTGGCCCCGGCCCACTCCCGCCAGACCACCACGGGCTCGACCAGCCGTTCCCGGGCCTCCAGATCGATCGCTTCGAGGCAGGCCGCGGCCTTCGCCTCGTCGCTCGCGTCATGGCCCATGGCCGCGAGCAGCGCTTCGCGGGTGGCGTCGCTGGTGGGGTGCATGTTGGCGTCGACGCCGCGATAGTCGTCGATGATCCCCAGGCGCCGGGCCAGCTCGAGCAGGA
>CAZQMY010000268.1:0-8179 GCA_964594405.1 uncultured Spirochaetaceae bacterium | reverse complement strand
GTGTGGGGTTGATGGTGGATCGGCTGCGCGGCCAGCAGGATACGGTGATCAAGCCGATCAAGGGGCCGGTGCGGAACGTCCCGGGCATCGCGGGGGCCACCGAGCTGGGTGACGAGGGCGTCGTGCTGGTCATCGACGTCTCGCACATCGTCGGAGACGTGCTTCGCAGGAGGGAGTCGGTGTGAGCGGCACGGACTCGCAAATGGCGGCCGGCGATTGGGAGACGCTGGCGCGAACCGCCTCACTGACGAGTCTCGGTGCGGAGGAGGAGACAGTGCTCGTTCGCGAGCTGCTCAGCTTCCACCTCGAAGGGTCCCCTTACGCGCTTCCGGTGGAGCGCGTGCGGGAGATCGTCCGGCTGCGCGAGATCACCGAGATCCCCGGTGTGCCGCCGTGGGTGCTCGGCGTCGTCGCCCTGCGCGGCGAGGTCGTCCAGGTCGTGGACCTGCGAATGCGCCTCGGCCTGCATCGCAGCGAGCTGACGAAGCAGCATCGCATCATCGTCCTGCACGGTGATGACGAGCGGATCACCGGTGTACTCGTGGACGGCGTGGATCAGGTACTGCGGGTGAAGGAGGACTCGATCAGCGCGACATCGGCCAATGAAACGGGCGCGGTCTCCGAGCTCTGCAACCGCAACGGTGACTTCATCTCGATCGTGGACGTCGACCAGGTATTGGATCTCCGTGCAGACTGACGAGCAGACAGCCTATCTGAACGAGAATCAGGTCAATCTCGCGTGCTTCGAGGTGGGTGGGCAGCTCTTCGCCCTGGACGTCTCGCAGGTGCGCGAGATCGTTCGCCATCAGGAGATCACGCCCCTGCCCATGGCTCCGCCCATGATCGAGGGCGTGATCGACCTTCGTAGCGCGGTGATCCCCGTGATCGATCTGACGAGGCTGCTCAGCGGGTCCCCGACCGAAGTGACGACGAAGGCGCGAATCGTGATGCTCGATTGTGACGGGATGGTCGTCGGGCTCTGTGTCGAGGCCGCGACGGACGTGCTCTCGCTCGACGCGAACGCGCTCGAGGACGTGCCCGAGCTGGCGACCCAGGCCGGCTACGACTCGGTGCGGCATGTGGTGCGACGGCCCGGCGAACCACCCGTGATGGTGCTCTCTCTGGAGCGCATCCTGGAAGAGGTCTACCGGTCGGCTCTGAACCTGGGAGATGCGAAATGACGGAAGCCCAGGTCGACCAGGATCCGGCTCGGCTGCGAGGGCGCCTCCGCGGGCTCGCGCTGATGGCGAGCGGCCCAGCGGTGATGCTCGCGTGTCTGCACTTGAACGCGATGCTCGATCTCTGGCGCTCGGACTGGCTCGGACTGGCCGTCGGCGCCCTGATCTTCGGCGCCCTCTCCAGCACCGTGATGGAGTCAGTGCGCGCACGTCGCCTGCAGCCTGTGGTCGCCTATCTCGAGGCGCGCCATGCGGGCAAGCCGCCCTCGCGTGTCTGTCGGGAGGCGTTCTCGGCCGCGCTCCTGCTGCCCTCGGAGAGCGCTCGCTTCACCATCCTGACCTGGTCCTGCGCGGCCCCGGTGATCGTGCTCGGTGCCCTGATGAGCGGGCAGGGCAGCTGGGGCTTCGACGTCACCCTCGGCGCTCTCTTCCTCGCCAGCATGGTCGGTGGGCTCGTGGCCACCGGCCTGACCTTCTTCCTCTCCAAGCGGGCGCTGGCGGACGTGCGGCTCGTGCTCACGCGCGATCTGCCCGATCCGGTCGAACGCGCCGAGTGCGCGACTTCGCTCCCCCTCGCCCGCAAGATGCAGATGGTGATCGTTGGCACGGTGATCGGTGTCTGCGCTCTGGCGATCCCGCTCTCCTACTCGCAGTCGCGGACCGCCGTCGACAACGCCGCCCTCGATTGGCAGGAGCGGGTGCTCGACGTCCTCGAGCGGCAGGTCATGCATCGCGACGTCGACGAGGCGACCGCCGGGCTCCTGCCCGAATCCGAGCTCCTGGCCTACCCCTCGAGCTTCGACGCGGCGCGGACGAACGAGCTCTCCAATCTGGGACTCTCGACGACGCATCTGCAGCTGCTCGAAGCCTCCATCGAGAGCGGTGCCCGATTCGGGCGCATGGTCGGCCGTGAGGGCGCCGGTCCGGTGGCCTGGCGGTCGCTCGGCAACGATCGAATCCTGATCAGTCGGATCCACGAGCCCGTCGTCGACGGCTATTTCGGCCGCCACTTCATCCATCTGTTCGTCGTCGCCCTGATCGCGACGGGCCTCGGCCTGATGATCGCCCAGCTCTTCAGTCACGACTTCAGCCTCGCCGTCGGTGCGCTCCATGCCGAGGCCGAGCGCATGGCCCGGGGCGACCTGCGCCGCGGAGACGTCTGGGAGGCGGAGGACGAGATGGGTGACCTCGGTCGCGCCTTCGAGCGTATGGGGGGCGCCCTGCGGGCGACCGGCGGGCGTGTGGCGGAGGCGGCCGATCGGGTGGATACGGCAGCGAGCGAGATCTCCTCGGTCTCCCAGAGTGTCGCCATCGCCAGTGCGGATCAGGTGCGGCGAATCCAGCAGGCGAGCGAGCTGATGCTCCAGATCAACCAGCAGGTGGCGGGAGTCTCCGAGTCTGCGCAGGCGCTCAACGTCTCCGTCGAGGAGTCGAGCAGCTCCATCCTGGAGCTGGGCGCCGCGGGCGACGAGCTCAACGACACGGCCTCGGTCCTGACGAGCAAGGTGGAGGAGGTCTCCGGCTCCGTCGAGCAGATGGTGCGTAGCGTCAAGGAGGTCGGCACGACTTCCGAAGGGCTCGCGGACGCAGCCGCCGAGACCTCTTCTTCGATGGAGGAGATGGCGAGCGCCATGCGCGCGGTGGAGACCACCGCCGAGACGACGGCCGACCTCTCGCGGGACGTCGTCAGTCGGGCCCTGTCCGGGCAGGAGAAGGTCACCCAGACCATCGAAGGCATGCACGCGATTCGCGATGCCATCGACGCCGCCGAGGAGGTGATCCGCGGTCTCGGGCGGCGGGGCGAGGAGATTGGCGGCATCCTCGACGTCATCGACGACGTGGCCGACGAGACCAATCTGCTCGCGCTGAACGCGGCCATCATCGCCGCTCAGGCGGGCGAGCACGGGCGCGCCTTCTCGGTGGTCGCGGACGAGATAAAGGAGCTGGCCGATCGAGTGATCGCCAGCACGAAGGAGATTGGCGGGCTGATCAAATCCGTCCAGGACGAGAGCAACAAGGCGGTCGGGGCCATCGAGACCGGCTCGCGGAGCGTCGCCGAGGGCGTGGAGCTCTCGGCCGAGGCAGGCACGTCGCTCGAGGAGATCACGAACGCTTCGCGCGAGAGCGGGGAGCGCATCACCCACATCGTCAACTCCCTGCGCGAGCAGACGGCCGCCACGGTGCACGTGGTGGGGCTCATGGAGGGTGTGCGCGACGGCGTGGCGAAGATCTCGAGCGCCAGCGAGGAGCAGGACCGCGGCAACGAGGTGGTCTTTCGCAGCGTGATCACCATGCGCGAGGTGGCGCAGCAGGTGCATCGCACGACGGACGAGCAGGCGCGTGGCTTCGGCCGGATCCGGGAGAGCGTGGAGGGCGTCCGCGAGGCGGTCGAGAGCATCAACGCCTCGCTCCAGGATCAGGCGACGGCCTGTACGCAGGTATCCAGTTTCCTCGAGCAGGTCTTCGACGGGACCCGCTCGAATGAAGAGGCGGCGCAGCGGATGGGCGAGGCCATGCGCTCGCTGGCGAGCCAGGCGGAGGCGTTGCGCGGCGACGTCGCCCGATTCCAGATCTGAGACGGACGAGCGCCGACGATTCGTTCGGCCATCGACCAAGCGTGCCCATCGGGCCGGGGGAGAGTGGAGATGATTGCAGCGTGCCCCAAGTGCGGAGCGAAGTACCGCGTCGACGAGGCGAAGCTCGGGCCCGAGGGGGCTCGGCTCCGCTGCAAGAAGTGCCAGGCGGTCTTTCGCGTGCGGGCGCCCGGCACTGCGGCTCCGGCCGCGGCGGCGCCCGCTCCCACCGTGGTCACAGCGCTCTCGCAGGAGCCCTCGTCCGAGTCGCCGCCCGTCGCGAGCGACCAGGCGCCCGCGACGCTCGCAGAGGGCACCGCTGCCGACGAGACGCGGGATGTGGTCCAGTACGATCCAGAGCGTCTCGTGCTGATCGCGGATCCCAGCGTGGAAGGGGGCAAGAGCACGGCGAGCGCCCTGACGGAATGGGGTCTGCAGCCGCTGCTGGTCCACGACGGCGTGGAGGCGATGCTCTCGATCCAGCGCGCCCTGCCCAGGGCAGTGGTGCTCGATGCCGCGCTGCCGAAGATGTTCGGCTTCCAGGTCTGCGAGATCGTGAAGCGCAACGAGAGCCTCAAGCACACCACGGTGGTGCTCATCGGAGCGATCCACAATCGCGACCGATACCGCCGCCCCGCCTCCGACATCTATGGCGCGGACGCCTATCTCGAGCAGCCAGACCTGCCCGATGCGCTCGCCCCGATCCTACGCCAGGCCGGCCTGCCCATCTCGCAGGGGAGCGGGAGCGACGCGGGACCCACCGCCGAGCTCACGCCCCCGCCGACGACCGTGGAGCCGCCGCAGCCCATCCCGGCCGACCCGCCCACACCGGCGCCGCCGCCCGAGTCGCCGGCACCCGCTTCGGACGACGGCCTCGCGGCGGAACGCGAGAAGGCGGAGCGGCTGGCGCGGATCGTCGTCTCCGACATCGTCCTCTATCAGGGCGAGAAGTTCGATCAGGCCATTGCCAGCGGCAATGTGCTCGAGGCCCTCGAGAGCGAGATCGCCGAGGGTCGCAACTTCTTCATGCAGCGCATCGGCGAGGAGATCAGGAGTGAGAAGGATCACCTGGTCGAAGAGCTGCTGCGGGTTGCAAAGGAGCGAGGAGCGCAATGAGTACCATGGCCGAGGCACGCGAGCGTGAGGGGATCCTCGACGATCTCGCGAGCAGCGACGAGGAACTCCGACGCCTTGCGGTCGAACGACTCGTCGAGCTTCCAGAGGACGAGGCGCTGCCCCGCCTCCTGGAAGCGCTCGGGGATCAGAGCTGGCGCGTCCGCAAGAGCGCGGTCGATCGCCTGGTCTCGTGCAGCGCACGGGAGGAGCTCGGCGCTGCGCTGATCGGTGCACTTGCCGACGGAGAGAACTCGGGACGCCGGAACTCGGCCTTCGAGGTGTTGGTGGGCATCGGTCGTCCGATGACGGCCCGGCTCGTCGAGACGCTCGCCAGCGAAGACGTCGACGTGCGCAAGCTCGCGGTGGATGCGCTCGCGGGGATCGCGGATCCGGAGGCCGCGGAGCCGGTCTGTCGATGCCTGCAGGATCCCGATGCCAACGTCCGGGGCGCCGCGGCGGATGCGCTGGGGCTGATCGGCGGCGAGACCTCCACGCGCGCGCTTCGTCAGGTGGCGGTGACCGAGCACGAGGACCAGCTCGTTCGGCTCTCTGCGCTGCGAGCGCTCGACGACGTGGGTCACCCTCTGGGCGTGGACGAGCTCGCCGGGGTCCTCGAGGTCAGCGTGCTTCGCCCCGCAGCCTATGCATTGCTCGGTCGCCGTGCCGACGAGGCGGCCGTGGCCTGCCTGCTCAAGGGGATCGACGTCGCGGCCCGCACGTCTCGAGAGGCCGCGATGGAGGCGTTGGTCCGCGTGCTCTCGAAGCGCGACGGCGTCGAGCACGACGCCCTGGTGGAGCGCATTCGTGAGGCGACGCTGGCGTCCGAACACGTGATCGAGAGCTCGCTCTCGCGCCTCGCGTCGGCTGACCTGGCCACTCGAATGATGCTGATCCAGTTCCTCGGTCTCTCCGGGGATTCGCGCATCGTGGTGCCGATCCTGGAGTGTGGGCGGGACGAGGCCATCGCGGAGGTCGCAAGCAGCACCCTGGAGAGTCTGGGCGCCACCACCGTCCGCGCCCTGCGCGACGCCTGGGAGGAGCTGCCCCTCGAAGCGAGGATCGATGCCTGCAGCCTGCTGGGCCGCCTCGATGGGGAGTGCGATCCGACGGCGCTGCTCCTGGGGGCGCTCGATGACGTGCACGGCGAGCTGCGCGCCGCCGCCGCCCGTGCCCTGGGCGAGCGACGCTGCGTGGACGCGCTGCCGGGCCTCGTGCGGAGGCTCGAGAGCGCCGCCATGGACGCAGAGCCCGAGTCCGAAGAGGAGGTCGCGGCGCTGATCGATGGCCTCGTCATGCTCGCGGAACGTGACGACTCGAATGCCAGGAGCATCGCCGAGGACGTGATCGCGCGACTGGCCGATCGGCTCGAAGGTGCCGAGGACGAGGTGCGACTCGCGATCGCGGGCGTGCTCGGTCGGATCGGACGTCATGAGGACGACGAGCTCGTCGCGCGCCTCCTCCGCGATCCCAATGCGCGCGTGCGGCGAGCGGCCGTGGAGGCGCTCTCCCGATTGGAGCCCGGTGCCGCGTCCGAGCCCCTGCGCCTCGCGCTGGCGGATGAGGCGCCGCTGGTCCGCGTGGCCGCGGCCGTCGCCCTGGGCCAATCGACGAACCCCGCGGTCATCGACGACCTCCAGCGGCTCATCCACGACGATGACTCGCGCGTGAGCGCTGCGGCGGTCCGTTCCATCGGCAAGCACTGCCGTGAGGACAAGGTGCCCGTCGAGCGCGCGGTGGCGCTCATCGAGCATGCGCTCGATTGCGACGGCATGGTGGTGCTCGCCGCGGTGGATGCGCTCTCGATGATCGGAGGCGATACCGCCGCCCGGGCCGCGTTGCCGGTGCTCGGTCGGACCGAGCCCGAGCCGGCGCAGGCCGCGGTCGCCTGCATCGGAGAGCACGGCGATCCCGAGACGGTCGCCTCCTTGATCTCCCTGATCGGCCACGAGAGCTGGTCCGTGCGGGCGGAGGCCATCCAGACCCTGGCGGATCGGAACATCGAGCGGGCCGTGCCTGCGATCCTCCGGCGACTGGAGACGGAGCAGGACTCCTTCGTGCGTGACAGCATCCTGCGTGCGCTCAAGCGGCTGGAGGACTGAGCGCATATGGCTCTGGGACGTGGCGATGCGCCCACGATGAGCGACGCGGAGTTTCGCATGTTCTGCGATCTCCTGAAGAGTCGCTGTGGTCTGCATTTCGACGAGGACTCGCGCTTCCTCGTCGAGAAGCGGGTCGCGCGTCGGGTGGAGGATTCCGACGCGGGCAGCTTCGCTGCGTACCACTATCTGCTGCGCGACGGCAACCACGGCGAGGAGGAGTTCGCCGAGCTCGTCGACGTTCTCACGACCAACGAGACCTACTTCTTTCGCGAGCTCGGCCAGCTCACCGCGCTGCTCGAGGAGGTGCTGCCCTCCCTCGTGGAGCGGCGGCGTGCAAGCGGGGCGACCGGGCCCGTGACGATCTGGTCCGCGGGCTGCTCGAGCGGTGAGGAGCCCTACACCATCGTGATGATGGGTCTGGAGCGTGGATTGCGGCCCGGGATCGACTTCCGCGTCTATGCCTCCGATATCTCGAGGACCATGCTCACGAAGTCGCGCCGCGGCGTCTATCGCGAGGGCGCGTTCCGCGAGACGAATCCGCTGATCCGAGAGCGCTACTTCGAGGAGAAGGACGGCCACTACCGGATCAGCGACGAGGTCAAGAAGCACGTCGATTTCATCCACCTGAACCTCATGGATCGGGACAAGCTCGCGTTGCTCGGGACGATGGACGTGGTGCTCTGCCGCAATGTGATCATCTACTTCGACCTCGAGACCAAGAAGCAGGTGATCGAGAGCTTCTACAAGAAGCTCCGCTCCGGCGGATATCTGCTCCTGGGCCACTCTGAGTCCCTGATCAACATCTCGAGCGCGTTCACCCTCGAGCACCTCAAGCGGGACCTGGTCTATCGGAAGCCAGCGCCGGGTGAGGAGCCGGACGATCCCTGGCACGCGCTGGCGCGTGGTGCACTGGCGAAGTCCGACGAAGGTGGAGGTGCGCGATGAGCGAGCGCGGCCCCATCCGGGTCCTGGTCATCGACGACTCTGCCTTCAGCCGGCAGACGATCACGCGCATGCTCGAGACCTCTCCGCTGGTGGAGGTCGTCGGGGTCGCGCGCGACGGCGAGGAGGCGCTGAAGAAGACCTTCGAGATCGAGCCGGACCTGATCACCCTCGACCTCGAGATGCCGCGGATGGACGGCTTCACCTTCCTGCGTCTGGTGATGGCCAAGCGACCGACGCCGGTGATGGTGATCAGCGGCCGCACGGGCGA
>CAZQMY010000267.1:0-8196 GCA_964594405.1 uncultured Spirochaetaceae bacterium | reverse complement strand
GAGGTCGCGCCATCCCCCTCGACCCCCTCGGGTTGACAGTCGCCCGGGGCGGCGGCTAGTCTGCCACGCCTTTCGAGCGCTCCCATCGTCTAGTGGCCTAGGACGCGGCCCTCTCAAGGCTGAAACACGGGTTCGAGTCCCGTAGGGAGCACCATCTCCGCCCCCGCGCGCCGATCGGACGGACGCCTCATCCCATCGGATCCCGGCTGGTCGCAGGCAGAAGCCGGCTGCGCCAGCGGCTTCGGAGATTGCCGGAGCGTGCCTACCTCCTCCGATTCCGCGCGTTCCTCTCCTCGACCTTCCGCGTCCTACTGGAGATCCCGTCATGGCCGGCGAGTTCGTGCGCGCGTTCCTCGACTGCGAATTCGGCGGGCTGGACCCGGAGCTCCACGACATCACCGAGGTGGGCGTGATCCTGACGGACTACCGCCTGGTCGAGCTGGAGGAGCGGCAGTGGCGCGTGAAGGCGCGGCCCGATCGCATCACCGACGAGGCGGCCGCCATCTTCGGCTACGACCCCGAGCTCTGGGCCGATGCCCCCCCGATCCGCCAGGTGCTGGAGGAGATGAGCGCCCTGCTGCCGAAGAACAGGATCGTGATTCCGGCCGGGCAGAACGTTCGGATGGACATGCTCTTTCTGGAGCGGGCCTATCGGAGATGCGGGCTCCACTACCCCTTCGACTACCACGTCATCGACCTCGCCACGCTCTTCTACGCCTGGTCGCTCGTGCAGGGCGAGCAGCTCACCTCGCTCTCACTGCGTCAGGCGGCCACCCAAGCGGACCTGCTCGAGAAGGGTGCGGTGGCACACCGCGCCCTCGAGGACGCCCGCCTCGCCCTCGATTGCTTCCGCCACTACGTCGGGCGACTGGCGCCCTGCGAGCCTGCCGAGGTGGTGCCGCTCTCGGCTCGCGCCGAGGCGGACGACGAGGCAGAGGGGCGCGCCTGAAGCTCGACGGATGCGGGGCCGAGCTTGCGCTCCCACTTCTCGAGGGCGAGTCGATCGATCCGCGAGAGCAGTCGATGGAGCAGGCTGCCGGGCCGCAGCGAGAGCGCCGAAGTGAAATCGATCAGCACCGGATCGCCCGCCTCGCTCGCGAGCACGTTGCTGCGGTGCCGAAGGTCGAGGTGCACTACGCCGCGATCGTGCATCGCCTCGACGCTGCGTCGCAGCCGCGGAAGGAACGTGGGCGGCAGCTCGCCGACGAGGCGTCGGCTCATGAGCCGGCCGGGGCGATACTCGATCACCAGCGCCAACGCGTCGACCGCACCCAGGCATCGTGGCACGGCATCGAGATCGCGAAGCCGCGCATAGGCCGAGGCCTCGCGCGCGTTCAGCCATGGGGCCAGGAGGCGGCGAACGACCGGCCCCTTGCGGGCGAAGTCCTTCACGACCAGCGCTCGCCCATCGATTCGCACGAGCAGGACGTCCGCCTTGTACCAGCCGCCGCGACTGAGCACCTCCTCGACGTGATCCTGCAGCTGATCGCGTCGCGGGAGGACGGACCGGGCCAGCTCCGCCTCGGGCGCGTCGCTGGACGTCGCTGAGCCGCGGGACATCTCCGCCGCTACCCGAGGGCGGCCCGCGCCGCGAGAACGAAGAGCAGCGCCAGCCCGGCCAGGAGGGTGCCGTGCTCGTTGTTCGCATCCCAACACGACAGCTGCCAGCGAACCCCGCCCTCCGCCAACGCGGGAGCTTCGGGCCGCCAGGGCGCGATGCGCGGGACGAGCGCGGGGACCTCCTCTCGATAGCGCTCATAGGCTTCGCCATAGCGCTCGCGAAGACGCGCCGACTCTGTCGCCTCCTTGCGTGGGAAGTATGAGAGGAAGAACCAGGGCAGCACGATGGCCAGTACGAGCAGTGAGTAGACGCCGCCGAGGATCATCGCGAAGCCGATCGAGACGAGGACCGTGCCGAGGTAGAGCGGATGACGCACGTGCGCGTAGGGGCCGGAGACCGTGAAACGGTCGTTCTTGATCAAGTGCCCGGCGCCCCAGCTGCGCAGCGCGAGGCCCAGAATGATCGGCACGGCCCCGATGGCGATCGATGCCATCCGGATCTCGGCCAGCGCGACGATGACGGCGCCGAGCAGATACCAGGGCGCGAATCGCAGATTGAGGTTCTTGAGCCGGATCGGCTGCCGCATGATCGAGAACGTATCAAGGCCCGAAGGCGCGGCAATGGTCGAAAGAACCGGGGCAGCCGACACGAAGGCCCGGGCCCGATCGGGGTGGCCCCTGACGGCGCTGGGGCTAATCGTCGTTGCGACTCCCTGCGCGTTCGCGGACGATGCGCCAGAGCTTCTGTCGCAATCGCTCCTTGAAGACGGGATCCGGCTGAACATCGAGCGGCGAGTCCGACATGAACTCGGCGAGCTCCGCCGGATCGATCTCCGATTCGTCGAGATCCAATGGATGCTTCTCCCAGGCCGAGGCCCCGTCCGATTCGCTCCCGCCCGCCGGCGAGGTCCGACCTTCGGCGTCTCGCGAGGCCGACGCCGTCGAACGAGCCGCTGGCCTCGTCGCTTCCTTGCCGCTCCCGCTCCTCGAGAATGACCGACTCACGCTTCCACTCCAGCCGCTTCGAGGAACATCCGCTTGGTTCGATAGAGTGAGGAGCGGATCGCGTCGTGCGAGCGGCGTGTCCGCTCGGCGATCTGCGGGATCGAGAGGTTCTCCAGGTGGCGCATCTCGAAGATCTCGGCCTGCCACTCGCCCGCAGCTCGAAGGCCGGCCTTGAGCTGCTCGCCGTAGTCATGGAGATCCGCCACCTGATCCGGGCTCTCGGGCTGAGCGACACCTCCGCTGATCGTCGGGGCCAGCCGCTGCTGACGGAAGTCCTCCAGCCGATCCCGGCTGTTCGTGCTGCGGCGGATGTGACTGTTCGCACAGTTGCGCGCGATGCCATAGATCCAGGCCAACAAGGAGGATTGCCCCTGATAGCTCTCGAGCGAGCAGAAGGCCGAGGTGAAGGTCTCCTGCACCACCTCTTCGGCATCCGCATGGGAGAAGCTGCGTCGATAGACGAAGGCGTAGATGCGCGTGTAGTAGCGCTCGTAGAGCCGGGTGAAGTGCGCCTCGCTTCCCGCGCGGATGCCCTCGAGGAGGGCTCCGTCGCTGAGCTCGCCGACCTCGGCACCGGACCCGGACCCGGGCGAATCGTGCTCGGCCTCCTCATCGTTTCGAGCGCCACGAAGATCAGCAGAATCAGCAGCAGCATGCGCGTGGGACAACGTCGGATACCTCCCGCGTGATCCCTCTCCCAGGGTGCGACCCGGTCGACCCACCGCGCCGCCGACGACCCGACGAGCCGTCGAAGGATTCGTGGTCCGGAAAGACTCGTTGTGTCAGAGAAAGGCGAACCAGCGGCAACATTCGAAGGCAAGCTGTCGTGCACACAACGATCGAAGGGTTTTCGCCTCATCTCTGGTGAAGCGAAGATTGGGTCCGGCCGGGCCCTCCCTCATGGGAGGCGCGCTATGGGCGGTGCGATCCCGCCGTCTTCGTATCCGATTCGACGGCCTGCATCCCCGGAAACCCGACCTTCGGGGTCGAGACCGACTCACCCCATCCATGAATCGAGGCTCTTCAGCGGGCGCGGGCTGCGGGCGTTCGAGCAGTCGGTCGCGGGGGAGGGGGGCGATCACCGACGGGCGCGACCTCGGGACCCGCGGCCGGGCCCGTTGGCACGGCAGGACGATGCTCGGCGCGCACGCCAGGGGACACCTGCGCCCACTGGACCGGCGACGACTACCTCTGGGCGGTCGACTCCCGGGCGGTGGACCCGATGGGGGTCGAGATCCGCGCCGCCAGCGCCGGCTCGATCGCGCCGGCGCGCCCCATCAGCTGCGAAGCATGATGTCGAGGCCCGGCGTGCCGTCGGCGATGGCGCGCCGCATGCGATAGAGGTTGGCCTTGATCGCGTCCTCGGACTTGCCCAGCGCCTCTGCGATGGTCCGGATCGACTGCTGGCGCAGATGCTTCAGATGGAAGATGCGGCGCTGTAGCGCCGTCAGGTCGTTCTCGATGATGTCCTCGCAGGCCCGCAGCATCCGACGAGCCTCCACGGCCTCATCGGTGGGTGCCCCGCCGCCCTGGACGTCCAGGGCGCTGCCCGCCTCGAGCGGCTCGAGGACCGGGCGCGGCTTGCGGAATCGGCGGTTGACCTTGTTCCGGGTAATCCCGAAGATCCACACCAGCAGCGAAGACTGTCCCTGATAGGAGGGCAGCGCGCTGAGCAGCGTCATGAAGACGTCCTGGGCGACGTCCTCGGCCTCTCCCGGATCGTGCAGGCGCTTCAGCGCGAAGCGATAGACTCGGGGAAAGTACGCCTCGTAGAGCTGGTCGAAGTGTTCCTGACTGCCGCCGAGGATCTGCTCGACGATCTCCTGGTCCGAGGGCCACGGCTTGTTGTCTGCGCGCACAGCTTCTCTCGCTTCTCGAGTCTGCGTCCGCGCGAGGGGCAACACGATCCGGAGGACCGGACCGGGTCTGGGGGGGCTCGGGTCCACGCGAAGTGGACCTCCGTCGTTGCCGGTCTTCGTGCAACGCACCGACACGTGTCGCTTCGACCCGGGTCGTCGATCTGCTGCGATGGCGGAGATCAGGAGGCGGCTCTGGCCACCTGGCTCACTCTCGCCTGGTGCGATGAGGACTTCCCTGGGGTCCTCGAAGCATCGCAGCGGCTCTCCGATCGGGCCTGCGCTACAGGCGCCTGTGCTGGGCTCCCTTCAATC
Source organism: uncultured Spirochaetaceae bacterium (assembly GCA_964594405.1). Lineage (GTDB taxonomy): Bacteria > Myxococcota_A > UBA9160 > UBA9160 > UBA4427 > CAZQMY01. The sequence goes on along the minus strand of CAZQMY010000267.1, from coordinate 3,460 downwards.
CTCGCGAAACTGCTCGGGTTTCCAATGGGCTCTTCAACAGCGGATCGATGATGCGGCTCACGATCCTCGGCATCATCTTCGCAATCTCCATGCCACTCGAAGGCCCCGGGTGATTTCCCCATATAGGTGCCCGGAATCACAGTGAAACTGGTCGAGCTGGTCACACCAGTGGGTCGCATCGCCCCCGGATCGGTGCGGAACTCTTTTTCCCATATTGTGCAGAACCGGTTCTGCAGTGGAACCGCGTGTTACACCTTGCCGGGAATGATCCACCATCGTCCGTCCCGGTACTCCCAGATGTCGGAGCGGTCCAGGCCGGTGCTCCACCAGCGCAGAGGCTTCGCGTTCTCGCCGCGGAAGTGGACCAGGACCTCCACCTGGCTCACCTCCGTACGTCGGATCGCGCGAAGCCGCACCGATGTGGGTCGATGGGACTCGAAGTTGTTCGAGTCGAGCGCCTCAGCGAAGCTGGCGTAGTAGTCCGAGAAAGACTCGCGCGTGCGGAAGAACTCGCGCAGCGCCGGATCGTCGTAGGTCGCCTTGCTGTTGAACCGGCGTGCCACGACGCGGTCGTAGAAGATCTCCGTGAGCGGCAGCAGCCGCTCGAAGCCCGGGTCGGTGGTCCTGCCCGGCGCGAAGCCTTCGAAGCTGGCCCGCGCCCCCCAGCGCCGCCCCAGCAGTCCACCCCCGCATCCGCTGCTCACCAGGAGCGCCGCGACGAGGAGTGCGGCGACCGGGCGTCCACGGACGCTCATGCCTCGCGCCGCCGGGCTTCCGCCTGCGCCGCGGCGAGGCGTGCCAGCGGTACCCGGTAGGGAGAGCACGAGACGTAGTCCAGTCCCAGGCTCGCGAAGAAGTCGATGCTCTTGGGATCGCCGCCGTGCTCGCCGCACACCCCGAGCTTGAGTTCGGGACGGGTCTCCCGTCCGCGCTCGGCACCCAGCCGGACGAGCTGACCGATGCCATCGACGTCGATGGATACGAAGGGATCGTCCTGGATGATCCCCTCCTCGATGTAGGCGTGGAGGAATCCGCCCGCGTCGTCCCGAGAGAGCGCGTAGGTCATCTGGGTCAGATCGTTGGTGCCGAAGGAGAAGAAGTCGGCGTGCTCTGCGATCACCGAGGCCTGCAGCACCGCACGCGGCACCTCGATCATCGTGCCGATGGACGGGCGAACCCGCGATCCTGTGGCCTTTCGCACTTCGGCAACGACGCTCTCGGCCTGCGCCCGAAGGCGAGAGAGCTCGCCGGGATGGGCCACCAGCGGGATCATGATCTCGGGCTTCACCTTGAGCCCCTCCGCCGCCACCTTGCAGGCGGCCTCCGTGATGGCGCGTACCTGCATGCGGTAGATCTCGGGGTAGGTGATGCCGAGCCGGCAGCCGCGATGGCCGAGCATGGGGTTGAACTCGTGCAGTGATTCGAGCTTGTGGCGCACCTCCGCGGGATCGCAGCGCAGCGCGGCCGCCACCTCCCGGATGTCCTCGTCGGCCTCCGGCAGGAACTCGTGCAGGGGCGGATCCAGGAGCCGCACCGTCACCGGAAGCCCCTCCATTGCGCGGAAGATGCCCTCGAAGTCCTGGCGCTGGATGGGCAGGAGCTTGGCCAGGGCCGCTTCGCGCGCGATGGCATCGTCGGCAAGGATCATCTCCCGTACCACGAGGATGCGGTCGTGCTCGAAGAACATGTGCTCGGTGCGGCAGAGGCCGATCCCCTCGGCCCCGAAGCTGCGGGCGAGCTCGGCGTCCTGCGGCGTATCGGCGTTCGTGCGCACCGCGAGCGTGCGGAGCTTGTCGGCCCACTTCATCAGCTCGTCGAAGGCCGGGCCGAGCTCCGGGAGCACGGTGGGGATCTTGCCTTCCATCACCTCGCCGGTGCTGCCGTCGATGGTGATCCAGTCGCCCGCGCGAACGACCCGATCGCCCACCCGCATCAGCTGCTCGCCGTAGTCGATCGCCAGCGCGCCACAGCCCGCGACGCAGCACTTGCCCATTCCGCGCGCCACCACGGCAGCGTGCGACGTCATCCCGCCCTTGGCGGTGAGGATGCCCTCGGAGGCGTTCATGCCGACGATGTCCTCTGGCGAGGTCTCCGCGCGAACGAGCACCACCTTCTCGCCCGCCTTGGCCTGAGCCTCGGCTTCATCGGCGGAGAAGACCACGCGACCCACCGCCGCGCCGGGCGAAGCCGGCAGGCCGCGGGCGATCACGTCACGTTCGACCGAGGGATCGATGGCGGGATGCAGGAGCTGGTCCATCGACGAGGCGTCGATGCGGAGGATCGCCTGCTCGCGTGTGATCAAGCGCTCACGCGCCATGTCCACGGCGATCTGGAGCGCCGCGGCCGTGGTCCGCTTGCCCGAGCGGGGCTGCAGCATCCAGAGCTTGCCTTTCTGGATGGTGAACTCGATGTCCTGCATGTCTCGGTAGTGCTTCTCGAGACTCCGGTAGATCCGCACGAGGTCCTTGTAGGCCCCGGGCATCTCTGCTTCGAGGGTCGGAAGGAGCTGCGTATCGGGCGTACGACTCTCGTCGTTGATGGGCTGAGGCGTCCGCACACCGGCCACCACGTCCTCGCCCTGCGCATTCTTCAGGTACTCGCCGTAGAAGTTGCGCTCGCCTGTGGAGGGGTTTCGCGTGAAGGCGACGCCCGTTGCGCAATCGTCGCCCATGTTGCCGAAGACCATCGCCTGGACGTTCACTGCGGTGCCCCACGAATGGTCGATGTCGTGCATCCGCCTGTAGGCGACGGCCCGCTCGTTGTGCCAGGACTTGAAGACGGCGCCGATGGCCCGCCAGAGCTGCTCCTTGGCGTCCTGGGGGAAGGGCTCGCCGGTGTGATCCTGCACGATCACCAGGTACTCGCCGACCAGCCGATGGAGATCCTCGGCCGAGAGTTCGGTGTCGAGCAGGACGTTCCGCTCGAGCTTCAAGCTCTCGAGTCGATGCTCGAATCGGTCGTGAGGCACGCCGAGAACCACGTCTCCGTACATCTGCACGAAGCGGCGATAGCTGTCGTACGCGAAGCGCTCGCCCGCCATCTTCGCGAGCCCCTTCACGGTCCCCTCGGAGAGGCCGAGATTGAGCACGGTGTCCATCATGCCGGGCATCGAGACGCGCGCCCCTGAACGCACGCTGACCAGGAGCGGGCAATCGGGGTCGCCGAAGCGCATGCCCATCACCTGCTCGACGTTCGCCAGCGCCGTGAGGATGTCGGCCTGCACCTCGACCGGCAGCTTCTCGCCGCGCTCGCTGAACTGAGCGCAGACCGCCGTCGAGACCGTGAAGCCAGGCGGAACGGGGATCCCGAGACTGGTCATCTCGGCGAGGTTCGCGCCCTTCCCGCCAAGCGCCTCTCGCATGGTGGCGTTGCCAACGGCGCGCCCGTCGCCGAAGAAGAAGACGCGCCGAACACTCTCCTGCCGAGCGAGGGCGCGCTTGCGGCTCGCGCGGCTGGGCGC
>CAZQMY010000266.1:0-8197 GCA_964594405.1 uncultured Spirochaetaceae bacterium | reverse complement strand
CCATCCGTCATCTCCAGCGTGTCAGCGAGCAGGATGGTGATGTTCCCGGCGTCGGTGGCGTGGGCCGAGCCGGCCTCGGTGAAGGCCGCGACCTCGCCGCCTCGCTCGATGACGAGGCTTCCGGCGCGGATCTCGAGGTCGCCGCCGGTGCGCGGCTCCGATGGGTCGATGCGCGCTGCGGAGAGGATCCTGCCGTCACTCACGGTGATGAGGGCCTCGTTGGCCCATGCGGTCTCCGAGAGGGCCCGATCCACGGGGTTGATCGAGAGTGTGCCGGGGGCGCCGACGCCGCGACTCGCCACACTGACCTCGCCGCCATCGCTGATCTCGAGCTCGCGAACGTGGAGGTAGAGCCGCCCGCCATCGCCCGCGTTTCCGAACTCGGAGTTGGTTCCGGTGAAGATTCCCGTGGTGGCGCTCCGCTCGACGCTTCGTCCCGAGAGCAGGATGCGCTCGGCCTTGACCTCGAGCTCGCCGCCTGCGCCTGCGCCCTGGGCGCTCGCCGTGATGAAGGAGCCGTCGGTCGCGCGGATCTCGTCGGCGACGAGGGTGCCGCGTCCGATGTCGCGGTCCAGGGTCGACATGAAGATCTGCGAGCGCTCGCGGTCCACGCCGCCCGCCAGGACGATCTCGCGCGCGCCGATCGTCATCGCGGGGAGCGCGGACCCTGCCGGCCTCGTGTCGCCGGTGACGAACGAGCGGAGCTGGATCGCGCCGCCATCGGTGATCTCGATGCGGTCGCTGCCGCTGATCGAGAGGTCGCCCCCGACGCCGACGGGCCCGCTCAGGGCACCGGGCTGCCCTTCGTTGGCCGTGATGCTCGACGGGACGACCACGTAGTCGGACTGGCCGAAGGTGCCCGTGATGGACACGCCATCCAGGCGGACGGACCCGACGTCGTGCAGCCGGACGTCTCCGCCATCGCCGCTCGAGGTGGTGCGCGTCAGGATCTGTGCGCCGCCCAGGGCGACGATCTCGCGGGCGTACACGTCGACGTCGCCGCCGTCTCCATCGTCCGTGCTCTCTGGGATCACCCGCTGGGTCACTGCGCCGATCAGCGCTCCGACGCCATCGATCTCGATGCGATCGGCTTCGACCCGGATATGGCCCCCATGGCCCGGACCGGCGGTTGCGCTCACCAGCTGGCTGCCGCGCTCCAGCCGGATCGCGTTCGCGAGCACGCTGAGGTCGCCCCCCGAGCCGCTCGCCGTGAAGGCGTTGGTCACTACGCCCGACGCGTCCGAGGCCATCAGTCTTCCGTCGGGCACATCGATGGTGATGTCGGGCGAGTCGCCGCCGTCGAGCGCGACGGAGGTGAGGAAGCTGCCACTCGCCAGCAAGAGGTCTCCCGAGAGCCGAATGTCCATGCCAATGGCGTTCGCTGCGGACGCGCCGGTGTTGCCGACGAAGCCCGAGCTGCTCGTCATCGACAGATCGTGCGCGCGGATCACCAGCCCGCCCCCGCCGTTGCCCGACGCGTCGAGCACTGCGCCGTCGCTGACCCGCACCTCGCCCAGCCGGATCGTGGATTCGCGCGGCTCGAGCAGGCGCGCGTCGAGGGGCACCTCGCCGGGGCCCGAGACGGCCACCAGGTCGAGGCGCCCGGCAGGCGCTTGCAGCGCGATCGCCTCTCCGGCGGGCTCGTCGCTTCGTCCGACGATCTCGAGCCCGCCACCCGCCAGAGAGAGCGTGCTCCCGGCGCCGACCATCAGGCGGCTCTCGGCCACCTCGATGCGCGCGGGCGCCGCCTGCTCGAAGCCCCAGGCCGAGGGAGGCGCGCTCGTCAGGAGCGGCGCGACGGGCTCGGTGTCGAGCCGGGTGCCGTCGCCGAAGCGCAGCGTGCTGCTGGTGCTGGCGAAGAGCGCGGCCGGCAGATCCAGCGTCGCTTCAGGGCCGAAGAAGATGCCCTGGGGATTGAAGAGATAGAGGTCCGCGTCCGCGATCGACGAGCGGAGAACGCCATCGATCCGGGAGGGCGCGCCCCCCGTGATGCGCGCGAGGACGTTGTCGATTCCCGGACCGGCGCTGGTGAAGTGCGCGGTCTGTCCGGTGTTCACGTTGAAGTCGGAGAAGCTGTGGAAGAGATTGGTCCCGCTGCGGCGGCCGACACTCTCCGGGATCACGATCTCGCCCGCGCCATCGGGAGGCAGGGCGCCGGCCATGCCGAGGCTGCCGTCGAGCACCACCTGGGCCAGGCCCGGTCGGGGCAGGGCGCCGAGGCCGATCAGGCCCAGCAGCGCGAGCACGAGGGGGCGCGCGTGCGTGCGCTGGGGGCCTCGCCCTCGCCTCATTGCGGCGTGCACTGGAGCAGGGTCTCGTCCGCCGGATCGACTTCGAGGAAGACGCGCTCCAGACGCATGGCATCGCTGATCTCGCAGTCCGGCGGCATGCCCATGCCTCCGCCGATGTCCTTCGGACCATTGACGTTGCAGCGCAGCTTGACGGTGTCGGAGAGGGGCACCAGGCCGGCCAGGGCCTGCTGGATCAGCAAGCTGTCGATGCTGTTGACCCGGCCCACACCATTGGGGTCGATCTGCTGGGGATCACCGACCGGGCTCACGTCACCGCACTGGCAGGGGTCGCCGACGTCATCGGGATTGACGCCGTCGGGGTTCTGCTGCGAATCGACCCCGCCCACATCCGACTGCGATTCGTTCGGGAAGGGCCAGCAGTTGTCCACGCCATCGGGGATCGTGTCGGCGTCCGAGCTGCCTCCCTGGTTGGGATCGATCAGCCCGCCGTTCTGATTGCCCGAGACCGGAATCCCGCCGATGTCGCTGTTGATGTCCAGCGCGTTGTCTCCGACGCCGGTGCCCCAGGTCGATACAGCGCCGAGATCGAGCGGCATCATCGGCACGTCGGGTGTGTACGAGAGCGTGCCGAGCAGGCGCGGGCCGTCCAGGGCGCCGAAGGCCGGCAGGCCGGGGCTCACCACCATCGAACCCACCAGTGACACGTAGAGGGCGTTTCCGTAGCCGCCGAGCGCGGACGGGATGGCGCTGGAGGGGCCCAGCGTGGTGGAGGCGGCGGCGTTGACGAAGGGGCCGAGGCCCGTGGCGCCGAGGCAGGTGCGTTCGGAGTAGGCGCCGCCGGTGAGCGCGGTGCAGTCGCCGAAGATCGCGCTGATCGCGCCGACGGGCGGGAGGATGGCGAACCCGACGCGGGTCCATTGGCGATCCGAGAAGAGCACGACCTCGTACTCCAGGCCGCTCGAGTCACCGAACCGGGGGCGCAGCACGATCTCGTAGTCGGGATCCGCGGGCCCCCACTGCAGACTGATGTTGCTGCGCTCGAGGACGCCGTCATCGCGCAGGCTCTCCCCGGCCCCCTCCTGGGTGAGCATCGGCGTGGGGTGCGGGAGCTCGATGGCGGTCAGCCCGGAGATCCGGACGTTGGCCAGGAAGACATCCTGATTCGGATCGCAGAGCGCGCCCGTACCGCCGCTGGCCGGGAGGGTCACGTAGACCGCGTCGTCGCGCTCCGGGGCGACACCGGGCGGGTAGTCGATGGTCGCCGCGGCGCCGTCCACGGTGGCCCCGAAGTCGGGTCCGCTGGTGCAGCCCAGGGTGTTGCACTCGCCGATCTCGACCTCGGCGTTCATGACGTCCGGATGGATGTAGACGCCCGTGCTGAGCTGGGTGACGCGGTGGGTTCCGCACTGCAGACGCAGCTCGTAGAGGGCCGGATTCGTACCGGGAGAGACGTCGCGCATGATGATGCGCGCGGTCTCGGCCGCATTCACGTAGGCCCGGCCCACCGTGGCGTGCAGCGCGTTCGTCCCGCCGGTCTCCCAGTCGAGGTCGTAGTCGCTGGCATCCACCGAGAGCTCGATGTCGCCACTCGAGGGGAAGTACTCGAGCACGTCCTCGTCCTCGAAGACGACGCCGCCCGCGCGACCCGCGCGGTCGAACGAGAGCAGCACGGTGTCGACGACCGGCAGATAGGCGGCGGCGTCGAGGTCCAGCCCGCCGATGCCGACGGACGCGCCGGAAAAGTACGTGGTGAAGCTCACGCCATCCCACTTCACGAGGTCGTCTGGCTCTACGGAGAGCGCCATGACGGTGAAGGCGGCGTCGAAGGAGAGGAGCAGATCGCCCGATGCGTCGATGCTGAACGCATCGATGCCGATGCCGTTGGGAACGCCGGCGGAGGGCGCGTCGAAGTACAGCGACGTGAGGGGGCCGTCCTTGCGCACCACCTGATGGGGCTCGTAGTCGACGCCCCCCAGGTTGACCGTCGCGCTCGGTACGAAGAGCTGTGCGCCGGTCTCGGACTCGTAATAGGCGTTGATGCCGGAGCCGACCGGGAGTCCGAGCGATGGGGCGAGCTTGTGACCGCCGGGCTGGAGCATGACGCTCTGGTCCGGGCCGACCACGGTCGAAGTCCCGGCGATGTAGAGGGGGATCGCGCTGCCGGGCGTGAGCAGGAGCGTCTCCAGGCTGGTCCGGGCCTGCGCGCCTGCGGGGCCCAGCAGCGCAAGGGCGAGGAGGGCGTGCACGAGGCATCGGCCCTGCAGGCGATACGTTGGTCGAATCGGCTTGGTCGGCATCGGCTCTCCCGCTCCCCGGCTCGTCGTGGCTCCCGAGTATAGAACGCCGAAACCCGCCGGCGACGCAGAAAGTGCTTGTGAATTAGCCTGTTAGCGCAGTGCTTCTGCAGGTCGGCAGCACGCCGGGGGCTTTCGAGGAAGACGGGCCGGCCAGCGAATCGGATCGCACGAAAAGGCCGGCGCCCTTCGATCTCCCGGCGCCCGTGGCGCAGGGCGTGTGGTGAACGCGCGGCGAAGGCCTCAGGCGTGGGGGCGCTTCGGCGTCGTCCGGGCGGGGTCGGCCGGATCTTCGAGGCGCTGATATCATCGCAAGTCGCCCCAGACTCCGAGGAGGACCTCATGCCGAGACGACATCGCAGCGCTGCGCGGCGCCTCTTCGGGGCAGGCGCAATCCTGGCCCTGGCCCTCCACTGGACGACGGGGAGTCAGGCGGACGAGACCAGGACGATCAACGTGGTCGATGTGACTGGACGGGGGATCGGCACCTCGCAGATCGAGGCCGACATCGTCTCGGAGTGCATCGCGATGCTGCCCAGTGAGGCGCAGCTCGCGCCGGTCGTGGAGGCGAAGTCGGCCTTCCTCAAGAACATCGGCGGAGACGTGGAGCGAAACGAGTCGGTCCGCACCTTTCATGCGACGGTGGACGTGAGCTACGTGATCCATCAGCGGCAGCTGGTGGTGGTCACCATGAACACCGTCGAGAAGAGCGAGCCGCTGATCAAGGAGGTCGACCGCCGCTTCGACCGCGAGATCCGCTTCGAGTCGAATCCGGAGAACGGCGATCAGTGGTCCGGTCGCGAGCTCGTGAAGGAGTTCTACTTCTCCACACCCGAGGCCGCGGTCGACGATGCGATGCGCCGTGCACGGGCGTGGCTCGCCTCCAAGCGCAGCGTGATGTGCGAGAAGTGAGCCGTATCGAGCGCGCGGCGCCCGGCACCCGCAGGCCGATGGAGGACCGCCATGGACGTTGAGGCGGCGACCCTCGCCCGGAGGCTGCTCCGGACGATGGATTCGGGCGTCCTCTCCACGCACTCGCAGTCGGTGGCCGGCTACCCTTTCGGCTCCATCGTGCCCTACGTGCTGCAGCCCGACGGCTCGCTGATCATCTACATCAGCCGGATCGCCGAGCACACCCGCAATATCGGCGCCGATCCGAGGGTCAGCCTCACGGTGGCCGAGCCGTCGCAGGACGCGCAGGCGGCGGGCCGCGTGACGGTGCTGGGCGACGCAGGTGAGGCCGATCGATCGGGCGACGCTGCCGAGCGCTACTTCGAGTTCTTCGAGGCCGCCCGCGGCTACGACGGCGTGCACGACTTCCGCTTCGTGGTGATCCGGCCGGTGCGCGTCCGCTACATCGGTGGCTTCGGGAAGATCCACTGGATCGAGGCGGAAGACTGGGGGGACGTCGAGCCCGAGTGGCTCGGCGGGGAGTCGAGGATCATCGACCACATGAACGAGGATCACGGCGACGCGCTGGTGACCTACTGCGCGCACTACGGCGGCGAGACCACCGAACGAGCCCGCATGATCAGCCTGGATCCCGACGGCTTCCACGTGCGCTCGGATGCGCGCATCCACTACTTCCCCTTTGCATCGCCCTGCCCGACGAGCGAGGCCGTCCGCAAGGAGATGGTCCGTCTGCTGCGTTCGGCGCGAGACGGGGCGTAGCGGTCGAGAGCGCTCAGGCGCCGAAGATCAGCGCCTCGAGCGCGTCGGCGTGGGCCTCGATCGCTTCGGCAGCGGTCGCGTCCTCTCCAGAGAGCCGCCGGCACTCCTGGGCCTGGTGGAAGATCAGTGTCGCGGCACCGATCAGCATGTAGATGGAGTGGATGGGCGCCACGTGGCGATCGAGGAGGCCCGCGGCCTGCGCCTGCTCGATGCGCTCGGCCAGCGCGGCGAAGAAGGGGCGGCTGTGGTGCTCCACGAGCCAGTCGGTCCGGGCCCCGGCGCGCTTGCCCTCGTCGTTCATGATGCGCACGAATGCGGGATGCTCTCCGGCGAAGCGGACGTAGCGACGCAGCAGGGTCCGGAGGCGATCGGTCTCGCTCCTCTGATCCGGCGATTTCAGCTCGTCTCCCAGCCCTTCGGCCAGCTCTGCGAAGGCGCGGTTCACGGCGGCCTTCCAGAGCGCGAGCTTGTTGCCGAAGTAGTAGGAGATGAGTCCCTGGTTGACGCCGGCCAGCCGCGCGATCTCACGCGTGCTGGCGCCCTCGTAGCCGCTCTCCGAGAAGGCCTCCAGCGCGCTGACGAGGATGCGGTCGCGGGTGCTGCCCGCGTCGTCGCCGCTCCTGGCCTTTCGTCGATGGTCCATCATCGGGGTCCTCGGGGCTCGGGGGGAGACGGGCGGGGTCAGCGCTCGGGGGAGATGTGCTCCAGCTCCTGGCGAGCGGTCTCCGGAAGGAAGAAGAGGATCACCAGGGGCGGCACGATCAGCGCCGGCATCATCCACGTGATCGCGAGCGCGTGGCTCCCGGTGACCTCGTAGAGCGGCCCCTCGAGCAGCAGCCCGCTGGCGCCGCCCAGGGTAGCGACCACCGTGCGCACGCCCGACGCCGTGGAGCGATGCGAAGTGGGGAAGAGCTCGGCGCCGAGCGCCTTGAAGAGCACGCCCACGGCGAGGATGGTGAACGTGGAGCCCACCCACGCGAGCGGGATCCAGAAGCCATGGGTGTTGTAGAACGCGAAGAGCGATACGGCGTTCACCGTCATCGCGAGACACATCACCGGTCGGCGACCGAAGCGATCTCCGAAGGTGCCCGCGGCGAGGTTGCCGATGATGCCGATCGCGCCGCCGACGATCCAGAGCGTCGAGACGTCGCTCGGCGCGTAGCCGTGCACCTCCTGCAGCGTCTTCGCCATGAACGCATAGGCGGTGCCCATCACGAAGTCGAAGGGGAAGAGCGCGAGGCTCAGCACGGCGACCCGACCGGGATACATCCGCACCAGATGCGCGATCGGCCGGAGCCCCGACAGGGCGCCTTGGCTCGCCTCGCGGCTCGCGCGGTGGCGCTCGAAGCGCTCGGTCTCGGGCAGCCTGGTGCGGAAGTAGCTGAGCGCCAGCAGCGGAAGGACGCCGATCACATAGAGCGAGCGCCAGCCGTAGGGCATGACGTCGACGAAAGCGAAGGCGATGGCCGCCAGGCCGTGCCCGAGGCTGCCCAACGCGCCGAGCACACCGATTCCCCAGCCGCGGTCGCGTGCCGCCAGCTCTTCGGCCAGCACGACGACCGCGAGGAGGGTCTCCCCGGTGATGAAGATGCGCGCCACGAGCTGGAGCACCGCGTACTGGCCCGGAGTCCGGCTGAAGGCGGTGGCAAAGGTCGCCAGCGTGAAGCCGAGGATCGTGAAGAGCAGCAGCCTCCGGCGCCCGATGCGATCGGCGGCCACCGAGAGCCCGAGCGCCAGGATCGAGCCGATGCGGACGAACGAGAGCAGTCCCCCCACGTCCTCCTCGGCGATCTGAAGACCCGTCTGGATCTGCGAGAGGGCCATGCCCATCAGTGCCGAGTCGTAGTGGTCGAAGAGGTCCGCCACCGCCAGGAGCCCGAGGATGCCCCATTGGCGCCCGTCGAGGCGCACCGATCGCCCGGCGAAGGGCCGGGCCCACCACGGCGGCCGAGACGGGTCGGTGTCGGGGACGGGCGGCGA
>CAZQMY010000265.1:0-8304 GCA_964594405.1 uncultured Spirochaetaceae bacterium | reverse complement strand
ACTACGCGCGGGGCGTCGAGAACCCGAGCTGCCGCTGGAGCGCGTGGGTCTGCATGCGAGCCGGCGTGGATTGCGACGCAGGGCGAGTGCCCCGGGGCATGGGCGATTGCTGCGATCCGGGCGTCCCGCGCACCCTTCAGGAGCGGGCCTGGACCTCACCCATCTGGTACACGCCCGCCGCCCCTGGCCTCGCGCAGGGGACCGCGCCTACTCGGAGACCGGCAGGATCACCGTGAATCGGCTGCCGCGGCCCACCTCGCTCTCGACCAGCAGCTCCCCGTGGTGGCGCCGCACGATCTCCCACGAGATCGCGAGGCCGAGGCCGGTGCCGTCGCCGACGGGCTTGGTCGTGAAGAAGGGATCGAAGACGCGATCGCGAACGTCGTCCGGGATGCCGTGCCCATCGTCCTCCACGGACACCTCCACTCTCGCGTCATCGAATCGGGTCGAGAGGGTGATGGTGCCGCTCGCGCCGACGGCGTGGTTCGCGTTCATCACCAGATTCAGGAAGACCTGCTTGATCTCCTGTCCGGCACAGGGCACCAGGGGGAGCGCCTCGTACCGTCTGTCGATCTCCACGCCGCCGCCGAGCTGCGGGGAGGCGACTCGCAGCACGCCGTCGAGCAGCGCGTTCAGGTCGTTGTACTCCATGCTCCGATCACCGGCGTGAGCGAGACCCTTGATGTCTCGAACGATGTAGAGCGCGCGGTCCACGCCCTCCAACGACTCGTTGAGCATCTCCTCGCCGTCGCTGATCAGATGCGACTCCGGATCGATCGGCTCGCCGGCTCGGAGCTGCTTGGCCAATCGGATCCATTCCTCGAGGAGCATGGCGATGTTGGTCCGGACGTATGTCAGTGGGTTGTTGATCTCGTGCGCCACGCCCGCGGCGAGCTGCCCCACCGACGCGAGGCGACCCGACGTGACCAGAGCTCTCGAGGTGGTCTCCTGGTGCTCGCGCGCTGCCTCGAGGTTCGCCGCCATGCGGTTCACGCCTTCGGCGAGGTCGCCGATCTCGTCGTTGCGCGTCGTGGCGATCCGGTGGTCGAGGTGACCGCCGCCGATGGCCCCTACGCCCCGTGCGATCTCCTGGATGGGGCGGACCATGCCTCGAGCGAAGGGCACGCAGAGCAGAGCGCCGATACCGATGCTGAGGAGTGCGCCCTCGAGGATCGAGAGGGCATGGGCGCTCGCTTCCTCGAGGAAGTACTCCACCTCGCGATCCACCTGCACGATGCCCACGAGGACGCCGTCGGAGTCGTAGAGGGGCGCCGAGGCCGAGATCCAGGTGCCCGCCTCGTCCTGGTAGAGCCCCGAAGTGGTGGCTCGTCCCTGCAACGCAGCGAGGTTGTGGGGCTCGGCGCGATAGAGGTTGCCCACGAAGTAGCGCCCGGTCTCGTCTCGATCGGGCATCACCACGAATTCGAGGAGCCCCGTGCGCTCGAAGTCGCGGCTCGGGCGCATGATGTAGATGGGGCTGCCCACCGGACGAAGCCCTGTGGCCCTTCGGATGCGATCGAGCTGGTCTCGAATCAGCTCGAACTCCCGCTCGAAGGCGATTCCCCCGTCCTGGCTGTGATGGATCAGGCTGACGACGTCGGCATCGATCAGCGCCGCACTCGATCTCGCAATGGCCAGCAGCTCGCGACCGAGGCTCTCAGCCAGCTCGCTGGTGCTCGTGCGATAGACGAGGTAGGAGGAGAGCCCCACCGTGAGGCCCATGAGGAGGGCGCAGAATCCGACCAGACGCAGCGCGAACGGAATCCTCGGACGCAGGGCTCGCATCGGTCGTGAGGCTTCGATCTCCACGCATCTCCTAGCGGATTCGCGCCTCTATCGCTTGATGCTGCCTGGGCCTACGAGTGCAATCGTCGCGTAGATGTATGGTTTTCGGCCGCAGCGGGCTCGTTCCCGACGCGCAAGGCCCGAGCCACCCGAGGGTGCTGAAGGGGGGCTGGAGGCGGTCCGAGGCGACTGTAGGCCGTCCGAATTCTATGGGATTCGGACTTGTCCACGCCTCACGTCGAGCGGTGCCCTTGAGCTGCGGCTCCGGCCGAGCGAAGCTCCAGCGCGTCCGAAGAGGGGGATGGATGAAGTCGGAGCACACGCGCCCGGTGGCGATCGTCACGGGCGCGTCTTCAGGGATCGGGGAGGCCTCTGCGATGGCCCTCGCCCGCGCTGGACACGCCGTCGTCCTCGTCGCGCGACGGGGCGACCTCCTCGAGGACCTCGCCAAGCGGATCGAGCGCACCGGTGGGCAGGCCATGGCGCTGCCCGCCGACCTCGCCGAGGAGGCCGCCACCGAGTCCGTCGTCTCCGAGGCCGCGAGGCGCTTCGGCCGGATCGACGTGCTCTTCAACAATGCCGGCTACAGCCCGGCGGCCGCCCTCGAGCAGCTCTCGCGTGAGCGGCTCCGCCACGTCTTCGAGGTCAATCTGCTCTCGGGGCTGCATCTGATCGGTCTGGTCGCGCCCGTGATGCGCGGCCAGGGCAGCGGTCGCATCATCAACATGGGCTCGATGGCCGCGAGCGTGCCCGCACCGCTCGCCGTGCCCTACTCGGCGACCAAGGGTGGCATCGAGTCGGCGACGGACTGCCTGCGTCTCGAGCTCGAGCGCTTCGGCATCCGGGTGTCGATCATCCTGCCGGGCTTCGTCGACACGCCGACCTTCGACAACAGTCGTGCGATGGGACAGCGCCTGCGCGAGGACGAGACCAACCCCTACAGGCAGACGATGTTCGATCTCGACGACTTCGCTCGGAGCCAGCTGAAGTCGGCGATTCCGCCGGAGGCCGTGGCAGAGCAGGTGGTTCGCGCGGCGACCGACGCGAAGCCGAATACCCGCTACTACGCACCCGCCGGCTCGCGGCTGCCGCGGGCGCTCTTGAGCGCGATGCCCGATCGGCTCGCGGACTGGATCCTGCTCAGGACCTACGGGGTCTCGTACTAGCCGAGCGCCCGCCGCGTTCCCGCAGATGCCGATCCGGTCCGATCAGGTATAGGGCTCCGGCGCCACGCCGAAGTGCTCGCAGTAGCGCTTGAAGGTCTCTTCCACCCGCTCCGCGCTCAGACCGAAGCCCTCCAGGCTGTAGCTGTGGGGGCCGTGGTCTGCGGTGGGCTTCTCCTTCAGATAGCGCTCCATGCCGCTGCGGGCCTCGCTGGAGAGCTCCAGCCCGAAGTAGTCGTAGATGCGATCCACACAGGCCATCGGATCGCTGATGATCTCCTGGAAGTGGAGGTCCAGGAAGGGTGACCGCCCGCCCTCGCCTTCGTGCTCCGCGATGGCCCGCTCGTGTGCTCCCCGCTCGCGCATCCCCTGATCGAGCATCGTCGACCAGAGCCAGAGCATCTGAGCGCCGATCTCCTCGGGCACGACGTCGTCGCTGGAGACCGCGCGCATGGTGTACTCGAGGCTCGAGACGGAAGGGATCACGCGGAGCGGATCGCGATGCGTCTGCACGATCATCGCGTCGGGATACTCGCCGAGGAGCGCGGCGATGGGGCCGAGGTGGCCCGGCGACTTCAGCACCCAGCGGCCGCGCCGTCCGCCGGACTGGAGGTGCTGCAGGAAGTGGCGATGGAATCGGTAGGTCTGCGCCATGTCCTGATGAGCGAGCCAGCGCTGGTAGCCGGCGACATTGAAGGTCATCTCGAAGCGCAGGCTCATGAACTCGAGCGCCGTCATGGCGATGCATTCCTGAGGAAGCATCTCGCCCACTGGATGGATCGAGTTGAAGTCGGGCGCCAGAGAGTGGAGCTGGGCCATTCGCCTGCCCACCTCCTCGATGCGCGGATCGGTGTCGTAGCCCTCGGCGGTGGGCGGCGGATTGGGAGAGTCCACCTCCCAGGACAGCGGGGCTCTGTGGGCGGGATCCCGGGCGAGCAGGCTGTAGAGCAGCGTGGTCCCCGTGCGTGGGAGGCCGAGGACGAAGAGCGGCCTCTCGATGCGCTCCCCGGCGACCTGGGGATGGCGATTGCGCCACTCGATCATCCGGAGGCGATGGGCCAGGGCCTCTACGAGCTGCTTGCGTGCAAAGAAGCGACCGAAGGGCGTGAGTCGCGCATCCTCCTCGAGCGACTGGATCAAACGCCCGAGCCCGGGCCTGAAGCTCTCGCCGCCGAAGTCGCGGAGGCCCGTCTCCGCGCACGCGGCCTCCAGCACCTCGCCTTCGTCGAAGGTGAAGCCCTTCCATCCGAGCCGCATGGCGAGCCGTCCCACACCATTCGCGATCTTGAGCGGGAGCGGAAGGTAGGGCGGCGGGAGCTGATTCTCGGACAACTGGCATGGCCTCGCGAAGACGGGCTCCGTGGCCACCGATTCCCCTTCGTCGGATCGACGGCCATCGAACCTCGGCGTTTTCAGGACGCGCGTCGGCGGTACACTACCGGCCCCTCCCCCTCAGCGCCCATGGAGGGGGACCCTCTCGCCGGACTGCGGACCCGGCTGCGTCGGGCCTCCGCGGATCTCCGCGTGCCGGGCGAAGCCGGTCCGCGCCGCGCATCGAGTCCAACAGCCCCGGGCCCTCGGCTGGCCCTTCGCCCATTCCCGTAGAGGAGAACCATGTCTGATCGCGAGCCTACCCTGAGCCAGAAGTCCTGGAATCACTTCTGCGACGAGCTGAAGCGAATCGGCGAGAAGATCACCGGGCCCACGGGTGCGCGGAACGCGAGGGAACGCGCCGAAGGCTATCGCTACCTGACCCGGCTGATCTCGGCCGGCCACGAGCTCGAGATGGAGATCGATCGCCACGATCCGATCCTCGCCCGCATGATGACGCGCATGCGGAAGTTCAAGGGCGACGGCACGGACACCCTCTATCACGAGGCGAAGCTCGACGAGACGCAGACCTACAAATTCTCCATCCGCCGCGGCGACGATCTCTACTACTCGGCCACCGTATACGCTCACGACGAGCGTGACGCCTACTACATCGTCGATCACCTGATCGACGACGAGATCGAGTGGGACGACATCTTCGGCGAGGAGATCGCAGAGATCTATCTCTCGGAGAAGCGCCCAGAAGGCGCGCGCAACTGGCTCGAGCTCAAGGGTCGCAAGCCGATCCTCTTCACCCGCCAATACTTCCAGGAGTTCGTCCGCGCCACGGACGAGGGCAAGCTCAGGCCCGCCATCCAGAACATCGAGTGCGTCTCGAGCTCCCCCGATCTCGCTCCCTACTCGGAGGAGGAGTTCGAGGCGGGGATCGGTCGGCTGATCGACTTCATCGAGGACGCGACGGACGTCTCGATCGGGCTCTCGATCTTCGCAGGGCTGAACCTCATCGCCTACGAGAAGACGCAAGCGGGGCAGAAGAGCCAGGCCACGCACATCACGGATGGCTCGCTCGTGCTCGACGAGGCTCGCGAGGACGAGTACTCGCCGGAGCAGCTCGCCCAGATGATCGATCCCAAGCTGGTGGCCAACAACCTGCCGGGGCCGGGGATCCAGTACCTGGGAGCGTGGTTCAAGCTCGCGCCGGACGAAGCGATCCTCATCGAGGGCACGGACGTGCCCTGTCGATACTGGTCCTGCCAGACGCTCACCCGATACCTCGAGTCGGGTGACTACATGCACTTCCAGGTGGGGCTGAACAACAATCAGGTCATCATGGACGAGGACGGGTCCTTCAGGATCTACGCATGCGCAGAGGACCCCGGCGTCGACAACTGGGTCTGTACCCAGGGATACGAGAATGCGCACATATTGATCCGGACGCTCTGCGCGGACCCCTTGATGGAGGCCACCTTCAAGGTGGTGAAGATCGCCGATATCGACCCTGGCGACCTTCGCGGTTGAGGCCGGGCGCCCGATCCCGACGGAGGACCTGCGGATGTATCTCGGCATCGACCTCGGCACGTCGGGCGTCAAGACGACGCTGATCGACGAGCGGGGAGAGCTTCGCGCCTCCGCCGAGGCGCCCCTCGAGGTCTCGCGTCCGAAGATCCTCTGGAGCGAGCAGGATCCCGATGACTGGTGGTCGGCGACACGCAGCGCGGTCGCGGCCCTCCGCGCCGCCCACGCGGGCGGGCTGCGTGGACTGCGCGGGATCGGCCTGTCGGGCCAGATGCACGGCGCGACGCTGCTCGACGCCTCCGACAGACCGCTGCGCCCGTCGATCCTCTGGAACGACGGGCGCAGCGTCGCGCAATGCCGCGAGCTCGAACGCGCGGTCCCGCGTTCGCGCGAGATCACCGGCAATCTCGCGATGCCCGGCTTCACCGCCCCGAAGCTCGCCTGGGTGAGGGCGCACGAGCCGGAGGTCTTCGCGCGTGTGACCAGGGTCCTGCTGCCCAAGGACTACGTGCGCCTCTGCCTGACGGGCGATCACGCCAGCGATCGCTCGGATGCCTCCGGCACGCTCTGGCTGAACGTCGCCCAGCGCGCGTGGTCGAACGAGATGCTGGAGGCCTGCGGGCTGGATGTCCACGCGATGCCCCTGCTCTACGAAGGCACCGAGATCACCGGGCAGCTCCGGGGGGAGGTCGCCGAGGCGTTCGGCTGCGAGCGTGTGCCCGTGGTCGCGGGAGCGGGAGACCAGGCCGCGGGGGCCGCAGGCGTCGGCGTGATTCGAGAAGGGCAGGGCTTCCTCTCACTCGGCACTTCGGGCGTGCTCTTCGTCGCGGCGGATGCCTATCGCGCGAACCCAGAACGCGCCGTCCATGCCTTCTGCCACTGCCTCCCGGGCAGCTGGCATCAGATGGCCGTGATGCTCAGCGCCGCGAGCTGCCTCGCCTGGGCCGTTCGGCTCACGGGCGCAGGCAGTGAGACATCCCTGCTCGCCGAAGTGGAGGCGAGCGGCGTGCGATCGGATCGACTGCTCTTCCTGCCCTACCTCTCCGGCGAGCGTACGCCCCACAACGATCCCTACGCATCGGGCGCCTTCGTGGGCCTCGATCACGACACCGATCGCGCGGCGCTCGGTCGCGCCGTTCTGGAGGGCGTCGCCTTCGGCGTCCTCGACGGCCAGGAGGCGATCATCGGGGGTGGGGCCAGGATCGATGAGGTCTCGGTGATCGGCGGCGGCGCGCGCAGCAGGCTCTGGGGCGGGATCCTCGCGAGCGTACTGAACCGTCCCCTCGTCTATCGGAGCGATGCTGCCGTCGGGCCCGCACTCGGCGCCGCACGACTCGCGCAGATCGGCGTCGAGTCCGCCCCGCCCTCCGACGTCTGCGTCGCGCCGCCCGAGGACTTCGTGGCTCTGCCGGAGCCTGGCGCAGTCGATCGCTACCGCGCCCTCCACGCGCAGTTCAAGTCGCTCTACGCGGATCTGGCGCCGGCCTTCACGCGGGCGTCCCGGCGCGGGGATTGACGCTGTGGGCGGTGGGCGGCCTCGCGACCGGGCGGCCACCTCGTGCATGCCGAAGGTGCACTCTTCCTGAGTGAGGTAGGGGCTTCGGGTGGGGGGATCCCGATTGCCTCGGGCCGATGGGTTCGCTTGACTGGCAGGGCTCATCGTCCGAAGGCAGGCCATGGCTCGGGAGCGACGGGCGGGCGATGGCCGATGAACCGTCGCGGTCTGGGCATCCGTCCCGGGCAGGGATGCGACTCGAGGAGCGCGGGCACATGAAGGACTTCAGCGGCAGGGTTGCGGTCGTCACCGGGGGCGCGAGCGGAATCGGCCTGGCGCTGGTTCGCGCCCTGCTGGCCGAAGGGGCCAGGGTCGTGATCGGCGACGTCGAGAAGAGCGCCCTGGATCGAGCCATCATCTCGCTCGGCGGTGAGAGCGAGAGCCTCGGCGGCAAGGTGACGGACGTCTCGGACTTCGACTCCGTGAAAGCGCTCGCCGACTACACCTTCGAGACTCATGGGGCCTGCCACCTGCTCTTCAACAATGCCGGCGTGGCTGCCCCCTCGGCCAACGTCTGGGAGACCACACCCAACGATTGGCGCTGGGTGCACGGAGTCAACGTCCACGGCGTGGTCTTCGGGATCCAGGCCTTCGTTCCGCGAATGATCGCGTCCGGCGAGGAGGGGCACGTGATCAACACCTCCTCGGGCGATGGCGGCATCTCGCCACTGCCCTATCAGTCGGTCTATGCATCGAGCAAGGCCGCCATCTCGATCATCAGCGAGTGCCTGGCCGTACAGCTCGAGAGCGAGGGGACGAATCTCCGCGCCTCGGTCTTCTATCCCTCGGGCGGTCTGCTGGATACGGGGATCTGGACCACGGCGCGCAATCGCCCGAACGCGCTGGCTCGGGAGGTCGAGGGCATCCCCTCACCGAGCGTGGAGGACTTCAAGGGATTCGCCGCAAAGGGCGGCATGGAGCTGAGCTTCCAGGACCTCGACGAGCTCGCACGCT
>CAZQMY010000264.1:0-8316 GCA_964594405.1 uncultured Spirochaetaceae bacterium | reverse complement strand
AGGCGGCGAGGTCGGTGACGTCCGCCATCATCGAGCTGCCGGTGACGGTGGGGCCCGCGATGCCGAAGTGCGCGACGAAGCCGGTGGTGAGGATCCACAACGGCATGTAGAGCACGCTGCTGGTCTCGGGCCAGAGGCCGAAGGCGCGAAGAAGCGGGGGCGGCACGGCGAAGGCGACGAAGATCGCACAGCCGACCACGAAGATCGGCTTCTTGTCCCAGCGCGCCGAGGCCTTCGCCCAGAAGGGCAGGCCGAGCAGCAGCCCCGCCGACATGCCGACGCCCCAGATGAAGAGCTGGTCGGTGGTCACCTGCCAGAAGAAGGTGGCCATGTGCATCACCATCGTGCCCGTCACGCCCCAGCCCACGAAGCTGATCACGTTGCCGAAGAAGAGCGCGCGGAACGAGCGGAAGCGGAAGGCCTGGCCGAGGTTGCGGAAGAGACTCGCCAGCGCGCCCCGCTCGCTGCCCTGGCTCTCGCTGGGCCCGGGCAGGTAGGGGATGCGCGCGTGCGTGCGCTGTGCGCTGACGAAGACCGCGGCGGTCATCGCCACGGCGGCGATCAGCGCGTAGGCGGGATAGGCCTCCGGGTTGAAGCGGCCATCGGCGTATCGCTCGGTCGGCCGCATCAGGATCATCAGGCCCAGCACGCCGGGGACGATCAGCCCGATGCGCGAGGCCACGGTGCGCATCAGCACGATCTCCGTGCGCTCCTCGTAGTCGCTGGAGAGCTCGGCGCCGAGGGCTGCGTGGGGCACGTGGAAGAGCGTCATGGCCAGTCGACAGAGCACCGTGAACGCGAGCATCCAGACGAAGAGCCCGGTCTGCGAGAGGCCCGTCGGCGGCGCGAAGATCGCGTAGAACGAGAGCCCCAGCGGCAGCGCCGAGGCGTACATGAAGGGGTGGCGCCGGCCCCATCGCGACCGGAAGCGATCCGAGAGCGTGCCCGCCAGCGGATCGGTGATCGCGTCGATGCAGAGCGAAATCAAGATCACCAGGCCCGCCAGGCTGCCCGAGAGATTCAGCACGTTGGTGTAGTAGAAGAGCAGGAAGATGCCGAAGGACTCGTTCTTGATGCCCTCGGCGGTCTGGCCCAGCGCGTACCAGAGCTTCATACCGGCGGTGAGCGGCGGCGCGAGGGCGGCGGGGGCCGCCTCCTCGGCGATCGCGGCCTCGCTCAGCGATGCGGGGAGGTCCTGGGGGTACATGGGACTATGATGTCTCGCTGGGGGGGGGCAGGGCAGCCAGCGCCGACGCGCGACGGGCCGCGCGTTGGCGTCCTGGGGTCTGGGTAGGGGCCTTGTTGGCGCCCGGGGTTCCGCACTCGCGCTGCACCCAGGATGCTGCATGGGCTCGGTGAAGAGCCGAGCCGATCGGCTTCGCCCTGTAGCCGATGGTAGAGATGAGTGAGGCACCGCGGCCCGCAACGCCCGGGGGCAGATCGGAGAGCGAGTGCCTGGTCAGCGCCTCGAACGAGCGACGTAGACCGCGTGTCGCAGCCCCCCGCGCCCCGGGCGCCGTCGTTGGCAGGTGAAGCCGGTGCTGGTCAGCCGCTGCTCGAAGCCCTCGTCCGGTGCCTCCGACCAGACCGAGAAGACCCCCCCGCGCCGAAGCGCGCGCCGGGTCCGATCGAGGGCCTCACGACCGTAGAAAGGGTCGCGGCGCGCTGAGGTGCCCGCGTGCGGCCCCTCGTAGAGGTCGAGCACGATGGCATCGAAGCGGGGCAGCGACCGATCGCCGGCCCAGCGCTCGATGAAGCGGCTCACGTCCTGCATCTCGAGCGTCACGCGCGGGTCGCTCAGCAGGTCGCCGTTGACGGCGGCCAGCGGGCCGCGGCACCAGCGCGCCACCACGGCGTTGACCTCGCAGATCACCAGGCGGCCGCCCTCGGGCATCGCATCGAGTGCGGCCCGCGCGCTGCACCCCATGCCGAGGCCGCCGATCAGCATCAGCGGCGCCTCGGCCTCACCGTGCGCGGCCAGGGCCTCGCAGGTGAATCGCGCCAGGGCCAGCTCCGAGCGATTGGCGCGGCTGTTCATCAGCACCCGGCCGGCGATCAGGATGAGGAAGTCGTCCCCGCGGCGCCTGAGCTCGAGCTCGCCGTCCGGGGTCTGCACCTTCTCCAGGCTCTTCCAGGGCAGCGCCAACGTGCACTCCTCCGCCGGCAGCGTATGTGCAGCGGCGATGAGCGTCCAGCGGCGTGTCGCGGGCCCGCGGAGGGCTCGAGAACGATCCGGGCGTACAGCCTTACGCCGCCAGCGCCGATGCAGGGGCATCGACCTGGAGATCCTCGTGGCCACACAGGACACTGCCCCCGACCGACCGCCCCGACCGCCGCGGCGCCTCTCGAGGACCCTCGTGCCCGCGTTGCTGCTCATGTTGCTCGGCCCGGGCGCTGGAGCCGAGATCCGCACCGATTGCCTCGACCGCGTGTGCCTCCACATGGGCCAGGGCACCGACCGCGTGGTGATCGAGGCGAGCAATCGGAACTCGGCGCCGGTGGGCGTAGAGGTGCGCTTCCAGGGGCTGCAGAACCTGGTGGCGACTCCGCGACGCACGAAGGAGTTCGTGGTGGTGCCAGGGGGCGAGCGCAAGCTGATCTACGTGCTCGTCCGGCAGGATGCATCGCTCGGCGCGTCCTATCCCTTCCGCTGGCGCTGGGTCTACGGCGACCCGTACGCGAGGCACGATCCGTCGGCCCGCTACCAGATGCCCTTCGGCGGCAAGGAGGAGCGCATCCTCACGCAGGGGATCGACGGTGCGTTCAGCCACACGGGCGAGTCGCGCTACTCCTTCGATTGGGCGATGCCCATCGGCACGCCGATCATCGCGGCGCGCAGCGGGCGCGTCGTGAACGTCGCCGATGGCTACACCAGGGCGGGGACGGCCCAGAGCCTGCTGCGCGAGGCCAACGCCGTCACGATCATGCACGACGACGGGACCTTCGCCACCTATGCTCATCTCGACCCCGGATCCGGCGTACGCATCGGTATGGAGATCCTCGCCGGCGAGGTGATCGGATTCAGCGGCAACACCGGCTTCTCGACCGGACCGCACCTCCACTTCTCCGTCTGGCAGTCCACGCCGGACGGCCGCACCGGCACCATTCCGATCCTCTTCAGGACCCCACGGCATCAGGGCATCGTGCCCGAGGAGCAGGTGGCCTATCAGCCGAGCTGTCACACCGGTGGGGTTCCCTGCGCGGCGGGGCAGGGCCCGCCGATGCCGGCGAAGCGGCGGGTCTACGTGGAGAAGGACGGCGACGGGATCTGCCGCTGCAAGAACGGCGCTCAGATCACGACGCATCTCCCCTGCCGGATGGTCTGCCCATGAGAGCACGGGCTGCTGCGCCGGGAGTTGCCCCTCCTGGTCCGGGCGGCGATGGTCTCCGGCGGGATCGGCTCGCACAGTCTCCTGCCGGTCCACCCGCCCGCATCAGGAGCACGCCATGGCCCGCCCGCTCGCCCGATCGGCCCACCCGGGTCGCTCTCCCTCGAACGCCGCGCTCTGGCTGGTCGTGGCCCTGGTCTGCGGATGCTCTCCCACCCACGAAGTGGTCCAGGGCTGCGAGGCGGCCCGAGGCATCACGCCGGTCTGCGGCTTCCAGAACCCCGAAGACCTCGCGGTCCTGGCCGACGATCGCCACGTCCTGGTGAGTCAGTTCGGAGGCATGGGCCCCGAGGTCGAGCCCGGCAGCCTCGCCCTCTTCGATACCGAGACCGGTCGGCTGAGCGTGCTCTTCCCGCCGCCCTCGGGCACCGACGCCGCCGCGCCTCGGAGCGATGCCGAGCCATCGGGCGACTGGGGCGCGTCCGACTGCCCGGGCCCTCCGCCGCCCGAGTTCGCGCCACACGGGATCGACCTGGTGCAACGCGGCGACGGGCGACGGATGCTCGCCGTCGTCAATCACGGCGGGCGGGAGTCGGTGGAGCTCTTCGAGGTGCTGGGCGAAGGGCGCTCCACGCGGCTCGCCTGGCGCGGCTGCGCGACCCCGCCAGAAGGGGCTTACCTCAACGACGTGGTGCTGCTGCGCGACGGCGGGCTGCTGACCACGCACATGATGAACAAGAGCGCGCCGACGATCGGCCTGATCCGCGCCGCCTTCGGCGGGCGCACCGGTCTCGTCTACGAGTGGAGCGCGGCCGATGGATTTCGCGCCGTCCCGGGCACGGACCTGCCCTTTCCCAACGGCATCGAGCTCTCCGACGACGAGGCGGACGTCTATGTCAATCTCTACATGACGAGCGAGCTGCGGCGCATCGACAGACGGACGGGCGAGCGCCTCGCCAGCGTCGAGGTCTCCAACCCCGACAACCTGAGCTGGTCACGCGACGGGCGGCTTCTGGTGGCCTCGCACGTCGGCGGGCTGGCCGATGCCGTCCAGTGCCAGTCCATCGAGTCGGGCGCGTGCCCGCTGCCCTTCGAGATCCTGAGCCTCGACCCTCGGACGCTGCAGGCGGAGCTGCTCTTCGCCAACGGCGGGGCACCCATGGGCGGGGGCACGGTGGCGGTGGAGGTGGGCGACGCGCTGCTGATCGGCAGCTTCGCGGGCGACCGCGTCATTCGCGTCGCGAATCCGCGGCGCTGAACGCCTCGGCGTCGCGAGCGGGATTCCAGCACGAGGGCGGGTAGGGCGCGTGGGAGGCGACCCCATGCGGCTCGACACGCCGAGCACCAGGGTGTCGGACTGGCTGCATCGCCGGGCCGCGTCGGACCGATCGGCGGCTGGCTCAGTGCGCCAGCGACGCGTCGTGCTCGGCGACGACCTCGAGCAGACCGGCGCCGTACTTCTCGGCCTTCGATGGGCCGATCCCGTGGGCCATGCAGAGCTCGTCGCGGTCGCGGGGGCGGAGCGTCGCGATCTCGCGCAGGGTGCGGTCGCTCGCGACCACGTAGGGGGGCACCGACTCGAGCCGCGCCACCTCGAGGCGATGGCTGCGCAGCGCCTCGAAGAGCGCCAGGTCGGCCTCGGAGAGCCCGTCGCCATCGCCCGCGGCTGCTGCGCCTCGGCCGCCTTCGCCGGGGGCGGCCGCCCGGCGTCTCGCGCGGGCCCTGGAGGGCGGCAGCAGCATGCGGATCGGGCGCTCGCCGCGCATGGCGGCGATCCCGTGGTCGGTGAGTGCGATCACCGGCCGGTCGCCTCCGAAGAAGTCGGCGAGGCCGGCGGTCACGCAGCGGCGGAGCAGCTGTGTCAGCCATGCGTCGCCGAACTCGGCGAGTACGCCGAAGGTGGGAACGCGATGGAGGGCATCGCGCTCGAGGCGCGGATCCTTCTGGCCGCGCAGCAGGGCCACCGCGGCCGAGAGGCCGAAGCGCCCGTGGACCCGGGCCACGCCCGAGAGCGCCTTGCGGACGATCAGGGTGACCTCTTCTTCCGAGCGGGCCGCTTCCTCCTCGCCCATCGACAGGCGCAGGCAGACGTCGCACTGCCCGCAGCCTGCGAGGGTCTCCGCCTCGTCTCCGAAGTAGCGCAGCACGGTGTCGTGGCGGCAGCTCCCCCCCTCGGCAAAGCGCATCAGCTCGAGGAAGAGGTTCCACTTGTGCTGCACCACCTCGGAGCTGGCCGCGCCGCCATCGGCATCCTGGTCGATGAGATGCCGGCGCCTCGGCATGTCGCTGGCCGAGATCAGCATCAGGGCCAGCGCCTTCTCGCCGTCGCGCCCGGCGCGGCCCACCTCCTGATAGTACGACTCGATCGAGCCGGGCGGCGCCAGGTGGATGACCGCGCGCACGTCGGCGCGATCGATGCCCATGCCGAAGGCGTTGGTGGCCACGACCACCTCCGCCTCGCCGGCGGAGAACTGGCGATGCACGTGCTCGCGCGCCTCGCCCTCCATGCCCGCGTGGTAGGCGGACGCGCGCCAGCCGAGCTCCAGCAGCCGGCGCTGCTCCTCCTCGGTGATGCGGCGCGTCGGGGCATAGACGATGGCAGCGCCTCGGCCCTGCCCAGGCGCGCCGAGGGCCTCGGCGAGGGCATCGTCCACCCAGCGATCGCGCTCCTTCTTGCCGCTCACCTCGTGGACGCGCAGCGAGAGGTTGGGGCGCGCGAAGCCGTGGATGATCTGCGGCGTATCGGCGGGCAGGCCGAGGCGCTCGAGGATCTCGTCGCGCACGATGGGCGTAGCGGTAGCGGTGCAGGCGATGACCCGCGCGCCGGGGAGGGCGCGGATCAGCTCGCCGATCTGCATGTACTCCGGACGGAAGTCGTGCCCCCACTCGCTGATGCAGTGCGCCTCGTCGATGGCGACCAGCGGACAGGAGAGCTCGCGCAGCAGCGCGCGGAACTCCGGATGGACCAGCCGTTCCGGTGCCACGTAGACCAGGTCGTAGCGCCCCCCGGCGAGGCCGCGCATTCGTTCGTCGAGCGTGTCCAGCGGCAGCGTCGAGGCGAGAAAGGTCGCCGAGACACCTCGTGCGACCAGCGCGTCGACCTGGTCCTGCATGAGCGAGATCAGGGGAGAGACCACGAGGGTCGTGCCCTCGAGCAGGAGTGCGGGGAGCTGATAGCAGAGGCTCTTGCCGCCGCCGGTCGGCGCCACGAGCAGCAGGCGACCGGGCGGCTCCAGCACCGTCTCCACCGCGCTTCGCTGACCCTCGCGGAAGGCCTCGAAGCCGAGGCGCGCGAGGGCGTCGTCGATCTCCCGGGCAGTGCATACGCGTGCGGGCGCGGATTCGGCGCGTTCGGAGCTCATCGATGGCTTTCGTCGGGCAATCTGCGAGGGACGGACGAAGCCAGATTAGCAGCGGGTCTGTCGACGGGCGTGCGTGAAGCGAGCTTCACGGACGCCGCCCCGCCATCGGCGGATCAACCGTCGCCGGGCTGCCTGAAGTAGGGCTCGATCTCGTCGATCAAGGCCATCGCGACGTCGATGCGCTCCATGGTCATCTTGGGGATGTCCAGGCGACGTCCCGACACCTGGGCATCGCGCAGCAGCGTGCCGATGCGTCGCGCGAGGTTCATGGTCTCGTCGCGCCCCTTGCCGTCGCGGATGCGCCGCGAGAGCTGACCCGTGGATCGCTCGAGCATGCGCAGGCTCTCGAGGTACTGGGCCACCGTGCGGTCGTTCATCTGCTGGCGCTGGATGACCGAGGGCTCATTGCGCGCGGACGTGCGCACCGCAGACATCGCCTCGGCGAGATCGGCGGTCAGCTGCGTCAGCTTCTCCTGATCCCAGACCCTGGGCTGCTGGTCTTCGTGGTCATCGGCGTGGCCCAGGGGCGGCAGGACGAGCGAGAGGGCGAGCAGGCATCCGACGAGACGGAGCGCTCCGGTGCGGATCATCGGCATCCTCCTGGGTTGCGTCGTGCTGGGGGGTGTCCTGGCGCGAGCCGTCGCTTGGGCTCAGGCCTTCGGGAAGGCCTTGACGGTCTCGAAGACTTCCACGCGTTCGAAGACGCCTTCCATACTGTAGGGGTCGCGCTCGCTCAGCGCCTTGGCTGCGGCGTAGCTCTCGGCCTCGATCACGACCATGCTGCCGCGGGGCTCGCCCCCCTCCGTCTTGAGCGGGCCGGCGAACTGGACGATGCCTTCCGCGTCGAGCTTGCCGAGATGCTCGAGATGCCGAGCGCGGGTATCCGTGGCGCGCAGCTCGGGCCCCTTCGGCCCGTCGTGGCCGATGTAGACAAAGATCGCCATGGTGCGTCCCTCCTCGCCTCGCGAGACCGCCGCTGCCCGGCCGGCGACGGTCCATGTCTCCCTACCGCATCCCGGACACCCGCGAGGCGCGGACCCCGGGGCCCACGCCTGGTGGGTTGCTAGGCCGGCGGACCGTAGGCGGTCTCGGAGTGCTCGGCCAGGTCGAGGCCCTGATGCTCGTCCTCTTCGTTGACGCGAAGGTCGCCGAGCACCAGCTTGAGGACCATCAGGATCACCCAGGTCAGCGCGCAGGCGTAGACCGCGGTGAAGCCCACGCTGACCACCTGCTTGCCGAGCTGGGCGCCCCATCCGACACCCTCCTGGACGCCCCAGGGTGCGAGGAAGAGTGCGGTCGCCACCGCGCCCCAGGCGCCGCCCACCCCGTGCACACCGAAGACGTCCAGGCTGTCGTCGTAGCCGGCGGCGGGCTTCAGGATCGTGACGGCGGCGTAGCAGATCAGCGCCGCACCGAGGCCGATCATGATGGCTCCGGCCGGGCCCACGAAGGCGCAGGCGGGCGTGACGCCAACCAGGCCGGCCACGGCGCCGGTGGCCGCGCCCAGGATCGTCGGGTTGCCACGGTGGATCCACTCGATGAGCACCCAGCCGAAGACCGCGGCGGAAGCGGCGGTCTGCGTGGTGAGAAAGGCGAGGCCCGCGGTGCCGTCTGCGGGATGCCCT
>CAZQMY010000263.1:0-8398 GCA_964594405.1 uncultured Spirochaetaceae bacterium | reverse complement strand
CGGGGCGTCACATCGACCATCGGCCCGCGATAGGGTCGACTGGGCGGGTCCATGCCGAATGGGGCGGGCATCTCGTCCATCTGCCCCATGCTGGAGACATGGACCTCGATCCGCTGCTCCGCGACGGCCTTCTCGAATCGCCTGCGGAGCTCCGCTCGGACCAGGCGCCTGAAGGTGGGCCAGAGGCAGAGGAAGCCGAAGACGTCGGTGAGCACGCCGGGCGTGATCAGCAGCGCCGAGGCGATGATGATCATCGAGGCGTCGATCATGGGGGCCGCGGGCATCTGGCCCTGGGCCAGCTCGCGCTGGATCTCCTGAATCACGCGAAGGCCCTGGCCGCGGGCGAGCGTCGCACCCACGATCCCCGTGACGACGATCAGGCCCAGCGTGGAGAGCGTGCCGATCCGGCTTCCGATCTCGATCAGGAGCGCCAGCTCGATTGCGGGCAACAGGATGAAGAGTGCGAACAGCCGGACCATGGCGCCCAGGATACGATAGGCACGGCCGGGTCGCGAAGTGCCCGATGATGCGAGGCTCGGAGGGCCGGCGCCCGGCTTGCGGCGGGTCCTGGCCGCGAGAGGCCCTCCCGTGCCCTCAGAGGCTCGCGCGCTGGATCGAGAGGTGAGCGGTGAGAGGTGCCCCGGGGATCGCGAGTCGGACTCAGAGGTCTTCCATGTCCCTGAGGGCGGTCTCGACGTGGCGGATCCACTGATTCGCGCTCTTGCGGGTCTTGTCGAACTTCGCCGCGCGCTGGAATTCCTCACGGGCGCTGTCGAATCGCTTCTCGTTGAAGTTCGCGATTCCCAGCAGCAGGTGGGCGTTGCCCGGGTTGTTGAGCTCGCTCTTGTCCAGTGCGCTCTTGAGCGCGCCGCGCGCCTTGGGCCAGTCCTGGATCTCCAGATAGACTTGAGCGAGCCGCACGTAGAGCTCACCATCTTCCGAGAGACTCGCGGCCTTCTCGAGCGGAACGAGCGACTCGTCATAGTGCCGCGCGTTCAGGAGACTGTTGGCGTAGAACTCGTAGTTCTCCTTGGTGGCTGCGATCTGCTCCGCTTCGAGCGCCTTGCGCATCACCTGACTCGCGCGGTAGGGCAGGTCGGCCGCGTAGTAGCGCTGCGCCAGTCCCACCAGCTCCGACTCCTTCTCGAGCCAGCCCTCGCGGTAGGCGAGCTCCATCATGGCGAGTGAGTTCTCGTTCTCGCCGGCCTGGTAGTAGGCGGCGGCGAGCTGGAGGAAGTACTCCTTCTTGGGAAAGTGCGTCGCCAGCGTCTTGAGCACATCGAAGGTCTGGAGCAGGTTGCCATTCTGGAACTCGGCACCGAGCAAGAGACGCAGGTAGCGTTCCGTCGGCTCATCGGACTTCTCCACGCAGGTCCGAGCGTAGGGCAGCGCCTTGTCGAACTTCTCCTGCACCATGTAGGCGGCGGCCATCATGAAGTTGGCCTGTGCGTTGGGATTCTCTGCGTTCGCGAACCAATCCTCGAAGAGCTCCGTGGCGCGCTCGTAGTTCTCGGTGGCCATGTAGAGCTGGGCGAGGTTGAACTTCATGAACTCCTGGGTGGTCGAGACCTGTGCGTTCTGCGCGAGGGCCACCTCGAAGGCCTCGGCGGCCTTCACGTAGTCCTCCTTGGCCGCCCAGGCCTGCCCGACGAGACCGAAGACGGTGGCCTTGTCGTGGGGCTTGAGCCGCCTCCTGCGAGTGAGCGGCTCCAGGAGATCCAGGACCTCGTCCCAGTCCTCCTCCTCGGCAGCCTCTCCGACCTTGAGCATCTGTCGGGCGGTCGACTCGCTGAGGATGTAGTTCTTCTCGCGCTTCTTCTTCGCGGCATCGGCGTCGGTCGCCGAGAGCACGAAGGTCGTGGCGAGAGCCAGCAGGAGCGCCAGGCTCAGGCGGGCGAGCCAGTGGCGGGGCTGCGTGGTGGGAGTCGGGAAGGGTTCGATGTGTGACATGGCGCGATGCCTCTGATGACCTATCGGCTGAGCTCGAAGGTCAGACGCGTCTGCTTGCCGGGCTGTTCCACAGGCTTGCCGTCGACGATCTTGGGCTTGAATTTCCACTTCATCACGGCCTTGACGGCGGAGCGATTGAAGATGTTTCCGGGCTCGGAGGCGATCGCCCGAGCCGTCTTCACGGTTCCGTTGCCCGCGATGGTGTACTCGATGACCACCCACCCCTCGATCCCGCGCTCCGCGGCGCGCGGCGGATAGATCGGTGGAACGCGAACCAGGGGCGTCGCGTCGGTGTCGCTGGGCGCCTGCCCGAGATTGATGCCGCCCGCGAGCTCGGGTGTGACATCGGGCATGGCGGCCGCGATGGCCATCTCGCCTCCACTCGCGTCATTCGGAGCCGACATCTCCAGATCCGGCGGCGGGGGCGGCTTCGGGGGCTCCTTCTTCTTCGGAAGCTCGCGCTTCTTCATCTGAAGCGTTGCATCCCGCTTCAGGCGCACGAACTCGATCACGCTGTTCGGGCCCACGTCCTTCACCTCACCCGTCGCCTGAGAGATCAGGAACTGCATGAAGTAGAAGAGCCCGAAGGTGATCAGGCCCGCCAGGGCAGCGGATGCGACGAAGCGTAGGACCATGCGCTACTCGGCGGACTGCTGCGCGGCGATGGAGACGTTGTACACGCCGGCGGAGCGCGACGCGTCCATGACCTGGACCAGCAGCCCGTTCTTGGAGTTCTTGTCGGCCTGAATGACGACCGAGCCACCGGGATTCTCGGCGTGCAGTCGTTCGATGTTCGCCCGCACCGATCGGACGTCGACCTGGCGTCGGTCGATCCAGATCTGGTTGTTCTCGGTGATGGCGATCAGGATGTTGCCCTTCGCCTTCACGGTGGCGGTGGCGGCGTCGGGCCGGCTGATGTCGATGCCCGACTCCTTCACGAAGGAGGCCGTGACGATGAAGAAGATCAGCATGATGAACACGACGTCCAGCATGGGCGTCATGTTGATCTCGCTCTCGTCCTCTTCCTTTCCTCTTCTACGACGCATTGTCTCTTCCTGTCGGTAGTGATCCAGCGGCGCGAGCACCGCGCAAGAATCATTCGTGAGTCATCTGATCCGCGAGCTTCTCGCCCTCGTCCGTGGCGAAACGCTGGAGCTGGACCGAGAAATACAGGCCCGAGAGGGCCGCCACCATGCCCGCCATCGTGGGGATCGTCGCCTTCGACACACCCGATGCCATGGCGCGTGCGTTGCTGTTGCCAGCAGCGGCCATGACGTCGAAGACCTCGATCATGCCCGTCACCGTGCCCAGCAGCCCGAGCAGGGGACACAGGGCGACGAGGGTGTTGATCATCGGGATCGATCGATTCAGATTGATCGATGCCTCCGAGATCATCAGTGACCTGATCTGGTGGGCGCGCCAAGACGTCTGGTCCACACGCGCATGCCATCGGTCGAGGAGCGATCTGGCCTCCTTGGGGTAGATGGCCCGAAAGTAGACCTGGCGCTCCAGGATCAGCGTCCACATGGCCATCGTGACGCCGAAGATCACCAGGAGCACGTCTCCACCACGATCGATGAAGTCGCTGACGGCTTCGAGGATCTCCGTCATGCCCTTCCTCCCTGCAGGCACAGGCGGGTCACGCCGCACCCACGCCCGGCTTGGAGCCCCCTTCGGCCTCGGCCTTGACGGCGATCAGGCCAGTGGTCTGCTCGTCGAGCACATTCGTGACGTTTCGCGCCATACTGGCGAGAATGCTGTGCAGGAGCACGAGGGGGATTGCGGCGTAGAGGCCGAGCATGGTCGTGACGAGGGCCTCGGAGATGCCGTTGGCCATCATCTTGGGGTCGCCGGTCCCGAAGAGCGTGATGATCTGGAAGGTATTGATCATACCGGTCACGGTTCCGAGCAGTCCCATCAGGGGCGCGACGGCAGACACGACCTTGACCAGCCAGAGGAAGCCCTCGATCTTCGCGGTCTCCTTGATGACCTGCTCCTCCAGCTTGAGCTCGAGGCTCTCGGTGTCGAGGTCGGGGTTGTCGTAGTAGATCTTCAGCACACGACCCAGCGGGTTGCTTTCGCTCGGCGTATCCTTCTTCTTCTGTGAGGCGACCATTCTGCTGACGACGAATACATAGATCATGCGGAAGAGGGCGAAGACCGCCGTCGACAGGCCCAGGACGATGATCGCGTAGCCCACGGTTCCACCGAACTCCAGGCGCTCACGGAAGTTGGGCGTGCGCACGAGCAGCGAGAGGATCTGGCCGCGCGCCGGATCGATCGCGAAGCGGACCATGCCCGACGAGGCGCTCTCGAGCGCCTTCACCGTGTCCACGTACTTCGGTGCCGGCTGGCGGCCGATCTCGGCGAGCTTCCTCGAGTTGCTGTCCCATCGGAGGTACTTGCCGTCCGACGTTGCGTTGAAGGAGCCGACGCGGACCACCTCGGCGGGGACCTCTTCGCCGCTCGCCCTGACCACGTTCGCGTCGAAGCGGACGACCTTCGAAGACTGGTGCATCTCCTGAAGGAGCGTGGCCCAGAGGCCCTCGAGGGCCTTGATCGAGGGCAGCGCCTTGCTGGAGCCGAGCTTCTCGAGGGGCTCCTCGCGCCCCGGGAACTGGGCGCTGATCAACGAGTTCTCGACCTGGCTGCGCGTATCGCCCGCGACCTGGCGAACGACGCCGAAGAGCTCGCCCAGCGTGCCCAGCTTCTCCTTGAGGCGCTCTTCCTGCTCCGCGATCGCGACCTCGTTGGCCGCGAACTGGGCTTCGAGGGCCGTGCCGCGATCCTCCTGGCGTTTCTGCTCGGCGAGCGCCTCCTTGAGCAGCTGCTCCTGATCGGCGCGCCGCTTGCGGAAGTCGGCCTCGCGCTTGTCGTTCTCGGCCTTCTCGGCTCGCCAGCCGCTGCGCACGCGTTGGAGGAGCTCTTCGATGGATGTGGCCTTGTCCTCCTGGGCGACCGCCACGATGGGCGCCAGCAGGAGGGCTGCCACGACGACGCTCAGAATCCTCTTGATACGATCCATGACTACACGTCCTCCGGCGCCAGGACGGGAATTCGGATGAGGTCCGGGGCAGCCTGCTTCTGCGCCATCCGGATGCCCTTCTTGATGGAGTCCTTGTATTCCGGTGGCAGCATCACCCATTGCTTGGCGTCGTTGTCCCAGGCACCGACCTCGCTGCCGTCCAGGCTCTGGAAGAGCAGGGCGATGCGACCGACCCGGAGGAACTCGAGCGTCTTCTCTTCACCGCCGATGTCGATGGTATCCGTGTAGGCCTCGATGGTCCGGCCGTACTCGTTCTCGATCTGGTAGGCCTCGGTGATCCGCCGATACTTCTCAGAGTTGGCGACGTCGGCCCGCTCCATCAAGTCACGGATCTGCGCCAGACGTTCGCGCCGCTCGTTCAGCAGGAGGGGCACGTCCATCTCGATGAACTCCTCGAGGGCGTCCACCATCCGGATCATCATCGGCGTGACCTGTCGACCGATCAGGGTCACGCTGGCGATCTGCTCGTCCAGGGAGGCGAGCTCGGCCTCCTGGTCGGCGATCAGCTTCTCGATATGGGCATTGTAGACCCGGAGCGATTCGATCTGGTCGATGGCGGCGCGATAGTCGGCGGCCATGCCGCTCGTCTCGTCGTCGATCTTGTCGATCCGCTTCTGGGATTGTGCCGACAGCTTGTTGCCCTTGTTCTCTTCGGCGACGACGGTGTCGATGTCCGCCGAGTGGACGCTTCCGGCCAAGAGCAGGGCTGCGATGAGGTTCACCGCGCCGTAGAGGCCGATCCGTCCGTTCCGGACGCTCGTGTGGATACGCAACTTACTCCCCCGCGAAACCTTTCGGGAAGCCCGCCGGCCCCCGAGATGAATCTTCATGTCACTGTGTCATCAGACGTCATCAGACGCTTCGAGCCCTTCGGCTGCTTTGAGAGCAGAGGCGGCCCCTCTCGAGACGAAGGGATCCGACTTCGATCCGGCATCCGTCTGGAGTGGAACCCTCTCAGCCCTGGCGGAAGGGCGGAAGTCCCGAGCGGCGCATCATACAACACGCGTAGTGATGACCAACGAGAGCTTTCCCCCCCCAGTTGCTAGCGGATCGGTCGGGTCATCGCAGGGGGGGCACTCCATGGTGTCGTCCCACGATGGTCTGCCCTCGGTCCGGCAAGTGCGTCGGGGTTGGAGGGGCGGTCGACGGAGCCGGGGCACGTACCCAGGAGATGCACACCGAAGCAGTGCGGGGTCGGGTGGGCCCGACCCGGGCCGCCGGAGCTGGCAGAAGATCGCGCTCGGGGCAATTCCCCTCCAAGGAGTGGGGTTTGCGCCAGAAGACTCAATCGGGCGGCGCATCGGTCGATAAGGGAAGTCCCCGCTTTCCGGCGGGGCGCCCACTCGGGTGTGGACGGGAGGGAACATGCTGAACCAGGCGAGTGCTGCGAATCGAGAACACATGACGCGATCATTGGATTCGGAGACGATCGAATCCCTCGCCTATCACGAGGCGGGTCATGCCGTGGTCTGCTTCGTCCTCTATGGCGAGCAGGTCATCAAGAGCGTCAGCCTCTATGACCGGGAAGGCATCTCCGGTCATACGAGCACCTACTCGAGGCTTCCCATTCCCCTGGTCTGTCGTCCCCCCATGGGTGCGCCGCGTCGCGGCAATCCGGCGCCCGTCTCGCCGGATGCGATCCTCGATGCGCACGGCGTATGGTGCTACGCGGGCCTTGCCGCCGAGCAGCTCCGCAGCGACGACGGCCTCGACGCAAGCGCTGGGCTCCGCGCACAGGAGGCGCGATGCGACCTGGCGACGCTCACGCCCGCACAGCACCGCCGCTGCCGCATCGATCGGGAGGGGCTCGCCGAGATGGCCGGAATCATGGCCGCGACGAGGTCTGCGGAGGAGTTCTTCATGGAATACTGGCGGGAGGCGCGCCGCCTGCTTGGTCGGCACTGGGCCGCCGTCGACGCCCTGGCACAGGAGCTGATCGACAAGACGAGCCTCCACGGAGACCGGGTGGACCGCGTCGTGGCGGGCTTCACGAACCCGACGCTCGACCTCTGAGCGAGCCCTCTCTCCCGACGCATTGCGGCATGGCGCCAAAAATGGCTCCTGGCTGGTATCCTTTTTCGCCGACGATGGCCCTCATCTCTCGTCGGGTGTGTCCGTCCGGTGCATGGCGCTCCGGCGGCGTTCGACGGGATCGGGAGATGCCAATCTCGGCGCGATGGCGATGCCCCGCAGGTGGGGCGGCGCCTGGGCCGAGCTGGAGGAGTCACGATGGGTTCTCGAATTCAGCGATCGCGCTGGGTCATCCGCGGCGTGCGCGGCTGGCGCGGATTCACAGTCGGACTCTGCTCGGCAATGGCGGTCAGCCTGCTGTCGATCGCGCCGGCGGGCGCCGAGGAGCCAGACGACGCAGCGCCGGCGCAGGCATTCGCGGGTCGGCCGACGCCGAAGGGCGGGATGCCCACCGGCGCAGCGGGACCCGCCGCGGTCTCGTCCGCGTCGAAGTCGGCCGAGGAGATCCGTGTGGCGCTCGAGGAGCAGATGGTCGCGGGGCGCCGGCCGCGCATCGACCTGCACATCGTCTTCGAGTACGACTCTGCAGAGCTCGGCGATGCGGGGCGCCGCGACCTCGACGAGGTCGGGCGCGCGCTGGTCGAGCACTTCCCGGACCGGCGTTTCGAGCTCGGCGGTCATACCGACGCGAGCGGGCCCGAGGACTACAACCAGTCCCTCTCGCAGGCCCGCGCCGACGCCGCCCGGCAGTATCTGCTCGAGAAGTTCGAGATTGCGCCGGACCGACTCGAGGCCCGCGGCTACGGGGAGGCGCAGCCGATTCCACAGGCCGACCCGCAGCTGAATCGGAGGGTCGTCCTCGAGCTCCTTCGCTGAGGCGGAACGCGCCGCGGGCGGGAAGCCCACGGACACGTTCCCGGCTCGGCACCGGCGCTCTGGCGGCCCGCTAGGCCTCGACGAGGCCGGAGCGGATGGCGAAGCGCACCAGGCCCGAAACCTTGTGGATGTCGAGCTTCTCCATGAGATTGGAGCGATGCGAGTCGACGGTCTTGAGCGAGACGCCCAGCTTCGCTGCGATCTCCTTGCTCGAGAGCCCCTCGGCGATGAGCTGGAGCACCTCGCGCTCACGATCGGTGAGCATCGACACGCCGGTGGGCGAGGCATCGCCCGGCCGCGCGATCGCGTCCACGACCTGCTGCGTGATCGCAGGCGAGAGGTAGGACGCCCCGGCGCGAACGGCGTCGATGGCGTTGTGCACGTCCTGCGAGGCGGAGTTCTTGACGACGTAGCCAGAGGCCCCGGCTCGGAGCACCTCTTCCACATAGTTTCGACTCTCGTGCATCGAGAGCACGAGGATCTTCGCGTTGCAGCCGCGCTTGCCGATGCGGCGGGTAGCGTCGATGCCCGAGAGCTTGGGCATGTTGATGTCCA
>CAZQMY010000262.1:0-8405 GCA_964594405.1 uncultured Spirochaetaceae bacterium | reverse complement strand
GTCGATCCCACGAAAGCAGAAGGTGGGGCCCAGCGATCCGCCCTCGCAGGTGTGGTTGTAGACGACGTCGAGGATCACCTCGATGCCTGCCTCGTGGAGATCGCGCACCATCGCGCGGAACTCGTTCAGCGCGGCGCCGGGCGCCTCAGAGGCCGCGAAACGCTGATCCGGCGCGAAGAAGCCCAGCGACGCGTAGCCCCAGTAGTTCGTGAGGTCGCGCACGATGAGGTGTTCCTCGGACGCCGACTGGTGAATCGGCAGCAGCTCCACAGTCGTCACCCCGAGATCCTGGAGGTGCGAGATCAACGCGGGAGACGCGAGGCCGCCGAAGGTGCCACGCAAGTGCTCGTCGACCCGCGGATGCTGCATGGTCACGCCCTTGAGGTGGCACTCGTAGATGAGGCTCCGCGAGGGCACGTGGTACGGGGAGCGATCACCCGACCAGTCGAAGCCGTCCTCGGTGACGACGCAGCGGGGCATGAAGGGCGCGCTGTTCGCGTGGTTCAGGCGATCGGGATCCTGGGGGTCGTGGCCGAAGAGGGCATCGTCCCAACGCACGGGGCCGTGCAACGCGCGCGCGTAGGGGTCCATCAGCAGCTTGTTGGGGTTGAATCGATGGCCTTCCCGCGGCTCCCAGGGCCCATCCACCCGGTAGCCGTAGAGCTGTCCGGGGCGCAGCCCGATGACGCGGCCGTGCCAGATGTCGCCCGTGCGTGCCGGCAGCTCGATCCGGGCGCCCTCCACCGGATCGCCGACGGAGTCGAAGAGGCAGACTTCGACCCGCGTTGCATTGGCGGAGAAGATCGCGAAGTTCACGCCCTCTTCGTCGGGGATCGCGCCGAGGGTCGACGCACTTCCGGGCAGTACACGCATCATCGGCGGCCTAGAGCCTCTCGGCGGCCTGGGCCGCTACGTCGCGGAGCTCGCGCTCCCACGCCTTCGCCGGTCGATGCCACGAGACGTCCTCCTGCATGAGCGCCGTGACCAGCGATGAGCCGAGCAGACGCCGCAGCGCGGCTCCGCGATCGACTGCCTCCCGCAGTGCACCCACATTCAGCGGCTGGAAGAGGATCCCCGTCTCTCCGTGCCGGATCGTGTCGCGCAGCCCGCCGACAGCGTGCGCGATCGGCAGCGATCCGTAGCGCTGCGCGAGCAGCTGCACGAGGCCGCAAGGCTCGAAGCGAGAGGGCACCAGAAGCGCGTCGCAGCCCGCGTAGAGGCGTCGCGCCAGACCGTCGTCCCAGCCCAGTCGGAGTGCGACGCGACCGGGCCAATCGCGTGCGAGCGCCGCGAGGCGAGCGGCGATATCTGAGTCCCCGTCGCCGACCAGCGCGAGACTCGCCCCGTCCTCGATCAGCCCGGGGATGGCGTCGATCAGCACGTCCCAGCCCTTCTGGCTCGCGAGCCTTCCGATGCAGCCGAGCAGCCGGCCATTGGCCGGAGCCTGCAGATCGAGCTCGTCCAGCAGGCGATCGCGACACAGCGCGCGACCGTCCGGATCGCGGGCACTGTACTGCACGGGCAGCGCGGCATCCTTCGCCGGATCGTAGAGCTCCGTATCGATGCCGTTGATGATGCCCGTCAGCCGATGCAATCGGAAGTGATAGAGCCCCTCGAGCCCGTGGGCAAACTCCGGCCTGAGCAGCTCCT
Source organism: uncultured Spirochaetaceae bacterium (assembly GCA_964594405.1). Lineage (GTDB taxonomy): Bacteria > Myxococcota_A > UBA9160 > UBA9160 > UBA4427 > CAZQMY01. The sequence goes on along the minus strand of CAZQMY010000262.1, from coordinate 6,755 downwards.
TGGCGTAGCTCGGCGAGACGGTGACGATGCGATCCGCCCAGCCCAATCCACCCTTCAGGAGCGAGATCTCGCCGTGGAACTCGAGGCCGACGTGGACGAAGAGCTCCCTGGGCAATCCGCTGATCGAGAGCAGCTCTCCGGGGAAGCAGCCCTGATGGGCGTTGTTGTGTACGACCTGCACCGTACCGACCCCCCTGATCTGACCGCGATCGTGCAGCGTCCGCAGGATGCAGATGGAGAGCGCCGCCTGCCAATCGTGGGCGACCATGACGTGGGGAAGGATCTGCGCGCAGCGGGCCGCGGCCGCCCGCGCGAACGCCACGTACCGGAAACCCTCGTCCTCACCGCCATAGAGTGCCCCGCGGTCGAAGAGTCCGTCGATGTCGGCCAGATGCAGCATGAGGGGCCCCATCCGGGCGGTGAGCCATCGCCCGGGCACCCGGCCCTCCGACGTCGCCAGCTCGAAGTGCCCCGCCGGTGCGATCTCCTCGCACAGGGGATGGTCCAGGGTGGAGCGATGCGCGGGCAGGATGCACTCGACGTGGTGGCCGAGACTGGCCAGCCCGCGGGCGAGCCCCGCGACGGCGTCGCCCAGGCCACCGGTCTGCGCCAGCGGTGCGAGCTCGGAGGAGACGAAGGCCAACCTGAGCGGTGGCTGCGGATGGGAGGAATCTGTGGACACCGTCCCCCCATCATAAGTCGAATTCGTCGTGCTGCCCGAGATCTGCCCGGGTGACGACCACCACACCCTCGTCACTCACGGTGAATCGCTGAGCGTCGAGCTCGGGATCCTCGCCGATCACCTCGCCCGGCGGCACCTGTACGCCCTTGTCGACGATACAGCGCCGGAGCCGTGCGCCCCGCCCGATGGAGACGTGCGGGAAGAGCACCGAATCCTCGACGGTAGCGTAGCTGTTGACGCGCACGCCATCCGAGCAGACGGTGCGGGCGATCTGGCCGCCCGAGATGATCGTCCCCGAGCCGACGATCGAGTCGACCGCGCTTCCGACGCGGTTGTTGTCCTCGTCGGCGAACACGAACTTGCAGGGCCCGGCGCTGGTCCGGGCGCCGCCGATGGGCCACTGCGGGTTGTAGAGGTTGAGCCGAGGCTCGACCGAGACGAGGTCCATGTTGGACTCGTAGTAGGAGTCGATGGTTCCCACATCGCGCCAGTAGCCTCGCGCAGACTCCGACTCGCCGGGGCAGAGCTGCTGGTTGAGGTCGTAGGCCGCGACCTTGAAGCGCTCGTGCGCCGTACTCAGGATGTCGCGTCCGAAGTCGTGCGTGGTCTCCTCGAGATTCGCGTTGCGGCGGAGCTCCGCGACCAACGCCTGTCTCGTGAAGATGTAGTTGCCCATCGAGACCAGCGTGGTCTCGGGTGCGCCGGGATAGCCGGGCGGATCCTCTGGCTTCTCGACGAAGCTCGTCACCCAACCGCCGCCATCCACGGCGAGGCAGCCGAAGGCCTTCGCCTCGCTCCGAGGCACCGAGACGGTCGCCACCGTCACGTCGGCACCCATGTTGTCGTGGTACTCGAGCATCTTGTCGATGTCCATCTTGTAGATGTGATCGGCACCGAAGATGAGGACGTTGTCTGGGCGGGCCTCGCGCATGAGGTCCAGGTTCTGCCAGATCGCATCGGCCGTCCCGCGGAACCACGTCGGTCCGATGTTCATCGAGGCCGGCACAGACTCGATGTACTCATTGGACACATGTGTCGACAGTGCCCAGTTTCTTGCAACGTGCTGCACCAGCGACGTCGATCGATACTGTGTCAGCAGGCGGATCTGCCTCAAGCCGCTGTTGACCAGATTGGACAGCACGAAGTCGATCAGCCGATATCGGCCACCGAAGTGGACCGCGGGCTTCGCACGCTCGAGCGTGAGCGGGCTGAGTCTGCGGCCTTCGCCGCCGGCGAGGACGAGAGCCAGATTTCCGGGCATTGCGGCGCCTCTCGATCATGAGGGGGATCTTCCTCAGACTACCGCAAGGTCGCCCTCCCTAGACACCGCACCATCGCCAACTTCGAATTCTAAACTGGAGCTTCAAGAGATCGCCAAGCGCGGGATCCAACCCGATCGGGCCAGAAGGCGCCTCGGGACGCTCGGAGTCGCGGCGGGGGGCCGGGCTCGACGCGCCCTCGGCCGCTTCGCGTGATGGGGGCACGCAGCCACATCACGGCGCACCGCTGCAACCAACACCGGAGTGCGTTCCGCGCCCAGGTGTCCGTTGGCCGACAGTCGGGGCGCCTCTCGAGCCCGTCACTCGGGTGGTGGCCCCGCCGGCCGGGAGCGAGCGCCTCCGACGACGTGCCGTCGGAGCGCGCCGCGGATCCGGCTAGCGCCCCTCGAACTCGGGCTTCCGGCCTTCTCGAAAGGCTCGGATTCCCTCTCTCACGTCGCTCGAGCGACCCACGAACTTCTGGTTGCGTGCCTCCAGATCGAGGAGGCTCTCGAAGGGCAGACTCGTCGCGGCGTGGACCGCCTGCTTCGCGGACGCGTAGGCGAGCGTCGGCCCCCGTGCCAGTCGCGCAGCCAGCTCGCCGGTGGCATCGGCCAGCTCGTCCGCTGGCACCACCCGATTCACGAGTCCCAGGCGATGGGCCTCATGGGCGTCGATCACGTCTCCCAGAAAGAGGAGCTCGAGCGCCTTGGCGGTGCCGACCAGCTCCGGGAGCAGCGCCGACGCGCCTCCATCCGGACCGAGACCGATGCGCGAGAAGACTACGCCGAGCCGCGCGACCTCGGAGGCGATCCGCAGGTCGGTCGCGAGGGCGAGGCTGCAGCCGATTCCGACGGCGTCGCCGTTGATGCTGCCGATGACGGGCTTGGGGAGCCGGCGGAGGCTCAGGATGCAGCGATTACCCCGGTCGAGGATGTCGCCGCCCCGATCACCCGGAAAGCTGGGGGCCTCGCTGCGGCGCCGCTCGTCTTGCGAGACCGGCATCAGATCAGCGCCCGCCGAGAATCCGTGGCCGGCGCCCGTCAGCACGAGCACACGGACCGCATCGTCCTCCGCCACCTCGCGGAGCAGACGTTCCATCTCGAGGAAGCTCTCGCAGGTCAGGGCATTGCGGGCGGCCGGTCGATTCAGGGTCAGCGTCGCAACGCCGGCCTCGGACTCGAAGAGGAGCGTGGGCTCGTGCTCGGGGTCAGCCTGTCCATTCATGCTCCGCTCCTCCTGCAACGCTCGACTTGTTCGCTCCGCGCAACGCCTCGGCCTGCCCCCGCGGTCGACCATAGTATCGCGGCGCCCGTCCAGAACGCCCGCCGGCGGGCCGCGCGCCCTCGCCGAGCATGGCCGCAGCACGCCCCGGCCGATGGAGCGGCGCTCCGGGCTTCCAGCGAGCCCGCCTCGACCTCCTTCGGCGGCGCTGCATCCGAGCCTAGAACGAGCCCACCAGGTTGAGGAACCAGCCGTGGTGGTCGTAGCTCAGATCCGTCAGATCCTCGGAGAAGTCGGTGAAGTTGTAGCCGACGCCCACCTTGAAGTGGTCGCCCAGGTGTCGCGAGATCGAGAGCAGTGCGCCGGCCCTGCGCTCGTCGAGGCTCGGCAGGTGCAGCATGCGCCCCTCGACCAGGCCCTCCCACTTCTCGAAGAACCGGTAGTCGGAGCGCAGGATGTAGAGATGCGCGCTGTTGTCGAAGAACTCCGGGTCGGTGCGGCTGAGGCTCACCTGCCCCATCCGGAAGGCGTACTTGCCGCCGAGCGAGAGCCTGGAGGTGATGTCGTAATCGACGTCCAGCGAAGCGATGTGGCTCCGCTGCACGAATTGGTTCGGGACGTCCTGGCCGGTGACCTGATCGGGCGCGGGTGTATTGGAGAAGTAGGTGTACTTGGCCAGGGCATTGAGCCGATCGTGCGACACCGGCCGATAGGCATAGCCTGTCACGATCTCGGTGTAGCCGCCGTCGAAGGCGTTGCCCTGGCTGCTCTCGCTGAAGGAGTGGTTGAACTTGCCGAGCAGGCGCCAGTCCTGCGAGAGCTGCATGCGCAGGGCGTTCTTGAAGAGCCAGGTCGTCCGCTCGTTGCGGCTGCCGTCGAGCTGCTCGGTATCGTCGTAGCGGTACTCGACGCCCGAGCTGATGTTGAACTCGTCGAACTGGTAGGTCACGTCGCCGCCGACGGCCCGGCGGCGCGTCTCGGCCGCCGTGCGGCGGTCCGTCAGCGTGCCGACCTCGAGGTTCGCGCCCAGCGCCCAGCGATCCGCGGGCGACCAGGTCATTCCGGCAGCCTGGACGAGGCCGGTGTCGACGTTCGAGTGGGTGTAGCGATTCTCGACGAAGACACTGGCGCTGTCCGCGAAGCGCCCGCGGCTGCCCGCCGTCAGGTTGCCGCGCCTCCGGCTCCCGCTCTCGTCCCGCTCGCTCTCGAGCGCGTAGGTGAGGTAGAGGCGGGTGGCTTCGGTATGCTGATAGCCGGAGCCGATCCTTGCCGCGGGGCCCTGATCGCCATGTGAGACCTCACCGTCGAGCTCGAGCTTCTCGGTGATGCGCACGGCGCCGCCCGCGCCATAGCGGTTGTTCTTCTCACGGTTGCCCGTGCTCGACACAGTCCCCTGCCCGAACGCGTAGGCACGCCAGCGCCCCTTCGGATCGTAGCCGACCTCGACCACCGCATCGGTGCGCCTGCCCAGCTCCTGGGTGGTCGGCAGAGCGGCGGAGCCATCCTTGCGCTCGTCGTTGCGGACGCCCGCAGCGAGGCTCCAGTGCTCGCTGATCTGGTAGATGAGGTCCGCTTCCTGGGCTGCGGTCTCGAGGCCGCGATCCTCCTGGAGCCAGTCGAGCTTCACGCTCAGCTGGAGGCCTTCGACGATCTCCATTCCGAAGGTGCCGCCGAACTGGAGGGTGTCCCGTGCCACCGTCAGCCCGGGCGCGGTGTAGCCCGCGTCGAGCTGTTGCGCATAGGCGGTCAGCTGGGCGTCGACGAGGGTGAGATAGTCGGCGCTCGCGAGCGAGACGTCTCCCCGATACGCGTTGGCCTTCGTCATGCCGAGACCGACGCCATCGGTGCCGATGAATCCGAAGCCGCCGTCGTCCGACCGCCACTCGTCGGTGACGCGTCCCTCACTTCGGCCGAACTGGAACTTGGCCCAGCTTCGGGCCGTATGGCGGAGCGTCAGGTCCGCACCGAAGAGGCTGCTGTCGTCTTCGCCCTCCTCGCTGCGGCTCGCCGTGGCGCCCAGCTTGACCCAGTCCCCGAGCCAGTAGTGCGCCTGGCCACCCGCCTCGAGGCCGTCGACCTCATCGAAGCCGGGCGCGTATTCGTACTGGACCACGAGCCAGGCCTCGTCTCCACCCCCCGCGCCGGATCGGACCAGGAGGTCGTCGTCCACGATGGCCGGGAGCGGCTCTGAGAGCAGGATGCGACCCTGGAGATAGTCGATGTCGTAGTCGACCTCTGCGGTGAGCTCGACGACCCCCGTGACCAGGCCCGAGGCCCGGTCGCGAATCTCGATCCGCAGACGCTCGGAGCCGATGGTCAGATCGCTGCGACGCAGATAGTAGAGCGAGCCCCCTGTGCCGCGGAAGACCTCTCGCGTCGAGACCGTGCCCGGATCGGCCGCGAATCCATCGATGGCATAGCGACGCTCGCCGAAGCTCGTGGTTTCGTCCGACTGCCAGCGCACGTGCCCGCCATAGAGGCCGCGCTGGACCTGCGTCAGCTCGTTCTGGAGGTAGTCGATATTGTAGTTGCCCCACATCAGCTCGTTCTGGTCCTTGCTGATGCGGAAGAAGACCTTGCCCATGGTCGGGGCGAGCTCTTCCACGGTGCCGTCGTCACCGAAGGTCGGGTAGTAGTAGTCGGGATCGATCCTGCGGAAGAGCGACCCGGGTGATTTGTCGAGGAAGTCGTCGAAGAGCGACTCCAGCGAGCCCTCGCGGGTATCCGCACTGGCCGTGAGCTTCCAGTCGTCGCCGAACTTGCCGGTCAGGAAGAAGGCCAATCGTCCGTCGGCGTTGGAGTCGAGATCGGTGATCGGATTCTGCGGATCGATGGTCGACCCGCCCTGCGGACCGTAGCCATCACCGAAAGTGAAGTCGGCGATGCCCACCCAGAACCAGTCGCGCTCCTCGAGCGCCAGGTCGCGCAGGAAGAGCTCACCGTGTCCCTCGTCATCCTGCACCGCGACCTCTACGGTGTGCAGACCGGCCGGCAGGATCTGCTCCGCCGCGAATGCCCCCTCTTCGTCGACCGGCACCGGCCGACCGGCGAGGAAGACGTGACTGCCGCTGCGCGCCCCGCGGCCCTCCACCTTGGCGACACCGACGTTCCCCAGCTGGATGTTGCGCACGGGCGTCTCGTAGGCCTCGCCATAGCCCGGGAACATCCCGCCCGCAGCGATGTGGACGCCGCCGCCGGAGCTTCCGCCGGACGGGCCCGCCTTGGCAGGCGCGGCGGATCGCGAGACGACCCAGAGCGGCTGCGCAGCCGTCTCGTCGAAGCGACCCTCGGCGTCGTAGGCGCGGAGCACGTACTTCATCGGTCGGCGCGGCGAGTCGATCTCGAGGTCGACCGGCCGCCAGAGCCCCAGACCGTCTTCGTCGATCTCGACGGTGTCGAGCGGTTGGTCGCGCGTCGAGCGCGCCTCGTCGAAGATGCGGACCTCCATGCGATCGATGAAGTGCTGATAGCTCGTGTAGGCGCGGAAGCGGACTCCATCCGACGCGCCGATGCCCGCCTCCCCATCCGAGCGCTCGACCTCGCCGGGCTCCCCGCCAGCTGCGATGGCGCGCGGCGCGGCGCTGACGGCC
>CAZQMY010000261.1:0-8409 GCA_964594405.1 uncultured Spirochaetaceae bacterium | reverse complement strand
AGGTGAAGAGACCGTGATCGACACTCTCGTCACGATCCATGGCGGCCTTGTAGGCGTGTGCCCGCTCGAGCATGCCCATGGGTGTCACCGTGCTGAGGATCCAGGTGAGCTCGCAGACCTCGGGGATGTCGCTCTGACGGAAGAGGATCGCGCGGTCTGGATCGACACCGGCGCCGAGGTAGTCCAGTGCCACGTTGAACGCATTGCGTCTTCGCTGCGCGGCATCCCGGACCGTCGGCATCGTGTGGTAGTCGGCGACGAAGTAGAGCGCGTCGTCGGGGGCTTCCTGTAGCGCGACGAACTGGCGCAAGGCGCCGAAGTAGTTGCCCAGTTGGAGCTGGTCGCCGGTGGGCTTGGTTCCTGAGAGGACTCGCATCTTTCCCTCTTGCATCGGTGCCCGGGTGAGGCCGCCGATCTCTGATCCGTGCTCGATGCAGGCTGCCCCTGGTCGACGCAAGAGGCGTCCGTCCAGGCATCCACCTGCTACACGTCGACACCGCCGGGCATCGACCGCTGGGCATCCGCTGCCTGGCCTTCGCTGCTAGGCATCAACATAGGTGAGCCAGTCGTCGAACTCGGCGTCCTTGCCTTCTGTGATCCGAACGAAGCGCTCGCCCAGCGCGCCGGCCACGGGTCCCGGGCAGGCGTCCCCGATCTGCCAGCCGTCGACGCTGACTGCAGGGAGTACACCGGCCGACGTGCCGGTGAGGAAGACCTCGCGCGCCGACTGGAGCTCGTGGGGCGAGATCGCCTTCTCGACGACCTCGATGCCCATCGATCGGGCCAGCTCGATGATGGAGAGCCGGGTCACCCCGCGCAGCACCTTCTGCTCCGGTGGCGTGCAGAGCACGCCGCGCGCGTCCACCACGAAGAGGTTGCTGGTGGGCCCCTCGGCGAGCTGGTCGTCCTCGTCCACAAGGACGATCTCGTCGAATCCCTGCCCGAGCGCGCGCGCCTTGGCGGTCATGCTCGAGGCGTAGTTGGCGGAGACCTTGGCCTGTGGCGAGACGATGTCGTCCCTTCGCTGCCGCGCCTTCTTCTCGAGCCAGAGCCGCACCTGCGCGGGCCGGGGGGGCCGCTCGGAGTGCAGCCGATCGAGGATGTCGGCCTTCGGATCGTACGCCGCGATGGCCAGGCTCACCCGCTGATCGACGGGCACGACGTCCACCTCCACCGACGCGAAGTAGGCGCTCGCCTTCACGGCGCGCGCGCCGGGATTGGCGCGGACGGTGGCCACGATGGCGTCCTGGATCTCGGGCTTCTCGTAGGCGAGCGGAAGGCCCATCAGCGCACAGGAGTGGAGCAAGCGGTCGACGTGCTCGGGCATCCGGAAGACGGCTGACCCGCGGGGGGTGCCGTGTACGCTCATGTAGTCGAAGACCAGGGAGCCGCGCTGCACACTGTGCGAGAGCACGTGCACCGTGGCATCCGCCCAGTCAACGAACTGACCGTTCAGCCAGATCTGGCGATCGACGTCGGCTTGGCTGCTTTCCACGGCCGGGACTGTATCACGCTCGCCAGGCCGCGCTTCGCGCGCTCACGGAGGTCCTGGCTCCGGAGCGCGGGCCAGGCCGCCCTGCGATGACGAGCGCCCCGACCGCAGAAAAGCTGCCACCCATGCGGCCACGCGCCCACTCCCTCTGCATGGATCTGCGAATGAGCGCCCCGAGTGGGCGCGGCCGCTGCGGGGCGAACGAGCCCTCGTGGTGCCGACGCGGACCGTACGCCGGAACTCGTACGCCAAGGAACGCCACGATATGCCTCGAGCGATCAAGAAGGCCACCAACGTCTTCGTGCTGAGTGCCCGCCTCTACCGGGAACTCGCCACCTCAGCCTTCAGCCTCGTCCAGCGCCGCGAAGCCCCGCCCCACGCCTGAGGGTGCGCATACGGTGAGGCCGATCAGGCCGAGCGCCGCTCGTCATACGACATGCGGTCCGGCTCGTAGGTGTCCTCGTCGGGCAGCGGAGGGAAGCGCGCGTCCAGCGCGTCGTTCACACGCTGAGCCTCCGCACGCTGCGCCGCTTCGAAGCTCTTCACCCACTGCCGCGCCGCGAGGGCCAGCGCGAAGAGCAGCATGACGCCGGCCGAGACCACCAGGTCGAAGGGCGACATCCCGAACAGCCTCGGCGCATAGGATGTGGAGAGCCAGACCGCCTTCAGCACGAATGCGGCGAAGAGCGACGTCCAGCCGATCAGGATCAGCAGGTCGATGAGGGGCAGGATCGGCATCGGGTCCTCCGGGTCACGCGGAGCCAGGCACAGCAGCGCAGACGTGGGCGCCTCCCAATCGTACGCCTGATCCTGCCGAGCGGTCAATCAGCGCGTCGCGATCGTGCGATGCGCAACTCTCCGCACCATCGAGACCATTCCCGGCCGCGGGCCATTGGCACCGATCCAACCCCGAGGCTAATCTCCGCCGTCGCGCGAGCCCCCCGGGCCCACGCAGCAGTGGTCCAGCCACGCCGACGTAGCTCAGCTGGTAGAGCAGCTCACTCGTAATGAGCAGGTCATCGGTTCAAGTCCGATCGTCGGCTCCATCTGCCAGGCCCGTCCACCGCCGCGTAGCGCAACCGACGAGCGGCACGACGCCATCGCCCGATCGAGCTCCGAGTCGGCGCAGCCCGACGAGGCGCGCCCCGACGTGCCGGGGGCGAGCCCCTTGCGCCGATCCGAAGCCTAGTCTGCGGTCGGCAGGCGCGGAGGCCGCTTGAGCGAGACGGACTCGAGCCCGAATCGGGGCGCCTCGAGACGCTCGAGGCTCTCCTCCTTGTGCTCGCGCTCGTCGAGAGCGATCCGACGCAGCAGATCGCCGACGGAATCGAATCGTCCGTAGTCGGCGCAGAATTGCGACTCGTGCGGCTCCGCGTCGAGCTCCGGGTTCTCGGCGACGAACCTCATGTACTCACGCTCGGCGTGGTCCTCGAACTCGGCGTTGAGGCGGTAGCTCCAGGCGGGCTTCAGTGCATAGAGCAGCCACGAGAGATGGTAGAACCCGAAGGCCATCAGCTGCGGAATGAGCCGGTAGCGGAAGAGGCCCCGCTTGAGACCTCGGCGTTCGATGAGCTCTTCCAGCAGAAAGAGGTGCCACTGCTCGTTGTCCTGCTGACGCCTAGACTCGACGACGAAGTCGAAGATGCGGCGCGCGAAGCGCGGGGCCGCATGGGAGTGGGTGATCGCCACGTAGGCGACGTTCTCCCAGGCCTGATAGGGGACGCGCGCCACGACCTCGAGGACGTGAAACTTCCTCAGATCACCCGCACGCCCGTAGATCAGATCCATCGGGATGAAGAGCATCCGTGAGAGCAGCCCGTACTTCATGGGCTGCGAGCCGAGCGTGCGCGCCTGCTCCTGGCGAAGCGCTTCCGACGTCTCGTGCCTGGACCCGGTCTCTTCCGGGACCCGGTCGAAGACTTGCGCGATGGGATGGCTCATGGCGGTTTCCTTCCGTCTCCGATGGAGCGAGCAGGATAGTCTCTGCTCCGTTCGCGACGAGCGGGGACGATGCAGCGTGTGGTTGCGTTGCAGCTGTCCAGCGCCGATGACATGAGCACGTGTCAGAAGGCTGGACTGCAGGCGTCTCGATCGGCCCAGGGCGCCCTCGCCCGATCGAGGAGCAACCGGCGCGCAGTCGGTGCCACGAATCCGGGTGAGCGTGGCGCCCCCCGAATGTGCAGGACGCCTCAGGAGCGGGGCCGTCTTCGCTTCCGCGGTCGCCACACGCCGATGATGGTCTGCACCACGGCGAGCGCCATGATGATGAAGAGCGATCGCCATTCGACGGCGATCAGCGCCTCCAATCTCGACGGATCTGCGCGCCCCTCTGCGAGGTCGACGGCGAACACGGTGGCGTAGCGGGCGCTCGAGTCGATGGTCGCCAGCGTCCCCTCGAAGAGCGGAAACGCGAGCAGGAGCTTCGCCCAGGCCCAGCCCGCATTCTGGAAGGGCCGATGAATGGCCATTGCGAACAGACCCGTGACGAGCGCCACGCCCAGCGAAGGCACCAGCAGCTTGCCGGAGATGGCCTCGATTCCGCGACGGATCGCGATGTAGCCCTCGGGTGAGTCCGTGGGCGCCATCGCGAGCAGGATCATGTGTGCCGCGAGCGCCCCGGTCACGCCGAACGCTGCCAGCTCGTGCAGGATCTTGAGGATGCGTCGTGCCAACCAACCGACCTCTTCCCGCGCTCTCCGCCGGCGAGCACGATGCACGACCCACACGCTCGCTCTCGTGGATCGCCCGAGAACCAGCTCGGTCGGTCCGCCTGCTTCAGGGGCCGGTCGAGCGCGTGGGCGCGGACACGCCGGCGGCGGGGATCGCCGTGCTGCGCCGAGGCGCCGCTTCCGTCCGAGGGACGGATCGTCCCTGGGCCGCGTCGCGGGCTCCGTGCGACCTCAGCCCGAGCTGCCAGAGCGCCGTCGACGGGATCGGGATCACGAAGAACCAGTGTTCGAGCACGGCCAGGGCCATCAACGTCGACACGAGTCCATAGCCGACGCTGTCGTGCGGCGTCGCATCGGGGGCCAGCGCCCAGCGTGCGAACCACACCGTCGCGACGGTGCCCGCCGCCAAGGAGATCGGGAGGAGCGCGTTCATCCTCCGGCGTCTGAAGTAGCGCTCAAGGTAGGAGAGATGAGGAGGAAGCAGCTCCTCCGAGAGGTTCGGCACGCCGAGGAAGAGGTTCAGCTTGGCGCTGATCCGCATCACCCAGAGCACTGCATAGGTCCATGCGCCGATGGTGTTGGTCGCATTCCACGTGATGGCGAAGATCGAGACGCCACAAGCCGCGATCGCCAGCTCGTGGTAGAGCACCGTCGCCACCGCGTGTCCCACGTGTCGTGGCCCGCGACAATCCGCGGGGCACGCCGACCGGCGGGGCCCCGTGATCCGGCCCGTGAGGAAGCTGAGCTCATTCCAGCCCCAGATGGAGATTGCGCAGAAGAAGGCGATGTACGCGCCGGCGGCCGTCCCCTCACTGCGTGTGAGCACCAGGCCGGCAAATGCCGTGGCCGCCACCGAAGTGGCGGCCATCAGGCTGACGCGATGCGTCCACCGTGGCAAGCCGTCGAGCAGCAGGATGACGCTCGTCCCGAGCCACCAGATCCCCACGGCGACGAGGATCGGCCAGAGCAGACCCGCCTGCAGGGTCATCGCACTGATGGACTCGAGCATGGGGACTGTCGCTCCTCTCCGCCTGGATTCCCGCCTTGATTCCCGCCTCGATGCGGCACGCCCGGGGCGCGACTAGGCCGGCCCGGGCTCACCGGGCGGCGATCCGTGCGAGGCCTCTGTCACGCCCGGCGCCGGTCCTGAGTCCGTATCTTCCCCGACGCCTTCGACGTCGTCCGCGTAGTCGGTCGGCTCCACGGCGGTGCCCGCGTCGCTCCCGGGCTGCAGGCTCTTCAACGACGGATAGTCGGAGACCATGCTCTCGCCGTAGAGGGGCTTGTACACACCCTGGTGACACGTCGTACAGTTGATCTTGTAGACGTCTCCCAGAGGCCCCTTGCGATTGGCCGGGAACACGTCGGTGAGCGGAGTGAGATACTGCTCGTTGAGGTCGCGGACCATTCGAATGCCGAGCCAGGCGGTGACGCGAGCAGGCGAGCTCGCCTCCCAGAGGCCGAACGATCGGCTGTTGTGGCAGTACGTACAGTTGACGCCGAGGCCCTCCGACATGTGGACCATCAGTCCGTAGGTCCACTCCGTCTGCTTGATCGTGTTGCGATTCGTGGTCGGCAGCGGGAAGTCCGACTGCACGCGGATCTCCATCGCGTCCGCCGCGGCGAGAAAGGCACTGAAGGGATCGTACGGAAGCGAGGTGAGGCCGACGGCGTCCGCGGGCGTGTTCTGGCCGGCCTTGTAGCCCGCGGGACCGCGTGCTCGAACGGGACCCGGGTCCTCCGTCCAGATCGCACCCGGCACCGGCTGGCCGCGGTGGCAGGTGTAACACGTGACGCCCGTCTCGCCCACGTGCTCCTTCCACGCGGAGTTGATGTGCTGGGTCATCTGGATCATGCGTCGCGCGACGGTCTTCGTGTAGATGCCCTCGGCAGCGAAGTTTCCGCCCTCGTGGCAGTAGTTGCAGCCCTGCTCGGGAGACACCCAGAGCGTGATCGCGCTCATGAGCCGCACGAACTGGGCGTCGCCGAGGTGTCCCAGGACCTGAATGTTCTGGTAGGCGGCCGACGCCCGATTGTTCGAGGACTCGACGGGCGGGAGGGGATCGGGCACCTGGTTGGCAGCGACGAGCTTCGCGTCCCGCCGCGGATTGTGGACCTGCTCGATGCCCACGCCGCGAAAGCCCATCTGCGAGGCCTCCACGGGCGGATGGTCCTCACATCCGATGATCAGCGAGGAAGAACAGAGCAGACCCAGCCACAGGAACCGAGCGATGGGCAATCTCGTCATCAGGGCGCTCCCGTCATCGCCGCAGGGTCCAAGACCGGTGGCATCACCTGCGGATAGGCGGGCGCCAGTCCGTGCTTGACGCCCCATAGAAACCAGTTGTCGACCACCGTTCCGGTCAGGAGGATGCCGATCCCCCCGGTCAGCGGGCAGAGCACGGCGAACCACCAGGCCCATCGATGGATCGACTCCATGGAGGCACCGAACCCCATCGTCCACCGCCAGAAGAGCGTCGCGCGCTCCGAGGCCGTGCCGCGACTGATGATCTGCTCGACCTCTCGATCTCCTCCGAAGCGGCTCACCGCCAGGATGGTGGCGCCGTGCATCGCGAAGAGCAGCGTCGCCCCGTAGAGGAAGACGATCGAGAGCATGTGGAACGGGTTGTAGAAGAGGTTGCCGTAGCGGATGGAGAATGCGGCCGTCCAATCGAGGTGCGGGAAGATTCCGAAGGGCACGGCTTCGGACCAGCTGCCCATCAGCACCGGGCGGATGAATCCGAGCACGAGGTAGAGCCAGATCGCCGCTGCGAAGGCCCATGCGACGTGTGTCCCCAGCCCCAGGGCGCGCGCCCGTTGATACATGCGCACCCACCAGAGAAGGATGGAGGTGGTGAGGAAGAAGCCCGCCATGAGCCACCAGCCGCCATCGGCCAGGGGCGGGATCCTCAAGCCGTACTCGGGCGAAGGGGGCTCGAGGGCGAGCCAGGGCAGCTGGCGTATGAACTCTATGGGATCCCAGTTCACGGACGCCCACATATTGAGCCCCATGATCTCGATGGCCAGGAATCCGAAGACGAGCGAGGCGATTCCGGTCCACCCGAGGTAGACCGGACCGATCAGATACTCGCCGATACGACCCAGCCAGTATGAAACGCGGCCACTTCCCACCCGCGGCAGGCTGCCCCCAGGCAGCTCGATGCCTGGATCGATGGCGGCTCTCACTTGGACTCTATTGAACAGATTCTGATACTCAGGCATTGGATCGAGCGCCCCCTCTCCTCACGACCAGATGGGAAGGTTGAGCCACCAGCTCCACCATTCGGGCCAGCCACGCGTCCAGAAGGGGCCACTGATCACGATGCAGACGGCACTGAAGAAGCCAGCCGACAGCGCGAGGAAGAGCCCCAATCGATGGATGGCGAGAGCGCCGATGGAGTATCCGATGGTGTCACGGAAGAATGTGGCCTCGTGCTCCGCCGACTTGACCGTCTCACCGTCCTTCGGGTTCGTCACCGAGAGGATCATGGAGCCGTGGAGCGAGAGCGCGAGGACCGTAGTGAAGAAGAAAGTCACCGCAATCATGTGCGCCGGGTTGTAGTGGAAGTGGAGAAACTGGTATCCGACGTTCGAGACCCAGTCGAGGTGACTGAGGATTCCGTACGGGAAGCCATGCCCCCACGCCCCGAGCAGGATCGGGCGGAAGACGACCAGGGGCACGTAGGCGAAGATCGCCACGCCATACGCGAAGGGGACGTGCATCCCCATGCCGAGCTTGCGCGCGATCTCGGCCTGCCTCAGCGCCCATGACACGAAGGCACCGGTCGCGCAGATCGTGATGATCTGCCAGAGCCCTCCCTCCTTGAGCGGTGCCAGGGCCAGCCCGTAGCTCAAGTCCGGTGGTGCGATGTTGATCTGCCAGAGGTTCCAGGTCGGACCGATGGCCGCACCATAGACGATCAGAGCCGTCCCGATGAACGAGAAGAAGAGCGTGAGGACGCCGAAGAACCCCACGTAGAAGGGACCGACCCAGAAATCGAACAGGTCGCCGCCGACGAGTGTTCCCCCTCGAACTCGATACTTCCGCTCGAAGCTCAACATGGACAAGGGCGTTTCCTCCTTGGGCCCGGCGGGCGACCAGCCCACGAGCCGTGAAATCCACGCTCGACGCGCCCGAGACGACGTCGTGCTTGGCATCGGCCGATGACGGCGGACGAAGCAGGGAGCGATCCTCCCCGCCCGCCCGCCGCCGGAACGGCCGTTCGGCGCACCTACCCTTCGGGCAGG
>CAZQMY010000260.1:0-8444 GCA_964594405.1 uncultured Spirochaetaceae bacterium | reverse complement strand
TGATCCTCCTGAAGAACCCTGTCGAAGATGTGGTGATCTACCTGGTCTGGATCGCGATCTGGTGCGCGTCAATCGGATTGTTCGTCCGCTTCCTCGACCATCGACGAGATGTAGAAACAGCGCCCAGCGTTTCGGGCTAGGCTTTCGTCTTGCCCGCAATCGCCGCCGTTCTACGCGTCGCAGCACATTGCCAGCCGGGGATCGGCGTCCCGACCCCACTGTGACCGAATCGGGACCGTATTCCTGCTCATCCCCACCTCCTTGGACATCATACTCTTCCGAGATTGGTGTCCAAGAAAACCGGGGGCGCCTTACGTGTTCTTCATCTCGCTCGAGAGCGAGTGAGAACCATTCTTCCATCTGGGCCTCGGTCGGCCATGGCTTCCTTCGGTCCTTCGCGGGGGCATGGCTTATTCCTGGGACCTCCGTACTCTCAGCACGGGGCCAGCGGGAATGCGGATGCTCACCCACGAACCAGCTTCGCGTGCGCGTCGTGCGGCGGCGACCTCGGTCAGGCACGGGCCTCGGCTCCGGCTACGTCCCGGCCGAGCTCGCCACGTAGGTGGGCGGCCTCGGCAATGGAGTCATCGGGATGCTGACCTTCGTTCCGCCGGCGGCGTACACGAAGCTCATCCAGGCGGGAGCCGGAGCTGCGCCGTCCGAGCGCTGGGGGCGCACCCGAGGGCTCGGCTGCTCGAGGGGAGCGTCACCTCAGTCAAGGCGCCACCTGCGGCGATCGCCCGGGTCGGCGAGGCTCGATCCCGAGCAGCTCGAGGTTCCCACGCATATTGGCGGACTGCCGCTCGAATTCCTTCAGGTGAGCCTCCAGGACCTTGATGGCCCGGATCGATCGGCTCTCGATGGTGCTGATCGACCCCGCGAGCCTCCGGAAGATCTGATGATTGGTGAAGTAGGTCGTCTTGTTCAGCGTGCCGATGTCAGGGAGCGGAGCGTCGACCAGATCGCCGAAGAAGTCGCTCACGATGCGAGCCGCATCCGCTTTCGCGCGCGCCTCTCGAGTGAGTAGTTTCAGCCGGTCGACGAGCTCCCGTACTCGCTGGCCATGCTCGTCCCGCATTCGCATCCCCTCGCGAAGGCCTGCCATCGCTGATGCCCGCGTGCCCAGATCGGCCAGTTGATCCATCGAGACCTTCGGCAGCTCTGGCTCCATCACTCCTTTGCGCCGGATCCGCTCGAGCCATTTCGCGATTCGCGCGTTGTTGTCGAGCATCTCCTGAACCTGCTTGGGAGGCGGAAAGGGATCCTTGCCTTCCTTGGCCCGCTCGGCGGCCTTGCTGTACTCGTCGATGGTCTCGAAGTGGCCCACCAGATCTTTGAGACCCTTCAGGAGCTCGATGACGATCACGGCCTGACTCATCTGCCCTCTCCTCGCTCGACGGCCTCTCGACCGGGGCCGCCGTTCCGAAGGAGGAATGATGGCCCTCGCGCGCACCCCGAGCCAGAGGTCGAACATGATCGATGCGTGATCTGGTCTATGCATGAGTATGTGGGTGAGGACCGACCGTACGAAGTGAGGGCGAAGTGCCCACGGTTCTTCCTTCTTGGTCAGAGTCGGCACCCTCGCTCCTTCCTGGGAGACGCTCGTGGGTGACGGTCCCCTGCCCTGCGCACGCCCGGGCCTTCGAACGGTGGCGCACCCCGAAAGGATAGAGCCGATGCCCCGGACCGACGTCGACAAGTACCGCAACGCCCTCTTCGAATCCCAGCCGAAGGCGGCCCAGAATTGCGCTGTGATCAATCCCTACGTGCTCGCCGAGGTCATCGTCGGGTGGCCGATCCCCTGGAAGAAGATCCCCGACAAGCGGAGTCTCCTGGAGGAGCTGCTCGGCACGCCCTGTGAAGAGCTCTTTGACCCGGAGTACGGAGGGCCCCTCTGCACGGGTCTTGCGCTGGATCCGAGGCTGCGTATCGCGCTCCTCGACCACCTGGAAGGCGGCAGCGCGATCTGGCTCGGCGTGGGGACGATTCCGCTCTGAGGGCGCTTGGCGGAGCGGCCGCCGCTGGCTCGGCGTCGCCCGGGCCGGCTCCGCCGCGAGCCGAGCCGTCCGGGATTCCCGGAATCGTCGTTCGCCGGCCGCTTCCCGCTGCGGAAGTTTCAAGGGTCGCGTTTCGCCACGTGTATGATGGTCCGGCCCGCCGTCCGGCTGCGGCCGATCGTGGGCTCCGAACCCGTTGCTGACGTCGATGATGCTGGAGTCGCTGCCGAGGTCGATGTGGGAGAGGTCATCAGGATGCGGCACACCGATCGCGGGGCGCCCCGCGTCTTTGCGTGGCTCATCGCGCGGCTCGCCGTCTGGGTCGCCGTGCCGGCGTTCGCTTCGGGGGCACTCGCAGGCGACTTCGTCACCTTCGAGTCGGATATCGTCCGGCCTCTGGCCCTCTCCGAGGATGCGACCCGGCTCTACGCACTGAACACGCCCGATGGCCGGCTCGAGATCTTCGACCTCTCCCGCGGCCACCTCGACCCGCTGGCCTCGATACCCGTCGGGCTCGAACCCGTCGCAGAGGCCGTGCGGCCGGGCAGTGACGAGGTGTGGGTCGTCAACCATCTCTCGGACAGCGTGTCCGTGGTGGACGTGGGCGCCGATCCGCCTCGGGTCCGGCGAACGCTGCTGGTGGGCGACGAGCCTCGCGACATCGTCTTCGCCGGACCGGAGCGCGCTCGTGCCTTCGTGACGACCGCCCACCGCGGTGCCCACTCGCCCTATCCGACCGGCGAGTACGAGGTGCCCGGCATCGGTCGCGCGGACGTCTGGGTCTTCGACGCGGCCCATGCGACGCGCCCGCGCACCATCGTCACGCTCTTTGGCGATCGGCCGCGGCCGCTGGCGGTGAGCCCGGACGGGCGCGTCGTCTATGCGGGCGTGTTCCGGTCGGGCAACCAGACGGCCACTGTCCACCAGGGCTTCATGTGTGCCGGCGTTCCCGATGGCAGCAGCTGCGCCGCCCCGGGTGGCCAGATCGTCCCACGCGGGCTGCCCCTTCCTCACGCGAATCTCGCGGGGCGTCCCTCTCCCGGCGGCCCCTTGATCGTGCAATACGTCCCGGAGCTGCACGAGTGGCGCGACGAGCTTGGGCGCGACTGGAGCGAGGCGGTGCCCTTCGACCTGCCGGACCTCGACGTCTTCGCCATCGATGCGATGTCGGAGCGGCCGTCCACCCTCGAGGCGTGGCCGGGCGTCGGCACCGTGCTCTACAACATGGTGACGAATCCGATCACCGGGAAGCTCTATGTGAGCAACACCCAGGCACGCAACGAGGTGCGCTTCGAGGGCGCCGGGCTCTTCGCCGCGCTCTTCAAGCCGCCCGGCGAGCCGGCGAGCGTGCGTGGGCACCTCCACGAGGCCCGCATCACGGTGATCGACGGCGACGGCGTGCATCCCCATCACCTGAACCCGCACATCGACTACGACGCGGCCGCTCCTGCGCCCGGAACGAAGCAGCGCAGCCTTTCGATGCCGACGGCCATGGCGGTCAGCGACGACGGGCGGACCCTCTACATGGCCGCCTTCGGGTCTTCGAAGATCGCCGTGCTCGACGTCGCCGAGCTCGAGGGCGGAAGCCTGGAGCCGGACGCCGATGCCCACATCGAGGTGGACGGCGGCGGGCCGATCGGGCTCGTGCTCGACGAGGCACGTCGACGCCTCTACGTGCTCACGCGCTTCGATCTGGCAGTGGCCGCGATCGACCTCCAGACCGGCCTCGAGGCCGAGCGCGTCGCCCTGCACAACCCCGAGCCGGCGGCCGTGGTGGCCGGGCGGCCCTTCCTCTACGACGCCCGCAAGACGTCGAGCAACGGCGAGGCCTCGTGCGGCGTGTGCCACGTCTTCGGGGACATGGACGACCTCGCGTGGGATCTCGGCGATCCCGACGGCGACGTCGTGCCGAACCCCTCGAGGCCGCTCCTTCCCGGCATCGGCTTTCCGGGTCCCCGCGTCTTCCACCCGATGAAGGGCCCGATGACGACCCAGAGCCTGCGCGGAATGCCCAACCACGGGCCGCTCCACTGGCGCGGCGACCGCAACGGTGCGAGCGCCGATCCGCCCACGGACGTGAAGGATGTCCGCGCCGCCTTCCTGGCCTTCAACGTCGCCTTCGAAGGCCTGCTCGGGCGCGTGGAGGGGCCGCTCGCGGACTCCGAGATGGATGCCTTCGCGGACTTTGCGCTGACGCTCACCTATCCCCCGAACCCGATCCGGCGCCTCGACGGGTCGCTGCGTCCGGAGGAGGCGATCGGTCGCGAGATCTTCCTCGAGCGCCCCGGCACCTTCCTGCCCGACGACACCTGCGAGGCCTGCCATCGGCTCGACCGCGAGGCCGGCCACTTCGGCAGCGGCGGGGATCACGGGGGAAGCGACCCGACCAAGATTCCGCATCTGCGGAACCTCTATCAGAAGGTCGGCATGTTCGGGCTGGGGGCTCACCCGCTCATGCTGCAGGGGCCCTTCGGCCATTCCGGCGATCAGATCCGCGGCTTCGGCTACACGCACAGCGGCGGTCTCGATACCGTCGCACGACAGGTCGGCTCGCTCGCCTTCGGGCTCTCCGAGGACGATCGCCGGCAGCTCGAGGCCTTCATGATGGCCTTCGACTCGGAGCTGGCCCCGATCGTCGGGCAGCAGGTGACGATCGGGGGGCAGGCCTCGGCGCAGGATCTCGAGCAGCTCGCGCTCCTGGTCGAGCGCGCCCAGGCGCCCTTCTACTGGCCGACGCCGAGCCAGGGGCACGAGTGCGAGCTCGTCGCGCATGCCGGCGGCCAGGCCTGGCTGCTGCGTGGTGGACGCTTCGAGCCGGCGCTTCTCGTCGGCGATGCGGTCGGCCTCGAGGCGTTGCTCGCGCCGGGGGCGGAACGTGGGCCCACCACCTTCACGTGCGTGCCGCCCGGCGCCGGGCGGCGAAGGGGTCTCGACCGCGATCGCGACGGAGCGCTCGACGGCGACGAGGCGCGGCTCGGCACCGACCCCGCCGACGCGTCGAGCCTGCCCGGCGCCTGCGCCGACGGCCTCGACAACGACGGCGACGGCCTCGTCGACTTCGGCGCGGATCCCGGCTGCGAAGGTCCGGCCTCGAGCGACGAGAGCCCCGCATGCAGCAACGGGATCGACGACGACGGCGACGGCCGGGTCGACTTCCCCGACGATCCCACCTGTGCGGCACCCTCCGGTCGCCTCGAGACGCGCGCGCGCGCCGTGCGCCTCGAACTCTCGCCCGCAACCGCGCCCCGCTTTCGCTTCTTCGGCTGGTTCCTCGGACGCCGCGCCCCGCCGCGGCTCGCGACGCTGCGCGTCGACATCGAGGGCAGCAACGACGCCCGCGCCATCGACCGCAGGAGTCTCCGTGCAGGTGCGCCCAGCGACCTCGTGCTGCCCGCGCCCGCCGGAAGGGAGCCCGGCATCGCGGTGGCGCGGAGCTGGCTGCGCGACGTGGATCGCGACGGCGCCGTCGAGCTGCGCGTCTGGCTGCCGAGCGCATACGACCACACGCCGGAGGTGCCGATCTGCGTGATCGGCCGCATCGAAGGCGATCGCTTCCGGGCCTGCGCGGGCCGCGAGCACGGCAGCAAGCGGCATCCGCACCGACACGCTTTCCGGCGCGGGGCGCTACGCTAGGCCCCTCCGGAGGGCGCCGATGGAATACCAGCAGATCCAGGTCGAGCGGCAGGGGCCCGTGCTCTCCATCACCCTGAACCGACGCGAGCGGATGAACGCCTGGACGCCGCGCATGTCGGCCGAGCAGTGGCACGCGATCGAGCAGGCCAACGCCGACGCGTGCATCGGCGCCATCGTGATGACCGGCGCGGGTCCCAGGAACGGCGCCTCGACCCCTCAGCCGCCGGTTTGACATCGCTTCGAGTTATCGGACCTCGAGCCGAAGAGGGGCCTTCCTCCTCCTACTCGCTCCGCGCCCTGGCGCATCCACTTTCCGATTCCGCAGATGAAGCTGCTCCACGAAGAGCCGAAGCAGAGCTTCTGCGCGGCGTCGCCCGTCTCACTCGCGAACGTCGCTTCGCTCGACGCGCTCAACGTGAAGCTCGACTCGCCGGTGCCGATGGGTCGCTTTCGCATGAACGTCGTGATCGAGGGCCTCGCCGCGCTCGCCGAGGACGGGCTCACGTCGCTCGAGAACGACGCGGTGCGGCTGCTGCACGTCACGGTCGCCGAGCGCTGCGCGATCGTGTCGACCGACCAGCGCACGGGCGAGCGTGACTGCGCGGGCGATCAGCGCCGCGGGCGACGTAGCCGCGTGGCGCCTGCGGCCGACAGGAGCAGCGCCAACCCACCGAACGCGACCGGCGAGAGCAACGGTACGCTCGGGGCCGCTGGCACGACGATGCGGAACCCGAGGTTCACCCGCTGCTGGGTCGGCACCACGAACGGCACCGAAGAAGGCGCATTGCTCGAGCAGCTGCTGATGTTGTCGCCGCCGAGGTAGGCCCGGGCCGAGCCGCCGCCGCGAATCTCCTCGGTCCACTCGGAAACGCTTCCGCCCTGGTCGAAGGTGCCCCAGGGAGAGTCGGAGAGCGTGTACGAGCCCACGTCGTAGAACACCGAGGTCCCGCCGCAATTGCCCGTGTTGCCATCGTCATCGACGGGCGCGCCGCCGACGAGCGACGTCTGGCTCTGGGCCGGCGAGAGGTACCAGGTCGAAGGCGAATCCTCGTAGTAGGCGGCCTTGAGCCACTCGTCGCGCGTCGGTACGGCGAACAGGGCATCGGGATTGCGCGGCACGTCGTTGTCCGCGACGCCCGGGGCCGTGATCGTGTAGGCGCCGTCTTCGGTGGTCGTGGCGTCCTGACCGCCTTGCGGCTGCCCGTTGTGCATCCAGTTCGCGAAGCGCAGCGCATCCCAGAACGAGACGTAGTTGACCGGCATGTTCTCCATGCCGGTCTTGGCCGTGTAATCCCAATTGCCCGCGATGCCGGTGCGCTCGATGCCGCCCAACGAGTTGCTCTGCATGGACGGAGACCAGAGCTCGTTCGGATCGCTGACGGCCGCGACGGCGTCGAGGAGCGCGGCGTACTGCAGGTTCGTGACCTCGTAGCGGCCGATCTCGAAGACGTGGGGCACGGCGGCGGACGGGTTGCTCGGCCCGGCATAGCCCGGCGCACCGGGGGCGCCGACGGTCACGACCTCGATCGCGACCTGCGCCAGCGCCGTCGGGGCGGCGATCGACGAGAGCAGCAGCAGGGACGCCACGCGCGGAGCGAGGAGCCTGAGCATCAGAGCAGCCGCGAGGGGCAAGCCGATCCCTTCGAGCGATTCGGGGTGCGTCGCAAACCGTAGCACCGCACTCGATCCGGTAACAGCCTCGCGCAGGTGATCGACAAGTCGCTCCTGGGGGCGCTCGAGGTCGACGTCGACACCGAGCTCGAGCTCTCGACCGACGGAGACGTCCTCGTCATCACGCCCGTGCGGGATCCCCGGCGCAGCAAGCGCGCCGCCGGGCTCGTCGGCGAGGCTCATGAGCAGTCCGGTGGCGTCTTCCGCCGACTGGCCGAGTGAGCGATCCGGAGTTCGTGACACTCGACGAGGTCCTTGCGCTGCACGCCGACCAGATCCGTAGGTACAGAGGCGCGACCGGCCTCCGGGATCTGGCCCTGCTCCAGTCCGCGATCGCGATGCCCGCAACGAGCTACAGCGACGAACATGTACACGCGAACGTGTTCGAGATGGCCGCCGCCTATCTCTTCCATCTCGCGCGCAATCATCCATTCGTGGATGGCAACGAGCGCACGGCGTCGATCTGCGCGCTCGTCTTCCTTGGCCTGAACGGCCAGCGGCTCGACGCAGGTCCTGACCTGCTCTACGACCTCTTCGACGGCGTCGCCTCCGGGCAGATCGACAAGGCCGAAGTGGCGGTCTTCTCTTCGCCTGCACAGCCTCCCCCGTTGAGCTCGGCCTGCTTGCATCACGGCTCTCAGCGAAGCGCTCGTCTGCTGATTCCCGACACGGAGAGGTGGCCGAGCGGCCTTCGGCAGCGGTCTTGAAAGACGTTTCGGGGCGTGGCGGATTGATCGAATGATTCCAACAACTTCGAGACTGTTCCGAGTGGCCTGGATGCAAGCGGAATCGATCCCTCTCCATCCTCCTTGATCCCGGGTGATCTCCTGTGATCGCCGCTCCTTCTGCACGTGTCGACGGGTCTCACGCCGATGCCGACTTGGTCGCAGGTCGCAATCAGTCACACGAGCGCCGTACGCACGCCGGACCGCCAAGAGTCCCGAGTGGGGTCCATGGATGTGCGTCGCCCCGCGCCGATGAAGCGCGCGGCAACGACTCCAGGCAGCCCCGACGAAACGTCTTGGATGACTCAGGCAGCCGACCACCCCATGATCGCCTTCGTCTCGAGGAACTCCTCGAATCCTTCCCGTCCCCATTCCCGCCCGTTTCCCGATTGGCGGTAGCCGCCGAAGGGAGCGGAGA
>CAZQMY010000259.1:0-8457 GCA_964594405.1 uncultured Spirochaetaceae bacterium | reverse complement strand
GATGCGGCCCCACGTCATGTCCGTGATGTGGAGCTGGCCGTCGATTCCACCGAGATCGATGAACGCGCCGTAGTCGGTGAGGTTCTTGAGCACGCCGTCCAGGATCTGTCCGGCCTGCAGCGTCGCCAGCGTGGTCTCACGCAGCTTCCGCCGCTCCGTCTCGAGCAGAGCCCGCCGCGAGAGTACGATGTTCCCGCGTCGCTTGTTGAACTTGATGATCTTGAAGCTCGCCTTCTTGCCGATCAGCCCCTCGAGGTTGCGCACGGGGCGCAGATCCACCTGGGACCCGGGCAGGAACGCCTTCACACCGATGTCCACGGAAAGGCCGCCCTTCACCCTGGATACGATGGTTCCCTCGACCGGATCGTCATTGTCGAAGGCGTTGCTGATTTCGTCCCAGACCTTGAGACGCTCGGCTTTCTCCTTCGAGAGAACGATTCGGCCATCCTCGTCCTCGGACTCCTCCACGAGCACTTCGACCATGTCCCCGACGTCGACCAGCATGGTCCCGTCTTCGTCCATGAATTCCCACGCTTGCACGAGTCCTTCCGACTTGAAGCCCACATCCACCTGAACGTAATCGTCGTCGATGGAGAGGACCTTGCCCCTGGCGATCTCGCCTTCCTTGATCGCACTCGGGCCCTGGCTGAAGAGTTGGGCGAAAGTCGGCTCCGCCGCACTCTGGTTGGTTGTTTCACTCATGAGTCTTTACGACACTCCTAGGGGTAGCCGGTCTCTCTGGACCGGCCTGGATTTCCGGGATTGCGCCCCCGGATCGGGCGTTTTCACCGTCGCCGTCCGAGCCGCCGAAGGGCGCCATGGCGTGGGCCTCCGCGAGCTGCTCGTTCGCCGACGAGAGAAAGCTTTCGATGGCCTCGGAGTCCCCCGCCTCGATGGCGGCGGCCAGCTCGGTCAGCGAGCGCGCGACGCGCTGCAGCGGCCCCGACACCGCCTTCCGGTTCGCCTCGAGGATCTCGCTCCAGAGCGCTACATCGCTGCGCGCGATGCGCGTGAAGTCGCGAAAGCCCCCGCCCGCGATCTCGCCCGAGCATCGCGGCGCCCCGGCCAGCGCGTGCGCGTAGGCAAAGGCCACGGCGTGGGGCACGTGGCTCACCCAGGCCACCTGCTCGTCGTGCTCGTCGGGATCCCGCTCGACGACGTCGGCGCCGAGCGCCGACCAGAACGCGGCGACGCGCGCACGGGCCTCCGGATCGGTGTCCGCACCGGCGGTGATCACGCAGCGCGCCCCCTCGAAGAGATCCGCCCTCGCGTGATCGACGCCGACCTCGTGACTCCCAGCCATCGGGTGCGCGCCCACGTAGTGTGTGCCCGCCGGGAGCAGGCCCGTCAACCGATCCGCGAGCATCCCCTTCACGCTGCCCACGTCCGTGACCAGCACGCCGGGCGCCAGGGCGGGCGCGGCCTCCTCGAGGACGCGCGCCATCACCCCCACCGGCGTGGCGAGCACGACCAGATCCGCCCCCGCGACGGCGCCCCGGACGTCCGCGACGTCGTCGACCACGCCTCGATCGCGTGCACGCTGCAAGGGCGCCGGCCGACGCCCCGCGGCGACCACCGTGCGGGCCACGCCAGCGCGGCGCGCGGCGAGGGCCACGGAGCCTCCCAGCAGGCCGAGGCCGAGGATCGCGATGCGCTGGAATCGCGGGCTACTCACTCGCCCTCCTCTGCGATCGCCTGCAAGGCCTTGACGAACGTCTGATTCTCGCTGGGCGTACCGATGGAGATGCGCAGGTGCTCAGGGAGCCCGAAGCCATTCATGGGCCGCACGATCACGCCATGCCGCAGCAGCTTCTCGTAGTAGCCGGGACCGATCTGGACGAGCAGGAAGTTCGCGTCCGTCGGCCACACGCGATGGCCCATGGCCTTCAGCTCGGCGGTCAGGAACTCGATCCCCTCCGCGTTCATCTCGTATGTCTTGTCCGCGTGCTCCTGATCGTCGAGCGCCGCCAGAGCGGCGACCTCGGCCATCCGATTCACGTTGAAGGGATGGCGCGCCCGCTCCAGGTAGCCGACGAGCCCGGTATCGCCGACGCCGTAGCCGACGCGCATGCCCGCCAGGCCGTAGATCTTCGAGAAGGTGCGGAGGACCAGGGTGCCCGGGCGCTCGCGCGTCAAGGCGATGCTGTCCGGGAAGTCGTCGCGTCGCACGAACTCGCGGTAGGCCTCGTCGACGCAGAGGACGACGTCGTCGGGCAGCTCGCGCGCGAAGCTCGCGAACGCCTCCCGGCCGAAGCTCGTCCCGGTGGGATTGTTCGGATTGCAGAGGAAGACGAGCTTGGTGCGCTCCGTGATGGCACCGAGGATCCCGCCGAGATCCAACACCAGGTCAGCGTCCAGCGGAACCTGGACCGGCGTCGCGCCCATTCCGCGCACCACGATCGGGTACATGGCGAACGACGGCCAGCCGAAGACGACCTCATCGCCCGGCGCGAGGAGCGTCTTGGCCATCAGCTCGAGGACCTCGTCGCCCCCGCAGCCGAAGATCAGCTGGCTCTCGGCCACGTCCAGTCGACCGGCCAGGGCCGTGCGCAGCTTGAAGCTCGCGCCATCGGGATAGCGATGGATCTGATCGGCACAGAGCCGCATCGCCTCGACGGCCCTCGGTGAGGGGCCGAGCGGGTTCTCGTTGGAGGCGAGCTTCACCGACTCGCTGATGCCGAGCTCGCGTTCGAGCTCCTCCATCGGCTTGCCGGGCTCGTAGGGTGCGAGGCCGCGGATGTGTTCGTTGATGAGGTCGTCGAGTGCCATGGTCTGGATGCCTGCCGCGCCGAGCGCTCTAGTCGCGTCGCCCGAGCGGCTTGCGCGCCTTGCCGGCGCGCGGGAATGAACCGAGGATCTTGTACGAGTGGGCGTAGGCCGCCGCTTCGTCGAGTGCCTTGCCCACCTCTTCGTCGTCCTGATGCCCTTCGAGGTCGATGAAGAAGATGTACTCCCACGGCTTGCCCTTCATGGGTCGCGACTGCACTGCCGTGAGGTTGACGCCGTGGCGCGCGAAGGGCTCCAGGAGCTGGAAGAGCGCACCGGCCTGATCGCGACGCACGGTGAAGGCGGCCGAGGTCAGATCGTTGCCGCTGGGCGCCGGCATCGCCTTCCCGAGCACGAGGAAGCGTGTCGTGTTGCCCCGATGGTCCTCGATGCCGCGTGCCACGAACCGGAGTCCGTACGCGTCGGCCGCGATCTCGCTTCCGATCGCGGCCACCCTGGCGTCCTCTGCGGCCAGCTGCGCAGCCGCCGCCGTGCTCGGGGTCTCACGAACGTCCACGTCGCGCAGGTTGTCCTTCAGCCATGAACGGCATTGCGCCACGCCCTGCGGATGCGAAGCGACGACCTCGATGTCCGAGAGCAGGCCGCTCTTCGAGAGCAGGTTCTGCGAGACCTCCACCATCACCTCGCCGCAGATGGTCACCTCGCTCTCCATCAGCCCATCGTATGTGAGGTTGATGGCACCCTCGATGGTGTTCTCCACCGGGATCACGCCGAAGTGGGCATCACCCTTCTCCGTGGTCGCGAAGATGTCGCTCATGTGCCGGAGCGGCATCAGATCGACCAGGGAGCCGAACTGGGAGACGACGGCTTGATGGCTGAAGGTGCCTTCGGGTCCGAGGTAGGCGACACGGACGCGCTCTTCCAGGGATCGCGTGGCCGAGATGATCTCGCGGAAGACCGGCCGGATCGCCTCATCGGGAAAAGGGCCGGGGTTTCGACTCACGAGAGCCGCGACCAGATCCCGCTCCCGACTCCCCACGTACACCGGGCTTCGTCGACCGCCCTGCTTGACATCGCCCACACGCCGCACCAGCTCGGCGCGCTCGTTGAGCAGATCCAGCAGGCGAAGATCCACCGCATCGATGGCCTTGCGGAGTGCCTGGAGCTCGCGATCGAGCTCCGGGTCGCCGCCACTGTCGGGACGGCTCGACGATGTCTGCTCGGGATTCGCCATTGGCGGTGCGGGCGCCTCGGTTGGCTGGTGGTTGCACGGGTGTCCCAGCATCGGCGCCGGGGAGGATCGCGGAAATCCTCCTAACCCCCTGAAATCGCTGACGCAATATATCCGAGGGCGGGTTCCGTGCAAACCCGCCGGCAGCTTTTTTTCTTTTTGGGACGCGCAGTTATGAGCAGAGCCCCGAGATGGTCCTCCGGGGACCCGATTCTCGTTAGAGCCTCGGACAAGTTCCCGGAAGTCCCGCGGAAATCCACCGCGGCCTTCAAGGCGACCCCTCGACCGGTCGATGGCGAACAGACCTTACGCCGGTGTGGTCATGGCCGAAGAATCGTCCCGTCCCAATCACGCACGAGAGCCCATTGGCCCTGCGGGTAGGCCCCCTCTCAACAGCATCTCCACGCGCGTCATCTTCTTCGTATTCCTCTCGACCTTCCTGACGGCTCTGGTCGTGAGCTGGATATCGATCCACGCCATCCACTCCCACCTCCGTGAGGGGATCGAGGCCCGGTTTCCCGCTCTCCTCGAGCGACGAGCGCACGCGCTGGAGCAATGGCTCTTCGAGAGCCGTACGCGCTTGCTGGAAGCAGTGCGGACGCGGCCTGCCCTGCTCCGCCATCGGAGTGGTGCCCGGGCCGATGCGGAGCTGGCCACCCTGCTCGTCGGGAACGGCGGCCTGATCGCAGTGGCGCATGTGGATCCGACGGGCCGCGTCACCGCCATCGCCGGGGCCCATGAGCCCGCCTGGCTGGCCGAGCGACTCGCCGAGGTGCCGCCGCCGTCCCTGCTCGACGCGCGTTTCCTCGCGCTGCCCGGCCCGAGTGGCCAGCCGGCGATCGTCTCGGCGGTGGCGCTCGGCGAGCCCGAGCGGGCCGCGTCTTCGCCCGCCCTGGTGCTCGCGGTCTTCGATCGCGAGGGCGTGATCGCCCATCTCACGCCAGAGGACGCCCGCGCGCCCGGACAGCTTGCCCTGCTCAGCGCGGACGGCCTCCGAATCGCCGCTTCCCCCATCGCGCCGCGCCCGGATCTCCCTTTCCCGCTCAGCCGCCTCGGCGCCGACGAGGGCCTGCTCGAGTACACCCGGCAGGATGGCGAGCACGTGCTCGCGCTGGGCCATCCGCTGATCGATGGGCGCTGGATGCTCGTCGTAGAGGCGCCCTTCGAGGAAGTCTTCGCTCCCGTCCTCTCGGTGGAGGCACGCAACTTCTTCTAATACCTCGTGATCATCCTCGCCTTCAGCTTCCTGGCGTACAAGATCACCGCGACCATCATGCAGCCCATCGAAGCGCTCTCCGAAGGCGCACTCCGCGTCTCCCGCGGCGACATCGATCACGACATCCCCATGCGCCGCAGCAATGACGAGATCGGGCTCCTGACCCGCGCGTTCAACGACATGATGCGAAAGCTGCGCGATAGCCAGCGAGAGCTCGAGGAGGACCGCGAGCGGCTCACCGAACAGAACGAAGAGCTGCAGAGCGCCAACGAGGTCCTGGCCCAGCTCTCGATCACGGACGGCCTCACCAAGCTCCACAATCACCGCTACTTCCAGGATCACCTGACCCGCGAGATCAAGCGGCTCTCGCGGACGGGCGAGGACCTCTCGATGATCCTCCTCGATCTCGATGACTTCAAGAAGCTGAACGACCGGCACGGTCATGCCGCGGGCGATGAGGTGCTGGTGCGGATGGCCCGGCTCATGAACGACAACGTCCGCGAGAGCGATCTGCTCGCGCGCTATGGGGGCGAGGAGTTCGTGATCCTCACGCCGGGCACCAACCTCGAAGGGGCCGTCTCGCTGGCCGAGAAGATCCGGATGTCCGCCGAGAACTCACCGCAGATCGTCGACGACACCTATCGCGCCATCACCGTGACGCTCTCCTGCGGGGTGGCACAGTTTCGCGGTGACCGGAAGCTCTTCTTCCGTGAGGCCGATCGCGCGCTCTACCGCGCCAAGGCCATGGGCAAGAACTGCGTGGTGGCCGCCGAGCCCGAGACCGACCCGGAAGACGGCGCTCAGCTCTAGCGCGTGCGGCGCGGCGCGGCCGGCCCACGCGCTTGAGAGCCGGGCCCGCGCTTGCGATGCTCTCGACATGACGAGCATCATCGGACTCTCTGGCGGGATCGGCTCGGGGAAGAGCACCGTGACCCGCATCCTCGGCACCCTCGGCGCGCACATCGTCGACGCCGACGCGATCGTTCACGAGCTGCAGGCGCCCGGCACGCCTCTGCTGGCCGAGATCGCGGAGGCCTTCGGTCCCGAACTCATCCGGCCGGACGGCGCGCTGGATCGCGAGGCGCTCGGCGCCATCGTCTTCCGCGACGCCGAGGCGCGCGGTCGACTCGGTCGGCTGACGCACCCGCCGGTGATCGCCGAGATGATGCGCCGGACGCAGGAAGGCGTAGAGGGTCGGGCGCCGATGGTGGTGCTCGACATCCCACTGCTCTTCGAGGGGCAGCGCGGCGGAACCGGAAGCGCTTCCGTCATGAAGTACGACGCCACGGTGCTGGTCTGGGTGCCCCGCGAGATCCAGATCGAGCGCACCATGAGCCGCGACGAATGCGATCGCGCCGAGGCCGAGCGACGCGTGGCCGCCCAGATGCCCATCGACGAGAAGAAGGCGCTGGCCACCCACGTCATCGACAACTCCGGTGATCTCGAGCATACGCGCAGCCAGACCCGGGACTTCTTTCACGCCATGACGCGGTCCTGAAGGTGGATTCCCGATGCTGATCCGGCAGGACGACTACCCCATCCACCAGACTCCGGAGCCCCTCGCCCACAGCTACACCGCGGACAAGAACTTCTACGACCGGTTCTTCTTCAATGGCTATGACGCCGACGGCGAGATCTTCTTCGCCGCCGCCTTGGGTCTCTATCCCAACCGCCGTGTCATGGACGCCGCCTTCAATGTCCTGCACGATGGGCGACAGTACGTGCTCAACGCGTCGCGCTTCTTCCTCGGCGAACGGGAGCTGACCTGTGGCCCGATCACCGTCGTCGTGGAAGAGCCCATGCGACGGCTGCGGGTCGTCGTCGATGCCCGCGACAGGGGCCTGCGGGCGGACCTCGCCTTCGAAGCGCGGAGCGCGCCCATCGAGGAGCCCCGCTTCACACATCGCGTCGATCACCAGGTCTTGATGGATTGCACGCGGCTCACGCAGTTCGGCAGCTGGCGGGGCACCATCGAGCTCGAGGGTCGCGGCCACGCCATCTCCGCGGATCGCCATCTCGGTTGCCGCGACCGCTCCTGGGGCGTTCGCGGCGTGGGGCCCCGCGAGCCCGGCGCCCCCACTGGCGAGCCGCAGTTCTTCTGGCTCTGGGCCCCCGTGAACTTCGACGACGTGTGTACCCACTTCGACGTCAACGAGGACGGCACCGGGCGCCCCTGGCATCGCAACGGCGTGATCGCGAACACCCAGCCCACCGATACGGTGGAGCCCACCGAGACATCGAAGATCGAGGCCGTGCGGGACGTGGCCCACGCCATCGACTGGTCGCCGGGTACGCGCCGAGCG
Source organism: uncultured Spirochaetaceae bacterium (assembly GCA_964594405.1). Lineage (GTDB taxonomy): Bacteria > Myxococcota_A > UBA9160 > UBA9160 > UBA4427 > CAZQMY01. Next base: position 980 of record CAZQMY010000259.1, on the reverse strand, counting down.
CAGCGGGCCACCCTCCGTCTCGAGCCCTTCGCGAGCGAGCCCCTCGAGCTGGACTTCGAACCGCTCTGCACGTTCCAGATGTACGGCCTGGGCTATCTGAATCCCGAGTGGGGCCATGGCCTCTGGAAGGGTCAGGCCGCGGAGGGCTACGAGGTGATCGAGCCCGCGAAGGTCGATCCGCTCGATCCCCGCTTCATCCACATCCAGCAGGTCTGCCGCGTGACGATGGGAGAGCGGGTCGGAACGGGTGTACTCGAGCAGCTCGTGCTCGGCCGCCACGAGCCCTCGGGCTTCCGCGAGCTCTTCGATGGCGCCGGCTGAGGCCGCCGCGTGACGCCGCGACCTACTCTGCCGGCAGCTCGTAGGTCGTCACGCGCTCGCGCCGTTCGAGGATGTATTGCAGCACGTGCTCGCCCATCTCGATGCGATCACCGTGCTTGAGATCGGCCGCCGTCACCCGGCTGCCGTTGACCTTGATGCCGTTGGTGCTGCCCATGTCGCGCACGGCGAAGCCTTCGCCGCCGAGCTCGAGCGCCGCGTGGCGTCTGGACATGGCATCGTCCGCGAAGACGAGATCCACGCCGGGTCCACGCCCCATGGTGATGCTGGGATCCTCGATCACGTACTCGGTGCCGCTCGCCCTGCCCTCGATCACCACCAGGCTGGCCCGATTGCGCGCGAGGAAGAGGCTCTGCTCCACCTGCGACCTCACCAGCTTGCGCGTCTTCCCGTGGTTCATTGCGCCCTCTCCCGACTTCACGCGATCGCCCGGGTCCGAACACGGGCGGCGTCGCGCCCTCTGGAATCGGCCGGCTTCACCAGCGGCTTGAGCGCAGCGGAGGCGCAAACGCAAAGAAAGAAGGGGGCCGGAACGAGACCGACCCCCTGGGATCCTCCCGACTCAGCGGGAGCTCGAGTCCCGTCTAGAACTCCGACTGGCCGAAGTTCGCGCCGCAGGGTCCCACCGTGTTGGTGACGTC
>CAZQMY010000258.1:0-8524 GCA_964594405.1 uncultured Spirochaetaceae bacterium | reverse complement strand
AGCCGGTGATCTTCCTCGACTATCTCGCCATGGGAAAGCTCGATCGGCAGCTCGCCGGGGAAGCCCTGCGCGGCCTCGCGGAAGGCTGCAAGCGCGCGGGCTGCGCGCTGCTCGGGGGCGAGACGGCGACCATGCCGGGCATGTACGCCGACGGTGAGCTCGAGATGGTGGGCTTCTCGGTCGGCGTGGTCGATCGCGACGCCATCATCGACGGCTCGACCATCCGTGATGGAGACGTGCTGCTCGGCATCGCCTCTTCCGGCTTTCACAGCAACGGCTACTCTCTCGTCCGGCGCGTCCTCGATGAGGGGCTGGCCGCCGGCCGATTCGAGCTCTTCGGCGAGTATCCGGGTGGCAAGAACACCCTGGCGAGCGACCTGCTGGCACCGACGCGCATCTACGTGAAGCCACTGCTGAACATCATCCGCGACTTCGACGTGCACGGCATGGTCCACATCACGGGGGGCGGCTTCGAGGGCAACGTGCCCAGGGTGCTCCCCAACGGCGTCCGCGCGCGTATCGACCCCGAGAGCTGGCCGCGACCCGGGGTCTACGGCTGGATCCAGGGCGCCGCCGAGCTGCCCGAGAGCGAGATGCTCCGCGTCTTCAACTGCGGGATCGGGATGATCGTCGCCATCCCCGGCGAGCAGCAGGACGACGTGACCGATCGGCTCAAGGCCCTCGGCGAGCGCGCCTATGTCATCGGCGTCATCGAGCGCAAGAACGTGGGCGACCCCGCCCTCGTCCTGGACTCCGGCTTCCTCGGGGCCGGCTGATGGGCGGCCTGCCGGGCGCCTCCGAGCAAGGGCGACTGCGCGCACGCCGCTGGGACGCCCTGATCCTGGGGAGCGGCACAGCGGCCCTGGTGGCCGCGGCTCGCCTCGGCGCCGCCGGCCATCGCGTGCTGGTCGTGGAGGAGGACGCGACCCGAGCGCTGCATCCCGTCCTGCGCGAGCCCTTCTTCCTGGCGGGCGCCCGCGACGGCGGCGCGGTGGCCACGACCCTGCGCTCACTCAACATCCCGCTCATCGATCAGCGCAGGGTGGCTCCGGAGCGCGTGGCCTACCAGGTGATCTCGCCCAAGTTCCGCATCGACATCGGCAATGTCGGTGTCACCGCCGAAGAGCTCGTGAGCTGGGCGATGGCCGAGCAGGCTGAGGCCAGCGCCCTGGTGCGCACACTGGCCGAGGCCGCCGAGGCGGAGCGAAGGGCGCTGATGACGAGCGACTTGGTCCGTATCGGCCGCCGCCTCACCCTGCCGCGCACCGGGGCGACGAGCGCGCGCGCACGCGGTAGCACCGAGTCCGAGGCTCCGGACGACCTGAGACCGGTGCTCGATGCGCAGGTCACGGCCCTCGCCCAGCTCGCCAGTGCCAGCCCGAGTCCGGAGGCCCGCGCCCGACTCCTGGGATGCGCGCTGGCCGGCGGGGCCGGCTTCGGCGACGGCCCGCCGTGGCTGCTCGGCCTGCTTCGCCGTCGCGTGGAGACGACCTATGGGGAGCTGCGAAGCGTTGCCGGGCGATTCCGCCTCGTCTCCGTCGACAGCCAGCCCGGCATCCAGGTCGAGGACACGGGCGAGCTCTGGGTTGGCCGCACACTGATCATCGCTGCCGCGGCGGCGCCCCTGCGCCACCGCCTCAGCAACGAGACCACGCCCGACTTCCTGCTTGATGGAGACGAGGGGGCGCGCAGCGTAGGTCTGCACCTGTCCGTCCATCGGGAGGTGGTCCCGCGTGGCATGGGCCCCCGTCTGATCGTGATGGAGGATGCGCATCGGGGCGGTCTGGACGGCCGGATCATGACCCTCGGCCTCTTCGCCAATCCCGACAGCAGCACCGAGATCGACCTCGTCGCCCGGATGAGGCTGCTCAGCGGTTCACGCAGCGAGGGCGACACCATCGCCTCGCTCGAGGACGAGATGGAGGCGCGGGTGCGCGGCCTGATGCCCTTCTCGGAAGACAAGATCAGGCGCCGCCCCCAGCGGCGCCCCACCTGGGACGACGACTTCTTCCTCGAGGATCCGCCGGCGGGCGCCGGCTGGCCCTCGGAGATCGACCTGAGGGTGAGTGGGCGCCCCCCTGTGTATCGTCTCCCCCGAGCGGAGATCGGCGGTCTCGGCATCGAGGGAGATCTGATGCTGGGCTGGCGAGCGGGCGATGCCGTGGCGGCGGAGCTCGGCTAGACGCCGGAGGCCCCTGCGTCGCGACGCTCCGGGAATCGTGATCGGGGGGGGATCGAACGCATGACGCCGCGGCGGGAGCAGAGCGAGGCGCCGAGCCGGGCAGCGCGCGGGCCCATGTGGCGCCTGCTCGGCTTCGCGCGGCCCTACGCGCCGCTGCTCGCTGCCGTCGCGATCTTCACGCTCCTCTTCGCGGCCGGCCGGTTCGCGCGGGCCTATCTGATGAAGCCGCTGCTCGACGGGATACTGGTCCCCGTGGCCGAGGGCGAGGCCCCGGCTGCGCCCACTGGCCTCTTCGCGGCCGACCCCCGCGAGGCCCCCCCGGACGACTGGCTGAGCCGCGGTCTCGAGCGCGCTCTCCCCGACCGCGCGGCACATGAGGCGGGCGACCCCGCGCGGGCGTCGATCCGCGCCGTCTTCCGCGACCTGCTCGTCGCCGCTTTCGCCATCGTGATCATCAGCCCCATTGCCCTCTTCGGCCGCGCCTACCTCTCGGAGTACGTCCTCGGCCGCATCAATATCGACCTCAAGCAGGCCCTGGCCCGCACGCTGCTCCAGCTCCCCCTCGACACCCTGCAGCGCGAGCGAACCGGCGATCTGCTGAGCCGCGCCCAGAGCGACGCCGACGCTTCTCGCGAGGCGCTCAAGCTCGTCCTCCAGGAGTACCTCGTCTCGATCACCATGATCGGGATCGGGCTGGCGACGCTGCTCTTCCTCAGCGTGCCCTTGACGGCGATCTCGCTGCTGGCCGCGCCCTCGATCGTGGGCGTCCTCGCGATCTTCGGTCGCCGGATCCGCAGGAGTGCGCGCCGACGCCAGGAGCAGCTCGGCCAGGTGACGAGCCGCCTGCTCCGTGTGCTGAGTGGAATCAAAGTGATCAAGGCCTTCGGCGGCGAGGCCATGGAGGCCGAGGTCTTCGCCCGCGAGACCCGCCGGCTGCTGCGCCGCGACCTGCGCGTGGTCTTCGATCGCGTCTTCTCGCGGGCGGTGGTCGAGGCGCTGAACAGCGCCGCGGGCATTGCCATGCTGGTGATCGGAGCGTGGCTCGTGCTGCACGGGCGCTTCGGGCTGACGACCGGCGACGTGGCCGCCTTCGCGACGGTGCTCGCCACCACCTACAAGCCCATCAAGAATCTCTCGAAGGGACACTCCAAGCTGATGGAGTGCCTCTCGAGCGCCGAACGCCTCTTCGCCGTGCTCGATCGGGCGCCCGAGCCCGCCGATCCCCCGAACGCGCTGCCCCTGGGGCCTGTCGAGGTCGAGATCCGCTTCTGCGGCGTCCACCTCGTCCTCGGCGAGGGCGAGGACGCCAGAACGGTGTTGCAGGACATCGATCTCTCGATCCCGGCCGGCCGGGTGGTGGGCATCGTGGGTCGGACCGGCGCGGGCAAGACCAGCTTCGTCGACCTCCTCATGCGCTTCCACGAGCCGAGTGCGGGCCGCATCGAGCTCGATGGCGTCCCCCTGGACCGGTACGCGCGCACGAGTCTCCGATCCCGCATCGCCATCGTGGGGCAGGAGCCCTTCCTCTTCGACGCCACGATCCGCGAGAACATCCGCTACGGACGCCCCGACGCCGGCGATGCCGAGGTGGAGGCCGCGGCGCGCGCGGCCCACGTGGACGAGTTCAGCGCCGCGCTCGAAGCGGGCCTCGACACGGAGGTGGGCGAGTTCGGCGCACGTCTCTCGGGCGGACAGCGCCAGCGGATCACCATCGCCCGGGCACTGCTCCGCGCCCCCACCCTGCTCATCTTCGACGAGGCCACGAGCGCGCTCGACGCGCTCACGGAGCGGACCGTGCACGAAGCCATCGAGCACATGCGTGGCCGCTGCACCGTTCTGATCGTCACGCACCGTCTGGCCACGGTCGCGTCGGCGGATCAGCTGGTCGTCCTCGAGAACGGCCGCGTGAGCGCCCACGGCCCGCCCGATCGCCTTCGGACCGAGCCCGGGCTCTATCGCGAGCTGAGCGAGCTCCAGGCGCCCGCACTGAGAGCAGAGACCGAGCTCGAGGCGCGGGCCGAACGCGCGAGCGCGGCGGCAGGGCGGCTCTCGTCTTGATCTTCGCCCGCCCCGCCCAGGGACTGACGATCCTCTGCGCGGATCTCGACCGGGTCGGCGCCTACTACGAGAACGTGCTCGGTCTTGCGAGCGAGGCGGATCGGACGCTGCCCGGCGGCGTGCGACGCCGGGCGCTCCGCGCCGGCGCCCACTCGCTCCACCTGGTGTCACTCGCCGACACGCCACCGGCCGTCGAGCGCGGCGTCTACGACGCGCTCGGCATCCGCGTGCTCGCACTGCTCCTGGCCGACCTCGACCATGTCCTCGCCCGCATCGAAGCGAGCGGCCGCAAGCTCGCCCGCGCGGACAATCTGCCCGGGCAGCGACCGGTGACCTTCGCGCGCGATCCGGAGGGCAATACGCTCGAGCTCATCGGCCCCCTGCAAACGGGCGAGACGCCGCAGCTCCAGCTCGGACTCACGGTGTCGGACGCCGCGCGAAGCCGCGCCTTCTACGGCGACGTCCTCGGCCTGCCGGAAGAGAAGCCCGCCCCGATCACCTCGAAGGTGACGCGCTACGGCTTCCTGGCCGGAGAGACGACCATCAAGCTCTGGCAGCCCAGGATGGCCTGCCCGAATCGCGCCGGACCGCCCGCGGATGCGCTCGGCCTGAGGGCGATCCGGCTCTCCGTCGCCGACCTCGCCGAGCCCCGACAGGCGCTGCAGGCCGCGAGCGCACCCGTGCTGACGTCACCCGTCTGGCTCAGGAGCGAGACCGACGCGCCGAGCCTGATCAGTCGTGATCCCGACGGCAACGCGTTGGTCTTCGAGCAGGCCGAGACGTCCTCCGACTCGTCCTGACCCGCGCCCATCGGGCCCGTCTCAGGAAGCCGGAGCCTCGCGCGCCTCGCGCTCCAACCGACGCTTCTTGATGCGCAGCTTGATCAGCTGCTGACGCACGTCCGCATCGCGCAGCCCGCCCACCTCGAGCGCCCGCTCCAGGCGGCCCTCGGCAGCATCCAGGTCTCCGAGCGCCTCGTGCGCTTCGGCAAAGCCGCGCAGGTCGATCTGTGACGCGTGCGTATAGCGAGGCTCGATCTCCACCCAGTAGCGGGCCATGGTACGGATCACGCGCTGGAAGCCCGGGTCGTCCCGGACCGGATCCCAGAGCGTCTCGCTCTGCAGCGACCAGAAGTGTTGATTGCCTCGGGCGATGCTCCGCTCGAGGAGGCGCACCGCCTCATCTGCGTCGCCGGCCCTCGCCGCTCGCTGAGCCCCGATGATCGCCGCGAGCAGACCCTCGGGATAGTTCGTCACCGCTTCGGCATCCACCTGGGCGGGGTCACTCCAGATCGTCGCGCGATGGTGGGCGTGGAGGCCGAGGCCGGCCACGTAGACGGCGGCCAGCAGCCCGGCTGCCCTGCGCATCGGCGGCGAGCCCTTCCGATCGAGCAGGTCCAGGCCGGCGAAGAGCGCGCCTCCGATCAGCCCCGGCAGGACGAAGTAGAGGTAGCGATCGCCCATGGGATAGAGGAAGGGGAAGACCTGGCAGACCGGCCCGAAGCTGATGGTGGCCCAGGCCCAGAACACGCCCTCGACGCGACGCGCCGCCAGCTGCTGCGTCATGCGGACCGCCAGCACCGAGAGGGCGGATATCGAAGCGATCACGAGCGGATCGAGCCAGCCCTCGACGGCGGGCGCCTCGTGGAAGGCCGAGAGGCCGCGCGAGGTGAGCGCCATGTCGAGATAGCGGCCCGCCACCGCGATGATTGCCCGCACGTTGCCCCAGAGCTCGGGATGGAGAGGCGGCGCGTTGGCGTTGGTGATGGCAAAGAGCGGAAACTCGAGCACGGTGTACACGACGAAGACGGCGGCCCAGCCACCGATCACCCACCAGGCCCGCCGCGCTTCCACCGTGGGCTCCCGGCCAGCGCGCCCCGCCTGCTCGATCCAGGCGAAGAGCGCGGCCACCGGAAGCGCGAAGGCGGCGAGCGCCTTGGTGAGCAGCGCCAGCGCGAAGAGCAGCGTGGCCGCGCCGGGAGATCGTCGCCGGAGGTGCAGCGCACCGACCGCAAAGCAGAACGCGAGATCGGTCTTGAGCTGCGAAATCCACGCGACGGCCTCGACGTTGACCGGATGGACGAGGAAGAGCGCTCCGCCGAGGATCGCGGCGGGGCGCGGGGCACCCCAGGCCTTGAAGAGCCCGGCGAGCATCGTCGAACCCAGCGCATGAAGGAAGACGTTGAGCAGGTGGTGGGGCAGCGGCTCGAGACCGAAGAGCTGATAGGCAAAGCCGTGCCCGAGCAGATGCATGGGCGCATAGTTCTGCGTCATCATGGCCACTGCACCGGTGGGGTTCATGATGTCGGCCAGATTGCTCCAGGAGAGATCCTGGACGTACTCGTTGTAGACCAGGTAGTGCGTGTCGTCCGAATAGAAGAACGCGCCGAGCGCGGGCCAGTAGACGAGCAGAGCGGTAGCGGCGAAGGACACGAAGACCGCAATCCAGACGCGACGATCGCCCGTCTCGCTTCTCGCGGCCATCCCATCCATCACCGCAGCTTATCCCATGCGCCCCCCTCGTCGCGCCGCGCATAGATCACGATCTGCGGCGCCCCCGCGCGGTCGACGAAGCTTCGCCCATCGGCGAGCCGCCGCAGCGCAGCTGCGTCCCGACGCAGACGCGAGGGCTGGTCGCGGTACTGCCGCAGATAGGCAACGGGCCGGTATCCAGCGCGCACGAGCTCGGCGAGGCCCCGGTGCAGGATCGCCGGCGTATCCACCTGCTCGGCCAGCGAGTCCTCGATGAGCACGGCCACGATCACCCGGGGCGGACGCTCACGCAGCGCGGCGAGGATCTCGCGCTGGACGCGCTCCGAGCGTGCCCCGCTCCCCGTCCAGGGATAAGCATAGATGGTGTGCGAGGCACTGGGGCGGCGGGCGTGGAAGAGGATCTGGGGCTCGCTTCCGAAGACGAAGACCTCGTCGCCGGGTGCAGAGAGCGCGGCGACGGCCTCGGCGATCTCGCGGGATTCGGGGAAGGGATTCCAGCCGTAGATTCGGCGCGCCTTCTCTTCGGGCGAGGCCCCGGCGAAGTACCACGGGGCGCTGGCGAACACGTTGAGCAGGACGAAGGCGAGCAGGGCGAAGGGTGCGAGAGCGACGCGACGCCCGGGCGGCGCGAGCCGTGCCAGCAGCCGTTCGGCGCCGATGGCCGCGAGCAGGCAGATCGGAGGAAGGATGAGGATGAAGTAGTGCGGCCGGAAGTATCCGCTGCTCGCCGCAGCGAGGAAGGCCGCCGCGAGCCAGCCCCAGAGCCTGCCGACCCCCTGCTCCGCGCTCCGAGGCACGCCCTTTCCCGAGAGCGAGACCAGCGCCAGCCCGAGGATCGGCCAGAACGCGGGCAGCCACTGGCCGACGCGCAGCATGAAGACCTGGGGGTAGAGGGCGAAGGGCACGCGCGTGGCGTACTCGGCGTTGTAGACCAGCGTCGCTTCCACCAGCGCACCGAGCGCCCCCTGCCCCGCGAAGTAGGCGAGCACCGGCGCCAACCCGAGCGCGCCGCCCAGCACCATCGTCAGCGCAAGCCGGCCGGCACGCTGCGCCTCGACGGGCCGCGCGCGCAGCACCCAGATCGCCGAGAAGAGCACCATCGGCGCGGTCACCCATTTGAAGAGCAGCGCCCATGCCGCGCAGATCCCCACCCCGAGCGCGTCCACGAGGCCGCCTCGTGACGAAGCGCGCTCGGCCAGCAGCATGCCCGACACCAGCGGCAGCAGCGCGAAGATCTCGGTATTGGCCGCATGGGCGAGCATCGCGGGCCCGCTGGTCGCCACGACGAACAGGCCGGCGGCGAGCGCGGCGACGACGCCCCCATGGCGCGACCGGGCGAAGGCGTAGAGCGCCGCCATCGTGCCGAGCGTGAAGATCTGCATCCCCCAGCGGATCGCGCTCGGAGAGTCGCCCAGTGCGAGCAGGATCGCCGCGTAGACGACGAAGACGGCCGGTGGCTTCTGATCGAAGCTGTCGGCGTAGGGCACATGCCCGTCGAGCCAACGCCAGGCGATGTAGGCGTACTCGCCCTCGTCGCGCTCGAGCGGGATTCCAGCGCCGAAGGTGCGGAGCAGCAGGGCCAGCGCGAAGAGCGCGGGCAGCGCCCACCTCGATCCTACGCCCGCCGGATGCGTCATGGAGGCCGAGCTTATCAGTTCATTCCATCTGCGATGACACCGGTCGGGCGACCGCTATGATGACCCTCCCCCCGAATCCCGATGCGTCCTTGCGGAGCCGCGAAGGTCGAGCTCGATCCGGATCGATTCGACGCCGTGCGCGGGCTCGTCGCCGC
>CAZQMY010000257.1:0-8593 GCA_964594405.1 uncultured Spirochaetaceae bacterium | reverse complement strand
GTTCGTTCTGCCGGCCCGACGAACGCCTCCATCACAGGGCAGGCTCGTTGACAGGATCCGAATAGATTCGCGGCCGGCACAGGAGTGGCCGCGACACATCTGAGCAGCTCATCCATGAATCCGGCGTCCGGAGACGAGGCGCCTCGGAGCACCCGCCCGGGACGGGGTGCACCGCTGCCCGTCCCGCGGATTCCCGCGGATTGATGGCCGAACGATTTCGACGAGTCTCCACCGACGATCACGACGAGACAGAAGAGCCGTTCACGCAGCAGCGTGACAGGAACGAAGAGAACGAAACGAAAGGGTACGACCTTGATTTCGGGTGAGAAGAAGAAGAATGCGATCGAGGCCTATCGCCAGCACCCCACGGACACGGGCTCGCCCCAGGTGCAGATCGCGCTGCTGACCGAGCGGCTCACCGAGCTCTCCGAGCACTTCAAGACCCACAAGAAGGATCATCACTCGCGCCGCGGGCTGATGCGCGTCGTGTCCAAGCGTCGCCGCCTTCTCGACTATCTCAAGCGCACCGACCTCGAGGCCTATCAGGAGCTGATCTCCAGCCTCGGTCTCCGTCGGTAGCAGCGGCCCGGCCGAGGGAGTGGGGGCCCCGCGGCTGGACGTTTGAATGAGCGTTTGATCGAAGCGGTCGGCGCGAGCGCGAACGCTGGCACCGACCGCCAGCAAGACTGAACTTCCAAGCCCGGATCCAGGGGCATCACTGGAGCGGGCCGTGCGAGACCCGAGGCTCGGCGAGTGCCGGGCGCGTGCTTCGCGTGGCCAGGTCGCAGTGGAGTGCGGGAGTCGGTCATATGCGAATCCTTCGATGGTTTCGCCTATGGGTGATCCTGCATTCCACTCCGAGCTCTCCTCTCTGCCGCGCGGATCCGGCCGGTTCGGTGCCGAAGCCACAGGGCTGCGCACCGGACGCGTCCAACGATGAAATGATCGAATGATCAGATGATGAGAGGAAATACGAAGATGGCTTCATATTGGTTCGAACCGACGACCGTGTCCATGGAGGTGGGCGGTCGCACGATGACGCTCGAGACCGGGCGCGTCGCCAAGCAGGCCGCAGGCGCCTGCCTCGTCACCTATGGCGACACATCCGTGCTCGTGACCGCCGTGCACTCGGCCCCGCGACCGGGCATCGACTTCTTTCCCCTGACCGTGGACTTCGTCGAGAAGTTCGCCGCGGCGGGCAAGATCCCGGGCGGCTTCTTCAAGCGCGAAGGGCGGCTGTCCGATGGCGAGGTTCTCGTCTCGCGCTTCATCGATCGCTCGATCCGTCCGCTCTTCGCGGACGGCTACAACGACGACACCCAGGTGACCGCCACGGTGCTCTCGGCGGACGGTGAGAACAGCGCCGACATGTGCGCCTTCATCGGCGCCTCGGCGGCCCTCTCGATCTCCGAGATTCCCTTCCTCGGGCCGATCGGTGCCGTGCGGATCGCTCGGGTCGACGGCGAGTACCAGATCAACCCGAACATCGAGTCGCTCGAGACTGCGGACATCGAGCTGATCGTCGCCGGCAACCGCCAGTCCATCGTCATGGTGGAGGGTGGCGCCAAGCAGGTTCCGGAAGAGGAGATGCTGGCGACCCTCAAGCATGCCCACCAGGAGATCCTGAAGATCATCGACACCATCGAGGGCTTCCGGGAGAAGGTCGGCAAGGAGAAGATCGTTCCGCCCGAGCCCGAGGATCTCTCGGAGCTCTGTAGCGAGGTCCGCGGGAAGGCCGAGCAGCGGCTCTCCGAGGCTTTTCAGATCAAGGGCAAGCACGAGCGCAATGGGGCCGTGAGGGCCATCGAGAAGGAGATCCTCGAAGAGTACGTCCGCGGCTACATGGATCAGAAGGTCGAGGCCACGACGCTGGCCGAGTGGGAGTCGCGCCGAGATGGCCTCGGCAAGCTGCGCGGCCAGGTCGGGCACATCCTCCACGATCTCGGCGCGGAGCTGATGCGCGATCGCGTGCTCGACACGGGCGAGCGCATCGACGGCCGCAAGAGCACCGACGTGCGCCAGATCGCGTGCGAGGTGCGCACCGTGCCGCGCCCTCACGGCGTCGCGCTCTTCACCCGGGGCGAGACGCAAGCCATCGTGAGTGCCACTCTGGGCAGCGGCTTCGACGAGCAGACCATCGACAACATGAGCGGTCGCTTCAAGAAGACCTTCATGCTGCACTACAACTTCCCGCCCTTCTCGGTCGGCGAGGCCCGGCCGCTGCGCGGGCCGGGACGGCGGGAGGTGGGTCATGGCGCGCTCGCCGCCCGGGCGATCACGCCTGTGCTGCCCGAGCACGAGGACTTCCCGTATACGATCCGAGTCGTCAGCGAGACCCTCGAGTCCAACGGCTCGTCGTCGATGGCGGCGGTCTGTGGCTCGACCCTCTCGCTGCTCGACGCGGGCGTGCCGCTGAAGGCACCGGTGGCGGGCATCGCCATGGGTCTGATCACCGATGGCGAGCGCACAGTGATCCTCTCGGACATCCTCGGCGACGAGGATCATCTGGGTGACATGGACTTCAAGGTGGCGGGCACGGCGGAGGGCATCACCGCCCTGCAGATGGACATCAAGGTCAAGGAGATCGACTGGGAGATCATGGAGACTGCCATGGCCCAGGCGCGCGACGGTCGACTGCACATCCTCTCGCGTATGAGCGAGGAGACGGATGTGGCGCTCGGGGGGCTCAAGCCTCGTACGGAGCTGCACGAGTTCGCCCCGCGGCTCGAGGTGCTCTTCGTCAAGCCCGATCGCATCCGCGATATCATCGGGCCCGGTGGCAAGGTGATCCGCGCCATCCAGGAGACGACCGGCGCGAAGATCGACGTCGAGGACAGTGGGCGCGTCTCGGTCTTCGGCCCCAACGGGCCCAGCGTCGAGCAGGCCATGGCCATGGTCGACGAGCTGACCCAGGAGGCGGAGATCGGTCGGATCTACCTCGCGAAGGTGAAGCGCGTGGCGGACTTCGGTGCGTTCGCGGAGATCTTCCCGGGCACGGATGGCCTGATCCACATCAGTCATCTCGCGGAGGGCCGCGTGGACAACGTGACCGACGTCCTCAGCGAGGGCGACGAGGTGATGGCCAAGTGCATCGACATCGATCCGGCGGGCCGCATCCGCCTGTCGCGCAAGGAGGCGATCGCCGAGCTCGCGGCGCGCGAGGCCGACTCGGAGAGCGACGAGAGCGACGAGGCCGAGGCATGATCACCCGGGCCCTCGAGCATGCGACGAGGGCTACGGCTCGTGAGTGAGTCGGACGGGGCGGGTGGCCAGGAGCCGCCCGCCCTTTCCATTGCCATCAAGCGGATGCCGGGCGGCGAGGGCCTCGCCGTTCCGCGGCTCGCGACCCCAGGCTCGGCCGGCGCGGATCTGTGCGCGGCGGTGCAGGGCGAGCTGCTCATCGCGCCCGGTGATCGCGCCGTCGTCCCGACGGGCTTCGCCATCGCGCTGCCCGCTGGCTTCGAGGCGCAGGTGCGTCCGCGCAGCGGGCTCGCCCTGAAGCACGGCATCACCCTGCCCAACGCACCGGGCACCATCGACTCCGACTACCGTGGTGAGATCAAGGTGATCCTGGCCAACGGCGGCCACGAGCCCTTCACCGTGAAGCGCGGCGAGCGCATCGCGCAGATCGTCGTGGCCCGCGTGGAGCCCTTCCGCTTCGAGCTGGTGGATGCGCTCGACGAGACCGATCGCGGCGCCGGCGGCTTCGGCCACACGGGGCGCTGAATGGCGGCGCTCGCGGGTCGCGAGAGCGCCCGTGGAAAGGCCCTTCGACGGAGAGTCAGAGGGTCCGGGCCCAGTGGCCGCGCGCCCGGGCGCGCAGGCGGACCAGCAGCGGCGGGAGTGCCTTCGTGTGGCGGCGAGCGCTAGCGCCGCCACGCCTTTCCGTGTTTACTCCCAGCCGTGAGCGGAGCCGAATCCAAACCGATCCCCGAGCACGAGCACGAGCCCGAGCCCCTGCATCCGTCACCGCCGACGCCGCGGCCGGCCAAGGAGCCCGTGAAGGAGCGCAGCGACCTGCCCGCGCGCGTCGGCACGGCGGCGGTGCTGGTGCCCGTGGTCCTGTGGGTGATCTTCCACGGTGGGCTGCCCTATCTGGGCGTCGTGCTGGCCTTCGGTCTGCTGGCGCAGCACGAGTTCTACAAGCTGATCGAGGACAAGGGCGCCCGCCCGTTGGTGGGGGTCGGCCTGGGCTTCGGAGCGGCGGTCATCGCGGTGGCCTATTGGGGCACGGTCTACCAGGCAACGCTGCTGATGACGCTCTCGCTCCTGGCCGCCATGGTCGCGCAGCTGCGCAAGGCGCAGATCACCGAGGCGCTGGCGAGCATCTCGGGCACTTTCTTCGGCGTGTTCTATGTGGCCTGGCTGGTCTCACACGCCGTCTCGCTGCGCTTCTTCGGCAGCTCCGCGCTCTCGCACCTCGACGGAGAGGCCCTGGCGGCGCTCGGCGTCGTGCCCGGCACCGGCATCTTCCTGATGATCTACACCCTCTCGGTGTCGATCAATTGCGACGCCGGCGCCTACTTCGCGGGCAAGGCCTGGGGGCGGCGCAAGCTGGCACCGGAGATCTCGCCCAACAAGAGCCTGGAAGGGGCATTGGGCGGAATCCTGGTCGGCACGCTGGCCGGCATGGTCGCGAAGCTGATCTTCGACTTCCTCCTGCCCGGCTACGCAGACATCATGCCCTGGGAGCTCGCGGTCCCCTTCGGGATCGCGCTCTGCATCGTCGGGATCATCGGCGATCTCGTCGAGTCACTGCTCAAGCGGGATGCGGACGTCAAGGACACGGGTGCGCTGCTTCCAGGGATGGGCGGTGTGCTCGACCGTATCGACGCGCCCCTGCTCTGCCTGCCGCTGATGTACTACATGATGCTGGGCTACATCTACCTCAAGGTGAGCTGAGCGCTTCGCGCCTCTCGGACCCTCCTCAGCCGAGCCCATCCCGGCCGATCAACGTTCCGGGCATCGATTTCAGCCTCGGGGGCAGGGTGGCCTGGTCGTTCGCCCCGGCATCCCAGGCCTTGAAGGGCGCTTCTGGGCGGTACTCCTCGTTCCCTGTGTGCAGGTCGTCGACTTCGCCCTCGACCGTCTCCGGCGCCTCCGAGAAGGCGAGCAAGCGTCCGCCAACCGCCTCGATCGAGGGGGGCTCGTGGGCAACGTCGGGAACGCGCGTAACGCCTCCTCGATCCGACCCTGTGCGATGGCGTAGACGGACGATCTAGAGCTCGAGGTTGCGGCGGATCCGGGCGACGGGCTCGTCGAGATCGGGCTCGAAGCGGGTGCCAGAGACCTGCTCGAAGGCCGCGATGTAGCGACGGGCAGCCTCGCAGCGGACCTCGGTGGGCAGCTGGGGAGGCGTGCCCTCGCCCTTGTAGCCCCGTTCGCCGAGCCAGAGCCGGACGTACTCCTTGTCGATGGCCTTGGGACTCCTGCCCGCGCTCATCGCCTCGTCGTAGCTGTCGAGATACCAGTAGCGCGAGGAGTCCGGGGTGTGGATCTCGTCGATCACCACGATCTCGCCCGCTTCATCCAGGCCGAGCTCGTACTTGGTGTCCACGAGGATCAGCCCGCGCTCCTTGGCGAAGTGGCTGCCTGCGGCGAAGAGGCGCGAGGTGATCGCCTCGGCCCGGGCGTAGAGGGCCTCGCTCATGGTGCCGCTCGCGATGATCTCGGCCTTGCTCGTCAGCTCGTCGTGCGCGCCCTGCTCGGCCTTCGTGGTCGGCGTCAGCAGTGCCTCGGGCAGGGCCTCGTGGCGCTTCATGCCCTCGGGCAGCGTGTGCCCGCAGTAGCTGCGCTCGCCGCGTTCGTAGGCGGTCCAGATGGAGGTGCTGGACGAGCCCGTGAGATAGCCGCGGTAGACGAACTCCACCGGAAGGATCCTGCAGTTCTTCACCACCGAAACGGAGGGATCCGGCACGTCGATGAGATGGTTGGGGGCGACGTCGGCCAGCTTGTGGAACCAGAAGGCGGCCATCTGGTTCAGCACCTGGCCCTTGAGGGGAATCGTCCCGAGCACCACGTCGAAAGCACTGACGCGGTCGGAGACCACGATGGTGCGACGGTCGTCCTGGACGTAGCTGTCTCTCACCTTCCCGACATGCCGTTCGCCGAGCTCGGGGAAGTCGGTCGTGTCGAGGGTCTTGTTGCAGAGTTCTTCGAGGAGGGATTGGTCGATGGCCAAATGTGGGCTCCTGGAGGCATGATCGGGGCGCCTGGGGGCGCTGAGATCGTGGATGGGCTTTTCGAGGGGGTTCGACGGGGAAGGCAGCGAGGGCCGCTGCGGCGGGGAGCGGCCGGGCCGGACGAGCCGAAGGGACGCGGTCGAGTCGGCAGTTAAGCCCTCGACCGGGCGCACGGCAAGGGGATGAAGGCTGCTTCTGCGCACGCCCGGCCCCTTGCGCGCGCCTCGCTGCGGCCGTGCGCGTGGCAGCGGGGGCGGCAGGTCGATAGCCTAGGCGGGCGCCGTCCGGCGGGCCCGACCGGAGACGGGGGGTGGGCCCGCCGATCCCGCAGGTGTCATGGTGGGAGATGGGAGTGGTGGGTGGACGCCCTCGACGTGAACAGCCTCGAGCGACTGGTACCCGACTGGATGGATCCCGCGGACCAGGCTGGCCAGGAGACTCTGGCGCTCCATCTCGAGCGATACCGCTTCGCAGCGGCGCATGCGAGACCGGGACGGCTGCTCGACCTCGCGTGCGGTGTCGGCTACGGCACGCGCCTGGTGGCTGATGAGGCGCCTGGTGTGGTCGAGGCGATCGGTGTGGACATCGCCCCGGCGGCCGTCGCACACGCGGAGGAGAGCTACGCCACCGAGCGTGTCCGATACCGGAATGCCGATGGTCTCGCCTTCGCGGACGCCGACGGCTTCGACACGGTGGTGAGCCTCGAGACCATCGAGCACGTGCCCGCGCCCGACGCCCTCTTCGCCCACCTCGTCGCGCTGCTCCGGCCGGGGGGCGTCCTCGTCTCCTCCGTGCCCACCACGCCCTCCGTCGACCTCAATCCGCACCATCTCAGCGACTTCACGGCGCGACGCTTCCGCGCCATGGGCGCAGACGCAGGGCTCGAAGAGCTGGATGCGCTCACCCAGGTCCAGCGGCTCTCGCCCTTCGAGGTGGCCACCGGCACGCGCTTCAAGAAGCAGAACCTGCGGCCGGACCTGCTGCGCTACTACCTTGCGCATCCGGACGCCGCGCTGCGTCGAGCCCTCTCGGTGCTGCGCGTCGGCTTCGCGAACCACTACCTCACGGTGGCCTGGCGCAAGCCCGGGGCTTGAGTGCGCACGATGGCATCAGCCGATGGCCCGTGCGCGACGCGTCGTCTACACTGCCGTCGCCTCTGGGCCGGGCGTGCAACGAGATCGCCTTGTACCGGGCAAGAATCCAGCAAGGATCCTGCAAGGGACCTGCAAGCGACCTGCAATCGCTGGGGGCATCGGGGCAGGGGTGTTGGCACGGCTTCGCTCGGGCCTGTGCGGGTGCCGGAGGCGCGAACCGCGGCTCAGGCCACACAATTCGTAGCCGATGACTCCATTCGAGCTCGGTGAGCAGGTGAGTCGAATGAGTGGTGTGTGGGTTGGAGGTGAGAGGTGTGAGGTGAGAGGTGTGAGAGGCGAGAGGTGAGTAGGTGAGAGGGTGAGACGGTGAGCAGGTGCACCGTGAGGCCCGCCGGCCGGGACGCACGGCGCCAAGCCCGCACCACCCTGGAGTTCCCCCCGACTAGCGCCGAGTGCGCACCCCCCCCTCGCTCGCGCGCCGGCGCGAGCGGATGCGGCTCCCCGTGGCGCTCCGCGGAGGGCCTGGCACAGCGCCTGGAGAGATCATGACAGTGCACTCCCGCTCCCGCGGATCCGCTCATGCCACACCGGATCCTGCGTCGGCTCCACGGAGGGGAGCGCCTGGCGCCAAGGGTGCGCCCGACTGGCTGGGCTCGTTCGAGGAAGAGGCCGGCAGCGATCGCTTCCGCGACGAGTGCGGCGTCTTCGGGATCCACGGCCATGACGAAGCCGCGCATATCGCCTACCTCGGGCTCTATGCGCTGCAGCATCGCGGGCAGGAGAGCTGTGGCATCGTCTCCAGCAACGGTCGTGAGCACATCGCGCACCGCGCGATGGGCCTGGTGGCCGATACCTTCAGCGAGAAGGTGCTCGGGAGGCTGAAGGGGCGCCACGCGATCGGCCACGTCCGCTACAGCACCGCGGGCGAGAGCCTGCTGCGCAATGCCCAGCCCATCTGCGCGAATACCGACGGCGGGCCGGTCTCCGTCGCCCATAACGGAAACCTCGTCAACGCCATCGCGATCCGAAAGGAGCTCGAGGGGCGGGGCGCGATCTTCAGCTCCACCTCCGACAGCGAAGTGCTCCTTCACCTGCTGGCACGCTCGCGAGAGCAGAGCCTCGAGGATCGCTTCATCGATGCCATCAGCCGCGTAAAGGGGGCGTTCTCCATCGTCATGCTGACCGACGATGCGCTGGTGGGGGCGCGCGATCCATCCGGCTTCCGCCCGCTCACCCTCGGCCGGCTGGGCGGCTCCTACGTCCTCGCCAGCGAGACCTGCGCCCTCGACCTGATCGGCGCCACCTACGAGCGCGACA
>CAZQMY010000256.1:0-8598 GCA_964594405.1 uncultured Spirochaetaceae bacterium | reverse complement strand
TCCAGGACAACGGGCCCGGGATCGAGCCCGAGCGGCTCTCGAAGATCTTCGATCACTTCTTCACCACCAAGGAGAGCGGCACCGGACTGGGGCTCGCCCTCTCGAAGAAGGTGATCGACAGCCATGGCGGAACCCTCGAGGTGGACACGGCCCCGAGCAGTGGGACCGAGTTCGTCGTCGCCATACCGAAGGATGCGCGCCCTGCAGATCAGGGGGATGCGCGATGACCGGAAGAATCACTGGTGCGATCGACCCGACGAGCGACTGCGCGCCCTTCGATCTCCTCGCAACCGTGACATCGGAGGCTGAGCCCATGTCCCGCCCCCATCGAAGACATCGACGCTCGCGCGAGCGAGGCCGACAAGAAGATTCGGACTCCCCGGAGAGCAGCGCTCGCGACGCCACGCTGCTGCGTGATCTGGACGAATCGATGCTCGACGACGAAGAGCGCGCCTATCGGGAGGCCACTCGAGTGGCCGACGAGAAGATGAAGCTCTGGGGCAAGGCGGCGCGTCTGGGCATCATCGCCCTCCCCGTGGCGATCCTGATCAGTCCATTCATCGGCCTGCTCATCCTCTTCTTCGGTGGCATGGGCATCGCCCGGCGCTTCTATCGGACGTACTACGAGCCGCAGCTCCGCGAGCGCTTCGTCGACGCGGAGGTGGGCAAGCGGATCCAGCGCACCGTGCAGCGCGAGCGGCAGAGCCTCGAAGGTGAGCACTCCCGATCCCTCGAGAAGCTCTCGGCGTCGATCGCACACGAGATCCGGAATCCGATCACCGCCGCCAAGAGCCTGGTACAGCAGATGGCCGAGCACCCGAGGGACGAGGACAACGAGGAGTACGCGGCCGTCGCCCTGCGTGAGCTCGAGCGGGTCGAGAAGAGCATCTCGCACCTGCTTCGCTTCGCTCGCGAGGAGGAGATGCGCGCCTCGGAGATCTCCCTCGCCGACGTGCTCGACTCGGCGCTCGAGACCTTTCGCGAGCGGGCCGCTCGCGAGGGCGTCGAGGTGGAGCGGAGCTTCGAC
Source organism: uncultured Spirochaetaceae bacterium (assembly GCA_964594405.1). Taxonomy (GTDB): domain Bacteria; phylum Myxococcota_A; class UBA9160; order UBA9160; family UBA4427; genus CAZQMY01. The sequence goes on along the minus strand of CAZQMY010000256.1, from coordinate 7,571 downwards.
GTCGAAGGCCGCATCCAGGGGGATGCGGAGCAGCTCCGCCGGGTGATGATCAACCTGATCGCCAACGCGATGGATGCCCTCGTCGAGAACGAGATCGAGAAGCCCCGGATTCGCGTCGCGATGGGCGAGAACCTGGCTGGCAGCAACGTCTGGGTGCGCATCAGCGACAACGGGATCGGCATCGCTCCCGAGCTCCTCGAGAAGATCTTCAACCCCTTCTATACGTCCAAGGAGCACGGGACGGGGCTGGGGCTGCCGATCACCAAGAGGATCGTCGAGGCCCACGGCGGAAACGTCGAGGTGGACCCCGGCCCGGGAACGGGCGCGGAGTTCGTCCTGACCTTCCCGAAGCAGAGCAACGGCAATGGCCCCTACGGCGCGCCGGCCAACGGGGAAGGAGGTGCATCATGACCGCCCGAATCCTGGTCGTGGAAGACGAGGATGCGATCCGCCTGGCCCTTCGCGGACTGCTCAAGCGCGAGGGCTACGAGGTCGAGCAGGCCGACGACGGCGAGAGCGCGCTCCAGCTGATCAATCAGCAGGACTTCGACCTCGTGATCACGGACCTCGCGCTGGGGCGCGGCGCCAGCGGCATGGACGTGCTGAAGGCCGCCAAGGAGGTCCGGCCGGAGACCGCGGTCGTGATGATCACCGCGCACGGGAACGAGAAGATCGCCGTGGAGGCCATGAAGGCCGGCGCGGAGGACTACGTCCCCAAGCCCTTCGACAACGACGAGCTCCGGGTCGTCGTACGTCGGGCCCTCGAGCGCTACCGATTGCAGCGCGAGAACCGGCTGCTGCTCGAGCAGCTCCATCGAGAGCGCGGATTCGACAACCTGGTGGGATCTGGCAAGGGCATGCAGCGGGTCTTCGAGACCATCCAGAAGGTGGCCGAGACCGATCTCTCCGTGATGATTCGCGGCGAGAGCGGGACGGGCAAGGAGCTGGTCGCCCAGGCACTGCACAATCACAGCAACCGCAAGCACAAGCCCTTCGTCGCGGTCAACTGTGCCGCCATCAACAAGGAGCTGGTGGAGAGCGAGCTCTTCGGTCACGAGAAGGGGGCGTTCACCGGCGCCGACAGCCGGCGCGTCGGGCGCTTCGAGGCCGCTGATGGCGGCACGATCTTCCTGGACGAGATCGGCGACATGGCGCCGGAGACGCAGGCCAAGGTGCTCCGCGCCCTCGAGGAGAGGAAGCTGGAGCGCGTCGGGAGCACGCAGCCCATCGACGTGGACGTCCGCGTGATCAGCGCCACGCATCGCGATCTCGAGGGCGAGGTGAAGAGCGGGAGCTTCCGCGAGGATCTCTACTACCGCCTCAAGGTCGTGGCGGTCGAGCTGCCTCCGCTCCGCGAGCGGACCGAGGACGTGCCTGCGCTCGCGGATCGATTCCTGGAGCAGCTCGCCGAGCGGCTGGGGCGCCCCCGGAAGCACCTCTCGCCCGAGGCCCTCGCCACGCTCGCGCGACACGGCTGGCCCGGGAACGTTCGCGAGCTGCGCAACGTGCTCGAGCAGGCGGCGGTGCTCGCGCCGGAGGAGGTGATCACGGAGGGCGACCTTCGGCTGCAAGAGGCCTCTGTCAGCCGGTCCGGGATGGATGTACCGGATGGCCTGGCCTTTGGTGACGCGAAGAAGCTCACCGTCGAGGCCTTCGAGCGCAGCTACCTCCTCAAGGCCCTGCGCGAGAACGATGGCAACGTCTCGCGCACCGCGCAGGCCATCGGGATGGTGCGGCAGAGCCTGCAGCAGAAGATCCGCGAGCTCGATCTCCGGTCCGAGGACTGGGGGCGCGATTCCCGCGGCGCCTAGGCGCCGGGCGGCTTCCGCGTGCGCCCGCGCTGAGCTCGAGAATGAAAGTGAACACATTATTGTGTTTAATGAAAGGAGCAGTGTGATGAGTATGAACAAACGGCCCGGCTTCTTCGCGAGGTTGGGGAGCCTTCTTCGGGGGGTCTTCGGCGGTTGGGTGAGGGATCGAGAGCAGGAGAGCCCTGAGGTGGTCTACGAGCAGGCGATCGCCGAGCGCGTTCGCCAGTACCGCGAGCTGAAGAGCGCCGTCGCCGGGATCCTCTACATGCGCAACAAGCTCGAGGGCGAGATCTCCGAGCAGCGAGCCGAGATCGCGCGACTGCACGACGATGCGCGCCGGGCGGTCCGTCAGGGGCGGGACGAGATCTCGCTCTCGCTGATCGCCCGAAAGCAGGAGCTCTTCGAGGACCTCGAGCGCGCCGAGCAGGAGCTCGAGGGCGTGAAGGCCCAGTCCGACGAGGCCAAGACCAACCTCGTCCGCTTCCGGGAGGAGATCCGCGGCCTCGTGCGGGAGAAGGGGCGTATGCTCGCGACCCTCGCCAACGCCAAGGCGCGACGGCGGCTGCAGGTGGCCATCGAGGGCCTGAGCGTGGACGCGGAGATGGACGCCCTCGAGAACGTGCGCGAGCACATCAGCCGGATCGCCATGGAGGGGCAGCTCACCAAGGAGATCGGCGACGAGGCCGGTGAGAGCATGCGCTACCAGCTGCGCGAGTTCCGCAACGAAGCCCGGCGCGAGTCGGCCCGCGCCGAGCTCCAGCATCTGAAGCAGGAGGTTGGTGCGCGTACGCTTCCTCCGGAAGCGGTGAAGCCCGCACCCGAGCCGGCCGTCGCCAGCTGAGCTCCGGGGCGTGGCGGGGCGTGGCCAGCTCGGCCGCTCTCGTCCCGATGATGCCGCACGCCAGACATCGCACCCGGTCCGTCGTGGCCGGGTGCGATGCGTCTGGGCCTGTCTCCGCGGGGGGCGTGGTCTGCTCGGAAGCCTCCGCGGGACCGATTGCCCGGATCGCGCGCGTGCCGCCTTCAACGGGCTGCTAGAGTCGGCTGACCCGCGCGAGTCGCGAGCATGCCCCGCCCCCCGACACTCCGCGCCCTTCTTCCAGGAGCTGCCCCCAGCCATGCCCGTTGGACCCACCCGGGATCGCGATGATCGACGCGGCCCCGACGCCTGCCGACAGGACCTGCTGAGCGCTGCGCGCGACCAGCTGGAGCGCGCGACCGCGGTGCGCAGGCGACTGCACCGGCAGCCCGAGATCGGCAATCACCTGCCGATGACGCGAGCTGCGGTGCTCGATTCGATCGAGGGGCTGGGGCTCGACCTCACGCTCAGCGAGCAGTCGAGTGGCCTGATCGCGACGCTGCGGGGCAGCGGAAGCGGTCGGAGCGTGCTGCTTCGCGCCGACATGGACGCGCTCGCGATGCCGGAGGACACCGACCTCGAGTACAGGAGCGAGATCGAGGGGCGGATGCATGCGTGCGGTCACGACGCCCACGTGGGCATGCTCGTGGCTGCGGCGCACCTGCTGGCGGAGCGGAAGGCGACGCTTCCCGGCGACGTACACTTCCTCTTCCAGCCCGGAGAGGAGGGGCACTTCGGCGCGAGAGTGATGCTGGAAGAGGGGCTGTTGGATGGCGCTCACCGCCCCGACGCGGTCTTCGCCCTGCACGTGGAGCCGCGGCTTCACATGGGCTGGGTGGCGAGCCGCCCGGGTCCGCTGCTCGCCTCCGCGGATGTCTGGAACGTCGAGATCACCGGGCGTGGGGGCCATGCGTCGATGCCCCACAGCGCGCGTGATCCGATTCCCGTGGCGTGCGAGATCGTCACCGGGCTGCAGACCATGGTCACGCGCCGCATCGAGGCGTTCGACCCCGTGGTGCTCACCACGACCCAGCTCCGCGCGGGCACCGCGAACAACGTGATCCCCGAGAAGGCCTACGTGACCGGCACACTGCGCGCCACCAGCGAGCGCGCGAGGATGGCCGCGCAGGAGGGCATCCACCGCATCGTTCACGGCATCTCGCAGGCCCATGGCGTCGACGCGAAGGTGGACATCGAGGCGGGCTACCCGGTGACGGTCAATGACGCGGACTTCGCCCGCTTCGCACGCGACGTCGCCGTGGAGCTGGTGGGCGAGGAGTGCTTCGTCGACATGCCGAGCCCGATCATGGGCGCCGAGGACTTCTCCTATCTGCTGCATCGCTTCCCGGGTGCGATGGTCTTCCTCGGACTGCGTGATCCCGAGAACGAGCACCCCGCGCCCTGTCACTCCAATCGCATGACCATCGGGGAGGAGGGGATGGCCTACGGGATCGCGTTGCACGCGGCCGTCGCGCTGCGCTTCCTGGAGCGGCGTTGAGGGCGCCGATCGCCGCCCTCGCGGCGTCACTCTGGATGGCGTGGGGCTGTGACCTCGAGAGTGGTCTCGCGCCGGCGCCAACCGCCAGCTGCGCGGAGGCGGGCGCACAGTGCGCGCTCGTGGGCGGCGCGCTCGGGGTCTGCGAGCAGCTGAGCTGCAAGGCGGGTGAGCAGCCGCCGTGCTTCAAGTGCGTGTCACAGCACTAGCGGGATTCGATCCGGGCTCCACCGACGCTGCAGCTCCTGCACGGCGGATCCGGTCCTGGTGCGTGGCCTGCGCAGGGGATCTGCCGGCAAGCGGATGGCTGTGATCCGGCTCGATCAGGGGCGCCGGGGTCCTGTCAGCGGTCCTCGTACTCCGGCTTGCGCCTCTGCAGGAAGGCCATCGTGCCCTCCGCCATGTCCCGGGTGTTCGAGCACAGGATCTGATTGCGATCCTCCATGGCGATCACCTGCTCGAGGCTCCCGGCATCGATGCTCGCATTCAGGCACTCCTTGGTGAGGCGGAGCCCGAGCGGCGCGGTGTCGAGCATCTCCTCGGCGAGCTTGCGGGCCTCCTCCTCGAGCTGATCGTCCGGCACCACCGCGCTGACGAGGCCGGTGGCCAACGCGCGGTCCGCATGGATGAAGCGCCCCGTGAGCAGCAGCTCGGAGGCCAGGGAGACGCCGACGAGCCGCGGCAGGAAGTAGGAGCTGCCGATGTCCGCACCGCCCAGACCGATCTTGATGAACGCGCAATTCATCCGGGCACTCTCGCCGGCGAGGCGTACGTCCGAGGCGAGCGCGAGCGCGCAGCCCCCGCCGCAGGCAGCACCCTGAACGCAGGCGATGATCGGCTGGGGCGCCCTTCGCATCAGCAACGGGATCTCGCTGATGTGCCGCTGGATCCGGAGGCCCGAGGCGGGCCCGGAAGCCAGACCCTCGTCCTGCCGCGGTGCCCGGGCCGGCTCCTTCAGGTCGAGACCCGCACAGAAGGCCTTGCCGGCCCCGCGCAGCACGAGCACCCGGATCTCGTGGCGGAGGGGCAGTGAGCCGAAGAAGTCCCGCAGCTCGTCGACGAGCTGCGGATTCATGGCGTTGAGGGCCTCGGGCCGATTCAGCGTGAGCCAGCCTACCTGTCCCTCTCGCCGGTAGTCGAGGGTCTCGAAGCGTTCGTCGAGCGTCATGGCCCGAAGCCTAACCCAGACGAGCCGATCAGATGCCCTCGGTCCTGTGCGACACCCACCAGAGGAGATCAGGCATCAGACGTCGCAGCCGTTGAGTGATGGCCGATGATGCGTCGGGATAGACCATCAGCCTGCCTTTCTCGAGGCAGGACTCGATCTGTTCCAGCACCTGAACGGGCTCGATGGGACGGATGTTCTCGAGGATCCTGGGGTTGCTCTTCGCCTGATCGAGCAGCGGTGTGGCGACGGGCGGCGGGCACACGCAGGCGAAGCGCACACCCTTGCCGCGATTCTCGTGGTAGAGCACCTCCGTGAAGGCCACGACGGCGAACTTCGATGCGTTGTAGGCACCGAAGTGGATCGAGGGGCACCAGCCCGCGATCGAGGCGAAGTTCACGAGGTCACCGCGCCCGCGCTGCAACATGCCGGGAAGGACCGCCATCGTGAGGTTGACCGTGCCGCCGTAGTTGATCTCCATGATGCGATTGATGAGCCGGGTGTCCTGGCTCATGATCAATCCCGTGGGCATGATCGCGGCGGCGTTCATGAGCCGATCCACGGGGCCGAGGTCGGACTCGATTCGGGCGACGGTCTCGCTCACGGCGCGTTCGTCGGTGACGTCGAGGGGATAGGGATCGATGCCCGGCGTGTTGCGGCTGGTCTCGCGCAGACCCTCTTCGTTCACGTCGACGGCGGCGACCTTCGCGCCACTGCTCGCAAGACGCTGTGCCGCCAGGCGACCCATGCCGCTCCCCGCGCCCGTCACCAGCGCGATCTCGCCCCGAAACGCCATCGCTCGATCCTCCCTTGATTGGTCCTCAGGGGGAAGATTCTATGTCAGCGCTTCGGCGGCGGGGGAAGCGATCGATGGCCCGAGCGAGGATCGTGAGAGCAATCTCGACCCCCGGGGGTGGGGTCGAGCGGGGTGCGATCACGTGGGCGCTGACGGGCCCGCCGCTTGACCGGTCCAGGCCCGCTTCGCTACCTATGCGGGCCCGCTGAGCCACCGGTTCGGGTGGCGTCCCACGAGACACTCCGTTCGAGGCTCGATTTCCAGCTTCGCTCGGCTCCCCACTTGCACCAGGAGATTCCAATGGCCCGCCGCTGCGAGCTCACCGGCAAGGACGTGATGTTCGGCTGCAACGTCTCGCACTCGATGCGTCATACCAACCGCCGCTTCGATGCCAACATCCAGAAGGTCACTCTCGCGAGCGAGGCCCTCGGGCGCAACGTGCGCATGCGCGTGGCGACGCGCACGCTCCGTACTCTGCAGAAGAAGGGCGGCCTGGACGGATTCCTGCTGAACACGGACGACGCCAAGCTGATGCCGGGCGCGCTCAAGCTCAAGCGCATGGTCAAGCAGAAGCTCTCGGGCGGGCGGAAGCGGGCGTCCCAATAAGGCGCTCGCGCGCGCGCCGGCCGGGCGTGATCGCGAGCGGATCCAGAAATACGAAGAGCCCGCACCCTCGAGGGTGTGGGCTCTTCGTCTTCGTCGTCGCCGGTCTCGATCCGGGCGTCGGCGCTACTTCTTGCCGTATCGCTTGCGGAAGCGGTCGATCTTTCCGTCAGCATCGAGCTCCCGCATCTTGCCGGTCCAGAAGGGATGGCTCGCGGCGCTGATCTCGAGTCGAACCACGGGGACGTCGACACCGTCGACCTCCCGGGTCTCCTTGGAGGTCATGGTCGAGCGCGTGGTCCACTCCTCTCCGGTCGCGGAGTCGTGGAAGATCACGTCGTGGTAGTCGGGATGGATCTCGGACTTCATGGCTCGCTTCGCTCCTCCGCCGGCTGCTACCAGCTGCTCTTGCGCATACCGGGCAGCTGACCGCTGAGCGCGAGCTCGCGCATCGCGATGCGTGAGATGCCGAACTTCTGGTAGTAGGCCTTGCTTCTGCCCGAGACGTTGCAGCGGCGGCTCAGGCGGGTCGGGCAGGAGTTGCGCGGGAGCTTGGCGAAGGCCTCCTGCACCTTGATCTTGTCCTCCACCGAGACCGAGGGGTCGTTGAGCTGCTTGCGCAGCTCGGCCCGCTTCTCCGCATACCGGGCGATGAGCTTCTTGCGCCGGTTGTCCCGGTTGACCTGTGACTTCTTTGCCATGTCGGCTCCGTACCTCGACCTTGCGTTCCTTGACCGTGGGCCCCTTGACCTTCGTGCCTTTGACCCGTCCCTTTGCCCCGTCCCTATGCCCTTCGTCGCTTCGACCCGGTGTTAGCCGCCCCGATGCCGTTCCCGGTCAGC
>CAZQMY010000255.1:0-8617 GCA_964594405.1 uncultured Spirochaetaceae bacterium | reverse complement strand
AGTTCAAGAGGATCGTCGAGATCACTTCGCTCACGCCGCGGTTTGCGCGAAGGGCCCCGGCGATCGCCGCCCAGAGCGCTCCGCCCAGCCCTCCGGACAGGACCAGCAGCGGCAGCAGCAAGGCGGCCGGCGCCGCTTCGAGCGCGCGCGTGGCGACGAAGGTGGCGAAGAGCGCGCCGGCATAGAACTGGCCCTCGGCTCCGATGTTCCAGACGCCGCATCGAAAGCAGAGCGCGACACAGAGGCCGGTCAGCAGGAGGGGAGACGCCTTGAGCAACGTCGCTGTCAACGCCGCCGGGCTGCCGAGCCCGCCGCGCGCCAGTGCACCGAGGGCGGCCAGTGGCGAGTAGCCGAGAAGCGCGATGACCATGCCCGCCACCACCAGCGCCACGCCCACCACGGCGGCCGCACGAAGGATGCCATGCAGCATCGAGCGCACCTCGGCCCCGCTCATGCCGCCGACTCTCCCGGCATCCCCAGCATCACGGCGCCGATCGCTGCGCGATCCATGTCGCGGCGGATCGGCTGGAGCCTGCCGCGCACGAGCGCGACCATGCGATCGGCCAGCAGCAGGACCTCGTCGAGCTCCGTGGAGATCAGCAGCACGGCGCCGCCGCGGTCGCGCAGGGCGATCAGTCGCTCCTGGACGAAGCGGGCTGATCCGACGTCGAGACCGCGCGTCGGGTTGGTGGCCAGCAGGACGTCGGGCTCTCCGGCGAGCTCACGGGCGACGGCCAGCTTCTGGGCGTTGCCGCCAGAGAGCGTCGCGATGTCCACCTCGGGCCGCGGGGGTCGGATCGAATAGACGTCGATGGCGTGCCGGACGTCATCTTCTGCGGCCTTCAGGTCGAGCAGTCCACCGGGGAAGTAGGGCGCGCCGTCGTGGCTGTCCTTGAGGATCCAGTTCTCGATCAGGCTGAACCCGGCCACCAGCCCGGCGCGCTCGCGATCACCCGAGATGTGCGCGACCCCATGCGCCCGCAGACTTCGAATCCCGGGCTCCACCCGCTCACCACGGACCTCCACGGCGCCGGACTCGATCGGCCGGATACCGGCCAACACCTCCTCGAGCTCGCGCTGCCCGTTGCCATCGATGCCCGCGATGCCCACGATCTCTCCGGCGTTCAGATCGAGGTCGACGTCCGAGAGCCCGCTCGTCTTTCGCAGCCCGCTGCAGCACAGCGCGCGCAGCCGCAGGAGCGGCGCGTGTCCCTCGCGCGTGACGTCTGGCGGCGCCGCGGAGTGCTCGAGCGCCGGGAGCGCGCGCCCCAGCATCAGCCGACCCATCTCACGCGCGTCGAGATGGTGCGCGGCGCGCGTCTCCACCACTTCACCGCGCCGTAGCACGGTCACGCGATCGGCGAGGGCTTCGATCTCGTCGAGCTTGTGCGTGATGAGGATGATGCCGTGGCCCGCCTCTCGCAGGCGCGCGATGGCGGGGAAGAGCGCGCGCGTCTCGGTGGGCGTGAGCGCGGCGGTGGGTTCGTCGAGGATCAGCAGCCTCGCCCCCCGATCGAGGGCGCGCACGATCTCCGCGCGCTGGCGCTGGCCGACGGAGAGGTCCTCCACGGGCGTGTCCAGTGAGACTTCGAGGTCGAATCGCTCGCTCAAGGCCCGAAGCCGCCGCGAGGCCGCGCGCCGATCGAAGCGCCAGGAGCCCCGCGGATCGCCGTAGCAGAGGTTCTCCTCCGTGGTCATGCTCGGGATCAGCGTCGAGTGCTGGTGCACCATGGCGATGCCCCGCCGAGTGGCCTCGGCGGGGCCGAAGGCGTCGAAGACGACCCGCTGGCCCTCCAGCTCGAGCTCGCCGCGATCTGGTCGAACGAGGCCGATGAGCACGTTCATCAGCGTGGACTTGCCCGCCCCGTTCTCGCCGAGCAGCGCATGGACCTCGCCGCCTGCCACCTCGAGGGAGACATCGCGGAGCACCGGATGCCCGGGGACGAAGGCCTTGTCGACGCCGCGTAGCCGCAGCAGAGGGGCCTCACCCCGGTTCGCAACCACTCGCTCGGTGCTCATGCCCCGCGCCCCGTAGCGCTCAGAACGCGCCGCGCGGCACGACCAGGGCGCCCGAACGGATCTCGGATTCCGTTCGCTCGAGCTTCGCTGCCAGCTCGGCGGGCAGCTTGGCCGCCAGCGCGGCGTTGAGCTCCAGCGCAACGACGCCATCGTTCATGCCGAGCCGCAAGGGCTCCGCCGCCAGGCCGCCTTTCGCGGCGCGACGCGCGACGGTGAGAAAGGCGCCGGGGATGTCGAGGGTGGCCGATGCGAGGATCACGTCCGGAGCCATCGCGTTCTGATTGCGATTGGTTCCGAACGCGAAGCGCGGTGCCTCCGCGCTGCTGCGCTCGGATACGGCCTGGAAGACGCCGCGACCGGCCTCGTTCGCCTGGTGCATGAGGAAGTCGGCCCCCTCTTCGATCAGCGCGAGGGCCGCTTCGCGCGCGGCGGCGGTATCGTCGAAGTTGCCGATGAAGACCTCGCGCACCTCGGTCCCGCCCTTGCCGACCTGGGCGCCCGCCTTGAAGGCCAGGAAGGTGCTGCGGATGGAGGGCAGATCGATGCCGCCGATCAGGCCGAGCTTGCCACTCCGACTCATGGCGCCGGCGATCAGCCCGCAGAGATAGGTGGCCTGCTCGAGCTCGAAGACCATCGGCATGACGTTGCTGCTGACGGTATTGCCGGACGTGGTCACGAAGGTCGTGTCGGGAAACTCGGAGCCCACCTTCCTGGCGGCGTCCTGGTACTCGAAGCCGTGGCCGAAGACCAGGTCGAAGCCGCGGCTGGCATAGTCGCGAAAGCTCTCCTCGAACTCCGCGGGCGTGCGCGTCTCCACGTGTGAGATCTCGGCGCCCAGCTCCGCCTGGATCCGGCGCAGCCCTTCGTAGGCGCCCGCGTTCCAGCCCCCATCCGCGATGGATCCCGGCGTGAGCAGCGCGACGCGGAAGCCGGCTTCCCCGGCCTCGGGGGCCGAGTCGCCACATCCCGCCAGGATGATCGCGATCGCGAGGAGCAACGGGCCCAGGATGATCCGAAGTCGAATCGAGGCCCGATGGTGCCGGAGGAGTCGCCTCATCACCTGCGAGTATCGGAAGTGCGCGTGACTTCGTCAACGCGCCAAGCCGGCGCGGCAGCTCAGCGATCCGAGAGTCGCGTGGCCGCGTAGTCGGAGGCGCCCGGCGTGCGCTCCGCCTGCCGTACCGTGTACTCCGCCACGTCACTGAAGAGCTTGAGCGGAACCCAGTGCGGAAGCTCGGACATGCGAGGCATCCCCTTGGTCATCGCACCGGTCGGATCGATCACCCAGGGATCCTGGCGATCCTCGAACCAGAGCGTGACCATGTGATGCTGTCCGTCCGAGGGTCGGTAGACGATGGCGCGATAGACCTCTTTCGGGTCGAAGCCGAGATCGCGCAAGGCGTGGAAGGTGAGCAGCTCGAGACCATCGCAGTCATCCCCGTCGCCACGGAGCGTCTCTTCGAAGGTGGCCCAATGGTCGATCGGGCCGTCCTCGACGTAGTGCTCGCGCGCCTGGCCCTGGATCCACTCCGCGACCTCGAAGGCGAGACGGCGCTTGCGCTCGCTCCGGAATCGGAAGTACTTCGACCGCAGGTCGCCCTCGGGGATCGAGAGCTCCGAGGGTGCCGAGGGGAGTGAGGGCGGCCGGGGCGCCTCGCTGACGGGGCTCAAGGCCGGCCCTTGATCGGCGCGCTCCCGACGCTGCCAGCCCGCGATCTTGGGGCTCCATGCATCGTTGCTCGCCGGGCGCTCGAAGTAGGCATAGTCGACGGGCACTGAGGGCAGCCCGGCGCAGCCGAGGCCGATTCCCAGGGTCACGGCGAGGAAGAGGACGCTCTGTGCAGTCGAGGTGAGTCGATTCCACATCACGTGGATCGCATCGGTCACCCCGCCGCGTCGGTTGAGGGCATACCCGTGAAATTCAGAGGAGGGTCGCCCCATCCCGACGAAGCGAAACGGGGCCGCCCGCTCTGAAGGGCAGCCCCGTACGGGATTCTCGGGGCGACTCAGGTCGCCCGGGGTGCTGATCAGCCGTAGATCATCACGTTCTGGGTGTCACAAGCGCCGACCAGGCTGAAGAGGATCACGAAGAAGAGCATCATCGCGGGCAGACCGCCCAGCACGTAGAGCCAGGAGACCAGATCGCCATTGGGCTTGGGCCCGTTCTCGAGCTCTTCCTCGGTTCGCTCCGGAATGTCGTCCAAGGGCATCGCGCCTCTCCTTCGTTCTCTCGCTCTCGTTTCTGCTCTCGTATTCGCCGACTTCGGGGTGCCGGTCCAGCCGACCCGTTGCCCTCCGCCTGCTGCCTTCCACGTGTTGCTCTCACGTGTTGCTTTCAGGTGTTGCTCTCACGTGTTGCCTTCCACGTGCACTGCAACGCCTGCCCAGGAAGTCGATGCGGGGGCCGCCTGCTCTCCGCAGCTGGGCGTCGGGCGGGCTGTGGCCTCGTCCGGTGAACGCTGGTACCCGCCGGGGAAAGCGCCCGCAGTGTAGCGACCGGCCGTTCTGCCGCCAATCGGAGACAGGCGCTCTTCGGGCCACGCAACCACGCGTTGCACCGGCGACCTGCGAACCTCGCCGACTCGAGCCGCGGCGCGCGGGCGATCAGCCGTCGCCGCGCCACTCCGGCGGTACGCCGGCCAGGTCGGCCTCGATCTCGAGCGCACGAAAGCGCTTCTTCGCCTCGGACTGACGCGCACGATTGCGCTTGACCTCTTCGCGCAGCTTGAAGCTCATGGGCTGGAGCTCGGTCTGGTTGCTGCCCGGAGGCGCGACCTGCCACTGCCCGCCGCCTCCTCCGCCCTCGGCCATCTCATCCAGGGCGCGCTTGGTCTCGTCCAAGGCATCGGTCGCCTCTCGTATGGCATCGCGACCTTCGCGGAATCGGCGTCGCCATTCGTCTGCTGACCCGCCCGCTCGACGCTCGTTTCCGAAGCTCATCGTATTCGGCAGCTTGAGCAGATCGTCCAGGGCGACGTCGGGCGCGGGCTCGGCCGAGCGGGGCGCGTCCTCCGGCGCCTCCTCTCGAGCCGGCGCGGGGTCCTGCCGACTGAACGTATCGTCGGCCGCCGAGGCCAGCGGCAGGCCCAGGTGGATCGCCATCACCAGACCGAGGCGGCAGATGAGCCCCGCTCCCCGACCCTGCCCCCCCAAGCTCTCGATCGGCGCCATGCCCTCGCTCGCTCCTCCTGGCGGCCTGCCCCGCCGCCTGTGTCGTCGCCGCCCGCCCCCACGGCGCGGCCCGCTCGGCGCGAATCATAGCGGAGGCGCTGCCATGGACGCGAAATCGCCTGGAGGCCATTCAGAATCCCGGGAATCGGGGTCAAGGGGCCAAGCCAGACGCCGATAAATATCCCGAGATCCTCGCCTGGGTAGCAGTCACCCGGTCCTCGTGGAGGGAAGAGCGGCGATGGAACGGGACAAGTTGTACCGGCTCTTGAGGCTGGGCCTCGAAAAGGGCGCTTCGGACATCCACTTCCAGGTGGGTTACCTGCCCCTCTATCGCTTTCACGGCGAGCTGGTCGAGCTTCGATACAAGGTCCTGACGCCCAAGGACACCGAAGAGATCGTGCAGATCCTTCTCGAAGGCGATCCGGGCCGCGTGGGTCAGAGCCTCGACTTCAACGAGGCCGACCTGGCCTTCGAGCTGCCCGGCGAGGGACGCTTCCGCGTGAACATCTCGCGGCAGCGCCGATTCTTCAACATCGTCCTTCGCGTGATCCCGCCCCAGATCAAGGCCTTCGCGGATCTGAACCTGCCGAGTGTGCTCTCGGACATCGCCAACCTGCGACGCGGCTATGTGCTGGTCACGGGCGCGACCGGCATGGGCAAGTCGACCACGCTGGCGACGATGATCAACGAGATCAACTGCACGCGGAAGTGCAAGATCGTCACCATCGAAGACCCCATCGAGTTCGTCTTCAGCCACGACAAGAGCATCATCACGCAGCGTGAGATCGGCACCGACACGGAGTCCTTCCCGGATGCCCTCCACGCGGCCCTGCGCCAGGATCCGGACGTGATCATGGTGGGCGAGATGCGCAACCTCGAGACCGTCGACACATCGTTGAAAGCCGCCGAGACCGGCCACCTCGTCTTCTCCACCATCCACACGTCGGACGTCGCTTCGACGATCAGCCGGCTGGTCTCCTTCTTCCCGACCGAAGAGCAGCTGCAGGTCCGTGCCCGCCTCGCAGACAACCTCAACGCCGTGGTCTCCCTGCGACTGCTCGTCAACAAGAAGCAGAACGGTCGGGTCCCGGCGGTAGAGGTGATGCGCTCGACCCGAACCATCCAGGAGTGCATCAAGGACCCGGCGCGGACCCACGAGATCACCGAGTACATCGCACGCGGACGCGCCGAGCGCATGCAGACCTTCGATCAGCATCTGCTCGACCTGCTCCGCGCCAACAAGATCTCGGTCGAGACCGCGCTCGCTGCGGCCTCGAATCCCACCGACTTCCAGACGAAGCTGGAGATGGAGGGCGACTTCGGAGAGGCCGTGGAAGCGGACCAGAAGCCCGAAGTTCCCTTCGAGATCGAGCCCGACGGTAGATTCTGACCATGGCGACCCCCGAGCGCACGCAGCTTCTGACCAACGCCTTGCGCCAGGCCGCCTCACGGTCTGCAGAGCTGGCGGGGGGCGGCGCCGCCCTGCTCTTCGCGCGCCTTCCGGCGGATGGCGATGACGCACCGCCTCGACTTCGAGCCGCGGCCGGATTCGCCTCCCTGGATGATGCCCGCCAGGCGGGCAGCGCTCTGGAGTCGGCGGTCCGGGAGTGCACGGAGACCCGTGCGGCGCAATGCGCCGAAGCCCTTCCCACCATGGCGACCCGTGGCGCCGCCGGCGTGAGGCTCCTGCCGCTCGAGATCGACGGTCGCGCCCACGGCGCACTGGCCATCGGCGCACCGGAAGAGACGAGTGCCGAGACGAATCAGGCTCTCGAGATGGTCGCCAAGACCGCCGCGATCCACATCGATCACCTCTCGCTCACCGCGGAGGTGGAGCGATTGCGGGTCACCACGCCTCCAGCCGGCGACGCGGATGAGGTGCTCCAGCTCTCGGAGACCCTCTTCGCTCAGGACATCGAGCTGATGCGAAGCCAGGAGAAGCTCGGTCAGATCGAGAAGGTCAAGAGCGACTTCATGGAGAAGATGTCCAAGGAGCTGCGGACGCCCCTCAACAGCATCATCGAGGCGATCATCTGCGTGCTGGCGGGAGAGAACGAGAACATCTCCGACGCCGCGCGCCGCAGCCTGCGCTCGGCGCTGGACGAAGGCACGGTCTTCCAGCGCACACTCCAGAACATCCTGGACCTGTGGCGCATCAAGCAGGGCGAGATGGCCGTCGAGATCCAGGATCTCAACTTCAGCGAGGTGATCGACGAGGCCATCTTCAGCGTGCACGAGACGCTCGAAGGGCGGCCGGTGACCATCGACAAGGTCATCGGCGAGCCCCTGCCGAAGATCAAGGCCGACCTCGCCAAAGTCAATCAGATCCTGTTCCTGATCCTCGACAACGCGGCGAAGTTCACGCCGAAGGGCAAGATCGAGATCCGGGCCGAGGTGGTGGACGGCATGCTGCGTTGCCAGATCGCTGACACGGGGATCGGCATCTTCCCCGACGATCAGCAGTACATCTTCGACGAGTTCTACCAGGTCGATTCGCACTATGACTCGGCGTATCGAGGCGCCGGCCTGGGCCTCTCGCTCGCGCGCGACCTGCTGGGGCTCCTCGACGGAAGCTGCCAGATCAAGAGCGAGCCCGGTCACGGAACGACGGCGATCTTCGAGATCCCGATCCAGACGAGCTGAGCGAGCGCTCAGCGCCCTTCTCTGCTCAGCGCGCCCCAGAAGAGAGCGCCTTGCGAGGCTCTACTCGATGGTCTCTTCCGGCGGCTCCGGCAGATCGTCCGCCGTGGGCACGTCTTCGCCGACGGGCGCGGGCTGGGCGTCGCCATCGGGCGTCGCCACGCTTCCATCGGCCATGCCGAGGTCCGGCAGCGCGTCCGTCACCGGGGCAAGCTCCTCGTCCGGCTGCGAGTAGTCGGGCGTGACGTGACCGGCAGCGATCTCGCGCAGCGCCGTGACCACGGCCTTGTTGTCGTCGCCGCTCACGAGCGGCGTGGCGCCCTTCTTGAGCTGCTTGGCTCGGATCGCGGTCATCTGGACCAGCTGGAATCGGTTGGGCACCTTCTCGGTGCAGTCCTCGATGGTGATACGGGCCATGACTGAGCTCTCCCTCACGTTCTGGTGCGCCTCACGATGGAGGCTCGGGTGCCTGCGGCGGGCGCGGCGCGCTGATCCGATTTCCCCTGCCGCGGCGCCCTCTCGACCGACGGGTTTGTGACGGGCTTGTGACGGATGTGCCCGGACGGGTGGGCCGCTCCCCGCTTCGGCGCCGATCAGAGCCGCCGCAACTTAGGCCACCGTCCCAGAGAAGGAAACCCCGGCCGGCTTCACGCCGGCCGGGGTCCAACGGCCTCCCCAGAGGGATGCCCCTCGATCGGAAGACTACTTCCTCCGGCGAGCCTTCTTCCTGGTGGCCTTCTTCTTGGAGGCCTTCTTCTTGCCGGCCTTCTTGCGCGTGGCCTTCTTC
>CAZQMY010000254.1:0-8675 GCA_964594405.1 uncultured Spirochaetaceae bacterium | reverse complement strand
GAGAAGTACGCGGTCGCAGAGAATCCGTTCGGAGAGTTCGTCTTCTACGGCTGGGCGGCGTCGTTCTACTTGCGGGCCGTGCGAAGAGCGCCCGGCGTCGCGCAATCCAACACCTTCTGGGCGTTGCAGCGCGTGCACGATGCCTTCGACGCGCTCACTTCTGACGCACAGCAGAGCGTCTGCGCTGCGTTCTACGCTCTGGGCGTCTCGGAGATTCTCGATCTCCGACCGACGCACCGACTCGATCGCCGCATGTACACCGAAGTCTGGGCGAAGTCGTTCTAGCAGGCTGCGCCGACTGGAGCCGGACATCGGAGGCGTACCGTGCCTCGAGGGCCTTCATGCCGGGATCTCGTGCACTCCGGGCTGGGATCTCCTCGCATCGCCCTCGCAGTCTGCGCAGAAGTGACATGACGCCCGGGCCGGGGCCGCGTGCCCAGTCGCGGCCACGCCCCGTCGTCGAACGCCAAGGCCCGGAGCAGCGCCATCCCTTCGGCGTGGAAGACGAGCGCCGCCAGGGGGATCAGCCACAGCTGCCAGATCTGGACCGTGGCCGCCGCCATGCTCCACGCACCCACGAGACAGATCGCGGCGAAGCGCAGCGAGATCGGCCGGGCCAAGCGCCGCCAGAGAAGGCGCATCGCCGCCAGCGTGAGTACGGCCTCGATCAGCGCCATGCCGCGCAGGAAGCACGTGAGCGACGAGTCCGATGCCGCGTGCGCCGCTCCGCCGGCGAACGACCGGGCTACGCAGTCGGCGATGCCGGCCGCGAGCCAGCCTCCCGCAACGGGCAGCGCGCGCCGAACCGTCGGCTTGGCGAACAAGCCGACGGGCGTGGCGCGCGGCTCTTCGGTTCCGGCCGACGACGGGCATGACCAGGCCGAGTCGTTCCTCAGGGTCGCCGCCAAGCCTACGCCGGAGGGCCGGTGCTGCCACGGGTCTCGGCCCGAATGCGCAGGTGCATCGCGGCGCGCGCGATCAGGTAGGCCGAGATCGGCGCCGTCAGGAAGAGGAAGAGGATGATCAACAGCTCGTGCACGCTCACACCCGGCCCCCGCACCGAGGTGTCGATGGCCGAGGCCAACAGGATCGAGCCGACGCCGAGCGTCGTGGCCTTGGTCGGTGCATGCAGGCGAGTGTAGGTGTCGGGAAACTTCACGAGCCCGAGCGAGCCGAGCAGCACGAAGGCTGCGCCGAACACCAGCAGCGCGGAGCTTGCAAGATCAGCCATGGTTCGTTCCTCCGATCAGGTCGCCCATCCGGTCCATGCGCTACTCCATGATGTCGCCGCGCAGCAGGAACTTGGCCAGCGCGCAGGTGCCGACGAAGCCCATCATCGCGATCAGCAGGACGGCCTCGAAGTACAGCGAAGTGCGCAGAATGATCCCGAGAACGAGCAGCACGGCCACCGTGTTCACGAAGAGCGTGTCGACGGCCAGGATCCGGTCGGGATAGGACGGGCCGCGAAGCAGCCGATACAGACTGAGCAGCATCGAGAGTGCGAGCACGGCCAGCACTCCGGGCGCAATGAAGTTCAGCATCCCAAAGCCTCCTTGAGCGGCGCCTCGTAGCGCTGCTTGATCTGTCTCACGATCCCGTCCGGGTCGTCGACGTCGAGCGCATGCACGACCAGCACGCCGTCGCCCTCGCGGAAGAGCGCCGACAGCGTGCCTGGCGTGAGTGTGATCATCGACGCCAGCACCGCGATCGCGAAGTCGTCCTCCAGGTCGAGCGGCACCTCGACGAAGGCCGGCCGGAGCCGCTCGTTCGAACCGAGCACCAGCGCGGCGACGCGGAAGTTCGCCACGAGGACATCCCATGCGAAGACGCCGAGCAGCGCGAGCGCTCGGCTGGGTCGGGCGAGCGACGGCGCATCGAGCAGGAAGGGACGCGTCGCGATCGGAAGGACGACGCCGAGCGCCGCGCCGAGGATCAAGTGCCCGGGATCCACACTGTTGTTCGCCACGAGCCACGTCAGCATGATGACGACGCTCAGCAGCGGCGACTGCAGCCAGCGGCGCCCGCTCATGGCGCGGCCTCCTCCTGCTGCGGGCGACGCACGAAGCCGCCCGGCGTAGGTGGCGTCTGGCCGCGGGTCTTCGGAAGCGGGTCGTCGTCGGCGAGCACGCGCGTGATTGCGCCCGCGCGATCGTAGATGGAGGCCGCGGCCGCGCGCGTGAACGCGTGCAGCGGCCCAGCGCCGATCGCGAGCAGCACGCTCGCAGCGAGCAGGGCGATGCCGGGCCCGAGTGAGACGATCGTGCGCGGCCGCGGGCCCACCGGCTGCGCATCGCCGGCGACGTTCCAGAAGAGCACGCTGCCCACGCGCGACAGCTGGACGAGCGTGACGAAGCTCGTGCCCAGCACGATCGCCCAGACCGCGGCGCGCACCGGGGGCGGCGTGGCCGCGAGGATCAACGCCTTGCTGAGGAAGCCGCTCAAGGGGGGGAGGCCGACCGCCGACATCGCGGCCAGCAGGAAGACGAGGCCGAGCAGGCGGCCCTGGTGCATCACGGGACCCGATGCCAGTCGCCCGCCGACCGCGCCGCGCTGGTGGCTGATGGTGTCCGCCAGCAGGAAGAGCCCCGCGGTGAGGAACGTACTGTGGACGACGTAGAACACCGCTGCGGCGAGGCCCGCTTCGCTGAAGAGGCCGACCGCCGTGAGCTGCGTGCCTACGGACGCGACCACCAGGGTCGTGACGAGGCGCTTGATCTCGCGCGCCGCGAGGGCGCCGGCCGTCCCCACCAGGAGCGTGGCGAGCCCGAGCCAGAGCACCCATGGATCGGCCACGCCCGCGACGCCCCCCTGCCCGGGTCCGAAGACCGGCACGAAGAGGCGGATGATCGCGTATACGCCGACCTTGGTCATGATCGCGAACATGGCCGCGACCGGTGTCGCCGCCGCGGAGTAGGTCGCCGGCAGCCACGCGTTCATGGGGAACACGGCGGCCTTCAGCCCGAAGACCACCAGCAGGAGACCTCCCGCGGCCCGAGCGAGGGGCACGTCGCTCGGCGGGAGCGCCGCGGCCTTCGCAGCGAGGTCGGCCAGGTTGAGGGTGCCGAGCAGCCCGTAGAGGATGCCGATCGCGATCAGGAAGACCGCCGAGCCTGCGAGGTTGAGCGCGACGTAGTGGAGCGCGGCGCGCGTCCTCGCCTTGCCGCCTCCGTACATGAGCAGCGCGTACGATGCGATCAGCAGGATCTCGAAGAAGACGAAGAGGTTGAAGAGGTCGCCCGTCACGAACGCGCCGCACAGCCCCATCACCTGGAGCTGCAGCAGCGCGTGGAAGTAGGGCCCTTCCCGGTCCTCACCGAGCGCGACGGAGAGGTGCACCACGAAGGCGAGGATCGCCGTCAGAGCGACCATCGCCGCGCCGAGCCGATCGACGACGAGAGTGATCGCAAAGGGGGCCGGCCAGTTCGCCACGCGATAGACGAGGGTCTCGCCGTGGCCGGTGACGATCAGCATCCATACCGCGAGCGCGGTCAGCACGGCGAACGAGATGCCGCTGACCGAGCTCTGGAACGACCCCCCGGTGTCGCGGCGGTCGCGATCGAGGTCGCGATCCCCCCGCAGCAGGCAGGCGATGGCGGTCAGCAGAGGCAGCAGCACGACGAGCACGGGGAGATGCGTCACGCCTCATCCTCCTCGCCTGCCGGGTCGGGGTCGGTGCGATCATCGCCCAGGCCGTATCGCGACACGATCGAGAGCACCACGACGTAGGCCGTCATGGCAAAGCCGATGACGATGGCGGTGAGCACGAGCGCCTGCGGGAGCGGGTCGGCGTACGGGACGGCGCCGGCCGACGGATCGTAGATCGGGGGCTCGCCAACGGTGAGCCGACCCGACGAGAAGAGGAAGAGGTTGGTCGCATACGAGAGCAGCGAGAGGCCGAGCACCATCGAGAACGTGCGCTCGCGCAGCAGCAGGTAGACCCCGCACGCCGCGACGATGCCGACCCCGAGCGAGAGCACGAGCTCCATCAGCCACCGCCCCCTTCGAGCTCGGGGTCGGGCTCGGCCCCGATCCGACCCAGGCGCGACAGGATGATCAGGAGCACGGCCACGACGGTGATGAAGACGCCCAGGTCGAAGATCATCGCCGAGGCCAGCTCGAACTCGATGGGGCCGAGATGCACGTGCGTGAAGCCGCTGGTGAGCATGGGCCGCCCGAAGACGATCGAGCCGATGCCCGCCGCCGCCGAGATGAGCAGCCCGATCGCCGCCGCGCCGACGAAGTCGAAGCGGAGCCGGCGCGTCGCGAACGACAGCCCGCCCGCCAGGAACTGCAGGATGAGCGCGACGCCCGCGATCAGTCCGCCCACGAAGCCGCCCCCCGGCAGGTTGTGGCCGCGCAGCGTGATGTACACGGCCATCAGCAGGAGCAGCGGCAGCATCGGACGGCTCATCACGCGGAGCAGGAAGGGATGCTTGTCGCTGGACCAGTCCCCGTCCTGCTCGGCCATCGCGTCGTGGGTGAGGCGCAGCTCGTGGAGCATGGCGGCGACGCCGAGCGCAGCGATGCCGAGCACCGTGATCTCGCCCAGCGTGTCGAAGCCGCGATAGTCGACGAGGATGACGTTGACGACGTTCGTGCCGCCGCCATGCGACTTGGCCGTGGCCAGGTAGAAGTCGGCGATCGTGTCGAAGGGCCGCGTGAGCACGCCGTAGAGTAGCGCGGCGAGCCCCCCGCCCACCGCAATCGAGAGCGCGGCGTCGCGCGCCCGACGCCCGGGCGCGGTCTCGCTCGGGCTGTGCGCCGGCAGGTGGTGGAGCGCGAGCAGGAAGAGCACCGTCGTTGCGAACTCGACCGAGAGCTGGGTCAGCGCGAGGTCGGGCGCCGAGAGCTCGGCGAAGACGAGCGTGCTGCCGAGCCCGGTCAGACCGATCGTCACGAGCGCGAGGAGCCGCCTTCGATGGGCGCGGAGCGTTGCGACCGCACCGAGGACGGTCAGCAGCACGAACGCCACGAGCGGGGGCGGAGCGTCGGTGGCGATGGGCAACGCGCCGAGCTCGGGCGCCCGCGCGAACTGCACGGCCGCGATGACGAAGGCGCTGACGGCCAGCGCGGTGAGGTAGCGCGCGAACGATTCCTCCTGCAGCAGGTCCGTGACGAAGCGCCCGAGGCGAAAGCACCCGCCCACGATCCGGTTGTAGAGGGCCGCTCCATCGAGCACCGGCAGCAGCGCGCGCTTGCGTTCCGCGATGGCGGACCGCTGCCCGTAGAGGCCGAGTCCGGCGACGATGGCGGCCAGGCTCATCCCGAGCGGCAGGTTCACGCCATGCCAGATGTGGATGTCGATGGCCGGCGCCTGCACGCCCAAGGCTCCGCGTGCGGCGTGCTCGAGCAAGGGCGCAGCCGTCAGATTGGGCGCGACGCCGACCGCGACGCAGACCGCGACGAGCACGCCGATCGGGGCGAGCATGAAGAACGGAGGCGCGTGTGGTGTGCGCTCGAGTGGGCCCGCCGCCGGGCGAAAGAAGATGTCCCACGCGAAGCGCACCGAGTAGCCCACGCTGAACGCGCCCCCGATCGTTGCGACGGCCGGCAGCAGCCACTCGGGCGAGAGGCCCGCGCCCGCGTCGACCGTCTCCTTGAAGAACATCTCCTTGCTGAGGAATCCGTTCAGCAGCGGAATGCCGGCCATCGCGGCGGAGGCAATGCTCGCGAGCCAAGCGGTCGAGCGGAGCGGCGTCGCGAGCCCGCCGAGCCGGTCGATCTCCCGCGTGCCCGTCTCGTGGTCGACGACGCCCGCGACCATGAAGAGCGAGGCCTTGAAGCACGCGTGATTCAAGATGTGGAAGAGACCCGCGACCACCGCCGTCTCGGTGCCGAGGCCCAGGAGCGCCGTGATGAGGCCGAGATGCGAGATCGTCGAGTAGGCGAGCAGGCCCTTGATGTCGCTCTGGAAGAGCGCGGCGACCGCACCGAAGAGCATCGTCGCGAGCCCGACCCCCGCCACGAGCCAGAGCCAGAGCTCGGTGCCCGAGAGCACCGGCCAGAGCCGCGCCAACAGGAAGACCCCGGCCTTCACCATGGTGGCCGAGTGCAGGTACGCGCTGGCGGGCGTGGGGGCCGACATCGCGCCGGGCAGCCAGAAGTGGAAGGGCAGCTGCGCCGACTTGGCGAAGGCGCCGAGCAGCAGCAGGCCGACGATCGCCGCGTACGCCGGATGCGAGATGATCACATCGCGGGCCGCCAGCACGTCGGTCAGCTCGAAGCTGCCCACGACCTCGCCCAGCAGCAGCACGCCCCCGAGCAGCGAGAGGCCGCCAAGCCCCGTCACGCCGAGCGCCCGCCGCGCGCCGCGCCGCGCGTCAGCCTTCTCGTTCTTGAAACCGACGAGCAGGAAGCTGCTGAGCGAGGTCAGCTCCCAGAACACGACGAGGCCGAGCAGGTTCTCGGCCGTCACCACGCCGAGCATCGAGCCCATGAAGAGGATGAGAAAGCAGAGGAAGCGGGCGGCGTGGTCGTCCGAGGCCAAATAGGAGCGTGCGTAGAGGACGATCAGCAGCCCGATGCCGAGCACGAGCACACCAAAGAAGAGGGACAGCCCATCGAGCCGGAGCGAGAGGGCCAGACCGAGGCCCGGCATCCAGGGGATCGACACGACCTCGGGCCTCGCGCCCTCGCTGCCGAGGCTCGCCGCGGCGAACGCGCCCGCACTGGCGAGCGTTACGGCGGCCGCGATCCAGGGAGAGCCGGACGACCAGCCGGCCCGCCGGTCGAGGAGCGGAAGCCAGCAGAGCAGGAGCGGAAGCGTGACTGTGAGGGCGAGCGCCATGGATCCTCGGGTCGCCGCCCCAGCCTAGACGACGTGCGGGGGTTGCGCTTCATCTTCTCGTCGACGGCACGCCATCCCGGCGCGCCGCCTTCCCGTCGCTGTGTCTGTTGCAGCCCCGCCCACGGCGCCCCGCGGCTCGAGCCGCGCCGGGGCCACCCGGCGCCGTGCCTCGAATGCGGCTGGCGTCGCTCACCTCAGGCCGATCCCCCATCGTCTGCGGGACCGCCTGCGATCAGTCGCGAGGCCCACAGTCGTCCTCGCGCTCTGCATCGCCGGCCCGCTGCGGGATTCGCCCGCCTCAGGTCCCTGCTCTGCGTCGTGTCGAGTGATCGGTCCTTCAGCGGGGAGCGGGGCTAGAGATTGCTTCAACAGGGTCGGAGCGCAAGATGTACCCTCCCGGTTCGCGCCAGACTGTCCGTGCCGGGCTCGGCTGCCGCCGCCTCCACTCGTACACTCATTCCCTCCGTGGGTACAGGCTCGGTCCGAATCGTCGATCGACATCGAGCGGAGCGCCCGGCCCTCGCGCCGAGATGGGCCAGATTCACCCGTGTGAGGCGCCCATCGAGCAGCAGGATGAGCGATCGTGATGGCTTTCAGTGGCCATGGGAGGTCGTCTCAGGAGGGCAAGCGCCCGCAGGCCACCAGGATGGGTTTCCACGCCGAGACGTGCCTGCTCATCGAGGCGCGGTAGAGCTGGTACAGGCCGGAGGGATGCTCGGGGTCGAGGAACGCGGCGTGATAGCGCTGCATGGCGCTCGGGGGCGTGACGACGCGGGCAGCGGTCTCGACGAAGAGACGGTCGAGCAGATCCAGGCGCATGACGATGCGCCCGGCGAGCTTGCTGATCTCGCCCTGCATCGGGACGAAGCGCTCCTCGAAGACCCGCACCAGGCGCCGCTCGCGGATCCCGCAGCTCGCTCCCCGGCTGGCGCGCTCGATCAAGATCGAGGAGCGATCGATCCCCTCTCGAACCTCCGCCAGCCTGCCGAGCAGGGCGCCGGTGGGAAAGGCCGTGCGCAGTCCGTTCAGCGCTCGTTCCAGGCGCTCGCCGTCCGGCTCACCGCCGGGCTCCTCTTCGAGGACGTCGAGGGCCCGGTGGAGTGAGTCCGTCCCGTCGCCGCTGCGCGCGAAGGCGGGCGGAGCGCTCGACAGGTAGGCCTCCATCTCGGCGCCCAGCCAGACGGCGTTCCACACGTGCCGCGGCAGCTCGCGGCGCTTCGCGACGAGGATCTCGTCGAAGCGGGACGCGCGCTCGGGAGAGAGCGTCTGTGCGCACTCGCCCAGGACCCGCAGCAGCTCGAGCTCGTAGATGAGCTGCTGGGAGGGCACCATGAGGCGTCCCAGGCTGCTGTTGCGGCGCCCGACCACCTGCGAGAGCGAGCAGCCCTGAATGGCCAGGAAGTCGAATACGCCGATGCGTTGGTCGGAGGCTTCGAGCTGCCGGTCGCGACGTCCCGGCAACCGGGACGCGGGCGTCGGCGTCGCCACCGCCTCCGCGTCGGGCACGAGCTCGCGCAGGGCCTGCTCGTAGTCGGTGACGCGATCTCCGATCTCGGGAACGCCGCAAGCGGCAGAGCAGATCGAACACAGAGCGATCAGCAGCGACCGACCGAGCAGCAGCACCCGCGAGTCGTTCGGCGCGACGCGGCGTTCTCGAGCGTCGGCCACGCCGGCGCCCAGGCCCCGCTCGCCGAGCCCATAAGGGCCCAGCAGGCATCGGGTCGCCGCCCGATCCCCCCACAGGAAGGCTGCCTGTGCGGCTTCGCCCATTTCCCGAGACCTCCATCGTCGCGCGGCCCCCGGCGGCGCCCGGGCGGGCGCGGCCCCCCCCCCGGGCGCAATCTACAGGGTGGGTGCGGGGGGGCCCTGACTGGCGGGGGGGGGGGGG
>CAZQMY010000253.1:0-8735 GCA_964594405.1 uncultured Spirochaetaceae bacterium | reverse complement strand
AAGTCGGACCACTCGACGATGGTGACCGCCGCCTGGTTGCCCCCGCCGATGGTGGGCGCACCGGCGAGATCGACCTCGTAGCGCTGGTTCGGGTCGGGCCGACCGGGACGCGAGGGCCTCGACGGTGCCGCCGCGCGCGCGGCGGGCATCTTCTCGATGGCGGCGGAGAGGCCGGCCAGGGTCTGCGAGCTGCGGTCGATGGACTGGGCGAGGAAGTAGCCTGCGCCGAGCACCGCGACCGAGAGCATCGCGGCCGCCACGATCAACGGCCCGGCGATCGAGTCCTTGTCGGGTGAGTCGCTCACGGAATCGGTCTCCTCGATTTGTTGCAGCGATCGGAGGCGATCGGAGGCCGGGAGTCTCGCACGCTCGGGGTGCCCGCCGGAAGGCGTCCCGTCGAACTTTCTGTCCACGGATCTCGCGGGCCCGCTCGAGCGGCTCCGACCCGACCTGTGCGTGCCCTGCATCGGCCTTCGCGGTGCCGGGGTCCCCGCTCGTCGCCGTCGGGGTTTCGTCGCGGCAATTGTCGTTGCGATTTAGACACTTAGGTCATTTTCTGCTCACGAGCCAGGGATCTACCTGAGTCGTGATCAATTTTCACTAGCACAATTGTCGTAATTCGGGTCAGAATCACTGTGACCGGATCACTCCACTCGGCGCCGATGCGCGCTGGCCGAGCGCGAATCGAGGTCGAGTCGGACGAGGGATCATGGCCGGTCCTTCGCGCTCTTGGGAAGGCGGTGCTTCTAATGCGGCAGAGGACCCGCCGAAGGTCCTGATCGAGCACTTGGCGAAGTGGAACCGGCCGGCCCCTGGAAGCGCACGCTTCCAGGGGCCCCTTCATTCTGGCCGCTGCGGATCGGCTCGCAGCGTCGATCTCACGCGTCGTCGCGGTCGAGCAGGATCCGGCGCAGCTCGGGGGAATGGGCCCTCAGTCGCCGTGCGATCTTGCGGAACCGTCCCTGCAGAGTGGCCAGAGGCAGCCCTTCGTCGCGGGCGATCTCGCTCATCGACGAGCCTTCCATGTAGGCCCGCAGGAGCTGGCGATCGTCGGCCTCCAGCGCACCGAGCGTATGCTCGATGAACTCCGCCTTCCGGGAGGCGAGCGCCTTGCGCTCGGGATCCTCGACCTCGACCGCCCCCCCGTCGACGCAGGGGCTCAGCCCGCTCCGTCCACGGGAGTCCAGCGACGGCCGAATGCGCAGCAGGGCGCCCTCGTCGAGGTTGAAGGCGCCTTCCCCGGCGTCGTCCCCGTATGGGAAGAGCACGCTCTCCCTGAGCATCACGTGATTGATGCAATTCCTGGCCGCGTCGATCACGGCGCCATGGATCCGCTGCGAGACATAGGCGGAGAGCTCGCGCTCGTGCGCCTCGGGTCGACGGTTCTCCAGGGCCTTGAAGAGCCCCCAATAGCCGGCGGACTCGAGCTCGTCGCTGAAGCGGGAGCCCAGCATGAAGGTGCGCTGAACCTTGACCGCGAAGAAGCCGACCCGATGCGCGTAGCGGCTCGCGAGCTCCTCGCGCGCTGCAGCCTCCGCGGCCGCACGCACGCGGCCCGGCAGCTCCGAGGCGGCCGGGCTCTGGGTCAGCCCCTCCTCCGCGACGCATCCACGAGAATCGGCCGGGCCCTCGTCGCACCATTCCCGGTCGAGATCCATTCGCGCGGTCCCTCCTCCGCAGCCACCCGCTTCCAAGTTCGGCGTCCGTTGGCAACGGAGCGAGCGTGTAGCAGAGTGATCATACGCGAAGTGATGGTCATCACGCACGCGGGCGACGCACGCGGAATGCACAGCGGGTCATGCGCTGCGCGAGATCTCGTTGCGTAGGATATCGAGCCGCTCCGCAAGGCTCTCGGCCGACGACACACGCGCGTCGACATCCTTCTCGAGCAGCTCCAGCAGCAGCTCCGCGAGCCCATCGGGGAGATCGGACCTGAGCTCGCGTGGATCGGTCGGCGGCGTGTGCCGATGGTGGTATGCGATGTCGCCCTGTGCGAAGGGAACGTTTCCGGTCGCCAGCTCGTAGAGCGTGACTCCGAGAGAGTAGAGGTCCGTTCGCGCGTCCACGGATCCGCCAAGGATCTGCTCAGGAGACATGTAGAACGGCGTTCCGCTGATCACGGTCGTCCCGCCCCGCACCTCCTCGAACATCTTCGCCAATCCGAAGTCCATGATCTTCACGACCTTGTCGCTCGTCAGGAAGAGGTTGGCGGTCTTCACGTCGCGATGCACGATGCCCTCGCTATGGGCGAACTCCAGACCCGCCGCCACCTGCAATCCGACCGTGATCACGTTGCTGGCGGAGAGGCGACCGCGCTCGCGAAGGATGCGGTTGAAGGGCTGGCCGTCGAGCAGCTCCATCGTGATGAAGAAGTGGCCATCCTCCTGGTCGGTGTCGTAGACGGTGACGATATTCGGATGGTTCAGTCGCGCCGCCGCCTGGGCCTCGCGCAGGAAGAGCTGGACCGCGCGCGGCTGATGGCGCCGCAGGTCCTCGGGCAGCCGCTTCAGTGCCACCACGCGGTCGAGGCGCCGATCGCGCGCCTTGAAGACCACGCCCATGCCGCCGCGTCCGATCTCACTGAGCACCTCGTACCGTGACTCGGCCACGAAGGCGGTGGGGGCATCGCCCGCCGAGACCGCACCCATGCCCGCCGAGAGGCGGCTCGCAGCGCTGCGCGCCTTGCGCAGGTGCTCGATTCGCGCGGCGACGCCCGGATAGGTGGGCTCGCGCCGACGGAGGTCCTCGAGCACCTCGAGCGAGCGCTCGATGGCGCCGGCGTTCTCGAGGAGATCCGCCAGACGCGCGTAGCGCTCGGCAGGCGCAGTCCCGACGCGAAATGTCCCGATGTTCTGCTCGAGCTTCTGGCTGGCCAGATCCCAGTGCTCCTCGCGCTCGAAGGCCGCCGTCAGCATCAGGCACGCCTCGGCGTAGTCCTCGTCGTCGGGCGCCACGCATTGGAGCAGCCGGATCCCGCGCGGCCGCTGATCGTTCTCGAGCGCCACCTGCGCCGCCACGAAGACCTCGCCCCGACGCTCGAGGGCGTTGATCCAGCGATCTACGTTGGGCGCCTCCCGATAGCACTCGATGGCCAGATCCATGTCCTGCGCGAGCTCGTAGGCCTGTCCCGCACGGACCAGGTCGCCGCCCCGCCGGTACATCTCGGCCGCGCGGATGGGAAGCTCGGCGCGCTCGAAGAGCGTGGCGGCGCGGACGTGGTCACCGAGGGCGGCGTGCAGCTCGGCGGCCTCGCGGAAGTGACCGGCAGACTCGTAGTAGTCGGCGGCGCGCGCGTCCTCATTGGCCGTCTCGTGCATCTGGGCCAGCATCAGATAGGCGCGCTCGGCCTGGCCATCCCGCTCGAGGGCCTGAGCGACCGCCTCGATGTCGGCTTCCAGGTAGGGCGCCACGGCGGGCGGGCAGCCCTTGAAGATGACGTCCTCGCCCGCGAGGTCGAAGCGCATGCGCGTCGGCTGATAGCTCGTGACCTCGACCATCCGTTCGAGGACGCGGTCACCACAGCCGACCGCGAGCCGGTGCTCGCCCTTGGGCAGGAAGAGGCGGACACGGCTGCCGGATGCCCGTCGCAGGGTCTCGGGATGATCCGGCGCCACGACGCCGATGTCCGTGGCCGGGTTGTCACCCCAGGCGACCTCGACGTCGACCGGGCACAGGTCCGGCCGCACGTCGAACTCGATGCGCACCGTCCGGCGATGCCGCACGCGCGCGATCTTCGTCTCGAAGAGGTCACTGAGGATCTCGTCGGTGTCCGGATCGAGCAGGACGCCCTCCACGACCACCTCGTAGCGTCGGGTGAGCAGGCGCTGGAAGTGCGTCTCGCGATTGACCAGGTGATGCTCGAAGCGCGAGGAGACGCCGCCCTTGAGGACCTCGCCCCGCTCTCCCCGGGTGGGCTGCCGGAGCCGCATCCGGCCCGAGATCACGCGCACCCGGAACACCCCGCGGAGCTCCTCCGGATACTCGATGGCGACCGACAGATCGCCCCGCTGTCGGATCGCGCGAAGCATCACGAGGAATGCCAGCAGGCCGAGGAAGGTGCTCGCGAGCACCCGTCGGCGCTGGCTGGTGCTCGCCCACTCGGCCGCCCGTTCGACCTGCACGCGGATCGAAGCGGGCAGCGCGGCGTAGGTCTCCGAGGCCAGCCGCCCGACACGCACGTCGAAGTCGGTGGCCCACCCCTCGCGCTCGGGATCGGGCCAGACCAGGGGCTCAGTCATCGGTCTCGCCCCGGGCGAGAGCTGCCAGGCCAGGCCGCTCAGGAAGGCGCGTTCGGGCGGCTCGAGCGCCGCGAGGCCGCGGCTGCGCTCCAGCGCAAGCGCCGCGTCGCGGCCACGTCCCTCGAGCCCGTACACCTTGAGCAGATCGCGATGCAGCTGCGCTTGGAGCTCGACGAGGGCGACGGGCATCTCGACCGGGCCGTCCTCGGCGACGGTCGCCTCGAGCGCGGCGAGATAGGCCGACTCGGCACCGGGACCGTCGCCAGTGAGCAGGCGCGTGCGGGCCAAGCCGCGCCAGGTCGCGAAGTCGCGCGCGCCGGCCAGCACGGCTCGTTCGTAGGCGAATCGCGCCGCGTCGGGATCCCCCGCCGCCTCGAAGAGCCGTGCTGCCCGCAGCGCGGCCACGCGGGCCGCGGAGGACTCGGCGATCGGGGACCCGGCGCGTGGCCAGCCCTCCGCGATACGAAGCTGGCGCTCCCCCTCGTCGATCAGGGGTGAGCGCCAGAGCGGACTGGCCAGCGCCTCCGAGCGGGGCGTTCGCCTCCACTCGCCGGGGGGAATCGTCGGCGCCAGCGGGATGCGGAGGGGCTCGACAGGGGTGAGCCGGGTCGAGATCAGGCGCCAGGGCTCGGCGCCCGCGCTCGGCGCCGCGCCCAGGAGCCAGGCGAGGCCCAGCGCGACTCCGGCGGCCCCCCACCTGGTCGGATTGGCCCGAGCGCCGATCGGTGGGCGCAGGCGATTCTGGATAATGACTGACGACATGTCCTGGCTAGTCCTCGGAGAGCCGATGGGCAGGGTCTCCACATGACATCGCCGGCCACTTCGAACGGTGCTCCGTAGCCGCCTTTCGCCGTGATCGGAGTGGATCGGGGGGCTCCGTATCGACGCCAGCATAGCGTCATGGCCTCGACCCCGGTCCATCGCACGCTCCATGGGTACGACTTTCGTACGACGCAGCGAAGCCCCGACCAAAGTCCTCGGGGATGGAAGGCGCTGAGGTGGGGCTGACGACCACACGAGTGGGTGTTCTTGCACACATCTGCACGCGATCGGCTGGGCCGACCGCAGCGCGGCCCGTCCGAGGTATGGTCTTGCGGGCCCCGGCGGTGAGGTGGCCTCGGGAGGGCACGGAGCTTGGGCATCGTCGACCGTGGAGATCCCCGGACCGGCGGCGGGCGACTCGGAGGATGGGAGCGGCGTCTCACGCTCGGCCTCCTCGCCGTAGCGCTGCTCACGGGCGGGCCCGCAGGCGCCGCCGGGCAGGCGCTGGTGATCGTCGGCTCCGGAAACATGTCGGGCTTCCTGACCGAGATGGCCGAGGCCTTCGCCGGCTCGCATCCGGATCTCCGGATCGCGGTCGAAGCCCGGACCTCGTCCGCCGGCCCACCGGCCCTGCTCCGGGCCCGAGCGACCCTGGCGAGCATGTCCCGCGTCATGAACGAGGACGAGAGGACCGCGTTCCGTCGGGTCCTCGGCGCGGAGGCGGTCGCGCATGCGGTGGGCATCGACGCGCTCAGCGTCTTCGTGAACCAGGCGAACCCGCTCGAGAGCCTCAGCCTCGAGCAGGTCGACGCGATCTTCTCCACCACCCTTCTCTGCGGCGCCCCGACGCCGATCCTGCGCTGGACCGACCTCGGCCTCTCGCATGCCGGGGCGGATCGGAAGATCGGGCTCTACGGGCACGTACCTTCGGCTGGCACGCACGCCTTCTTCAAGCAGCGCGCGCTCTGCGGCGGCCGCTTCCGGGACGACATCCGCGTGCAGCCGGGCGCGGTGTCGGCGGTGCTCTCGATCGTCGAGGCGCCCGCCGGCATCGGCTACGGGGCGACGGCCGATCTGCGAGCTGGAATCAAGGCGCTGGCGATCGCCAGCGCGGAAGGCGAACCGCCCGCGCGGGCCGTCGCCGACGACGTCTACGCCGGCCGATATCCGCTCGCACGCGATCTCCTGCTCTATCGCCGACCGGGTGACGACGGGCTGGCCGCGGACTTCGTCCGTTTCGCGCTCTCGGAGGCCGGCCAGCAGGCGGTGGTGGAGGCGGGCTTCTTCGCCCTGCCCGACGCCCGCCTCGCACGAGAGAGGGCCTCGCTGCCCTGAGCCGTGCGGCTACCAGGCGAGCACGAGGACCACGCTGCGCTCGGCCTCGGCCACCAGCCGCGCGTAGTCGCGCTGCGCCTCCGGCCAGGGCTCCGACGCCACCTGCTTCTCCAGCGACTGCGAGAGCAGCGCGTGCACGAAGTCCGACTTGAGGGCGTAGTTCACGTTCTGCGGCACCACGCCAGCCATCTCGAAGGTCACCTTCGGATGGAGCATGGAGGTCACCACGCCGACCACGCGCCCCTGGCCGTCGATCAAGGGACCACCGGAGTTGCCCGGCTGGATCGGTACGTCCACCTGGGCGAATCGCGCGTCGCCCTGCATGCCGGTGAGCGAGTTGACGTGGCCGAAGGTCGCCTTCTGCTCCTGTCCCTGCAGCGAGATCAAGGGATAGCCGAGCGTGAAGACCTCCTCGCCCTTCAACGCGCTGATGACCGGCGCTACGACGAAGGGGCGCCGGATCGCCTCGACGCGCAGCAGCGCGAGGTCGTTGACGGGGTCCAAGGAGACGACCTCGGCGTCGAGCAGGTCGCCATCGCTGAGCTGGACGCGCACCTGGCTCGCCCCCTCGATCACGTGGTGATTCGTGATCAGGTGACCTCGCCAGCTGACGAAGAAGGCCGTCCCGGTGCTCACGTTCTCACTCGGCGTGGCGGGCCCGGAGCGGGCGCCGGCGCCCCCGGGCAGGGCAGGCAGCCCCGCGAGGCTCGCCAGGGCATCGCTCGCCAGGGTCTTCGCGCGGGTCTCGGAGCCGCCGTAGACCACGTGGAAACGACGCCCATCCTGATCCTGCCCGGCTCCGTAGCCGCGTCCGCAGGCCTCCTCCGTCGTCCACTCCAGCTCGAGCGCCCGCCCATCACTGCAGGTCAGCTCCGCGACGCCGCCCATCCCCTCGCAGAGCTGGGGGGGATCGGCATCCGGCGGCACGATCAGGGTGCGCGTGATGCCGACACAGCGGGTGAGCCCGACGCGGCTGCGCACGTCGATGGTGCTGGGCCGGAAGGCCCCGTAGTGGGTGGCGCTGCCTTCGTAGACCTGGCGGTAGTCGTCGAACCAGATCACCACCGGCACCACGTCGCCGAAGCCCGGCGGGAGAGCGTGGCCGCTCGCGCATGCCGTGGCGAGGGCCGAGAGGCCGAGCACCAGCGCCACGCGCCCCGTCGGCCCGCTTCGGGTTCGCTCGAACATGCGGCGAGGGTGTGGGAAAGCCGATTGCGCCGCAAGGGCGGGCTCAGCACTCCACCGGCGTGAAGTTGACCGAGACCTGGCAGGTGCGAAGCTCGACGCTGTCCGCCAGGGCGGCGGCCGCGTAGCCCAGCTCGTCGTCCATGCGCTCCAGGATCAGCAGTGCGCGGAGCGCTTGATTGCCCTTGATCAGGTGCTTGCGGACCCAGCCCATGCGGTGGAGCAGCGCGGGCATCGTGTCGCGATCGGGCTCTCCCTCCAGCACCATCACGACCACCCAGCCCTCGGCGGCGTCGCGCGCGAGCAGATCGATGACGCCCACGTCCGTCTCGAAGTCGGCGCCTATGGCCGTGCCCGCGTCGTCGCGATGCGCCTCCAGCCCGGGCTCGAGGAGCTCGGGATCGGCGCAGATCATCTTGCGCACCTCGCTGGGTGGGAAGAGGGTCGAGGCCGGGCGGGCGCTCGGGTCGACGATCGGCGGGGCGGCCACGGCATGTCGAGGCCGCTGCTTCCCGGGTGCCGCGGAGCGATAGGAGGTGCTCGGCGGCGACGGCGCTTCGGGCGCCTGACCGACGGCGGACTCCAGCGAGAGCTCGACCACTTCTTCGGGCGATTCGGCGGGCGCCTCCCGCTTGTGGATCGAGGGCGAGAGCGCCGGCCTCGCCTTCGGGGGAGCGGCGGTCGCCTCCCCCTTGCCCTGGCCGTCGACGAAGGACTTGCGCTCCTTGCTGTGCCCACAGTTGGGGCACGGGGAAGAAGGACTCGGGAGCCTCGTATTGCAGGAGCGGCAGTTCATGGCGGATTCCGGCTGGGCGTCGGGCAGGGGATGCTCGATCCCCTCTCTCTTCGTCCGGTTCCGGCTCCGCTTGAGCGTCGGATCGCCGGCCCGAGACCGCAGGGCGCTCGAGCCGCGAGCCGGTCTGCGCTGCGCGCGAGTTGCCGCCTATCGATCGGGCTCCCGGACGATCTGTGCGCCGAGGGCCTGCAGCTTGAACTCGAGCTTCTCGTAGCCCCGGTCGAGGATCTCGGCGTTCTGCACCACGCTCGGCCGGTCGTGGGCGCAGAGCGCGGCGATCAGCAGGGCCATGCCGGCGCGGATGTCCGGACTTCGCACGGTCTGACCGCGAAGCCTCGTGCGGCCCGTCACGACGATCCTGTGCGGATCGCAGACGATGATGTTCGCGCCCATCTGCACCAGCGGGTCGACGAAGAACA
>CAZQMY010000252.1:0-8778 GCA_964594405.1 uncultured Spirochaetaceae bacterium | reverse complement strand
TCACCTGCACGCCCTGCCGCCAGGCGCGCTCGGTGAGCTCGCCGAGCGCATGGAGCTCGCCCAGCTGAGCGGCGTCGCTCGCGTCGGCGAGGCCACCGGGACGCAGCCCATCGCCGATCGAGAAGGTCACGTCGTAGCGACGCATCACCTGGCAGATCTCTTCCCAGGTGGTCGCCATCAGGTTCTCCTCGCCGTGGTGGATCATCCACTTGGCGAGCAGTGAGCCGCCACGGGAGACGATGCCGATCAGGCGCTCGGCGACGGCGGGCAGATGCTCGCGGCGCACACCGGCGTGAATGGTGAAGTAGTCGACGCCCTGGCGGGCCTGGTGCTCGAGCACGCTGAGCACGGTCTCGGCGTCCAGGGACTCGATGGGACGATCGAGGATCATCGAGTAGATGGGCACGGTGCCGATCGGCGCCGTGGAGTGCTTGATGATGGCCTCGCGCGTGGCATCCAGATCGCCACCGGTGGACAGATCCATCACCGTGTCGCTGCCCCAGCGGAGCGCCCAGTCGAGCTTCTCCACCTCCTCGCCGATCGCGCTCGCGACGGGGCTCGCGCCCATGTTCGCATTGATCTTGGTGCGGCTCGCGCGTCCGATGCACATCGGGTCGAGGCCCTTGGCGAGGTGCACGCGGTTGGCGGGGATCACCATGCGGCCGGCCGCGACCTCGTCGCGCACCTGCTCGGCGGTCAGATGCGCCTCGCGCTCGGCGACCCGCTGCATCTCCGGCGTGACCGTGCCCAGCCGAGCGTGCTCGAGCTGCGTGACTGGTACGAAGTCGGCGGGCGGCACCCAGCGGTCGCCCTGCTTCACCCAGTCCTCGGGCATGAAGTCCCAGGCGGTCTTCAGGGAGGGCTCGGGCATCCCGGGCGTATCGGGCGACGAGAAGCTGCGCGCTCCGCCGATGTCGGGCGGATTGGCGAAGCTGCCCGGGGTGGTGCCCTGGGCGGTCGTGGACGGGTTCGATCCGAGGGTCGGGAGTCGATGGTCGGCGTGGGTCGGGGACATACGGGGTGTGCTCCTCTCGTGGCTTGGACGAGCATCGAACGCCGCGCGGCACAGGGCATGGCTGCTCTGTGGTGCGGGGGTCCGAGCGCTCGATCGAGGCCTCGCGGCCCTTGGGTCGCGAGGCCTGACTATGAGGCGGAGCGCCGGTCCATCTGGGCCTTCCCTACGCTCGTGCATCCTCGCGGATCACCGAGATCAGGTTCAAAGGGTGTGATCTCAGGCTGCGGGATCCGCGCACCGTGCGCGCCGTGCATCCCTCTCCGGCGCCCCACACGCTCTGTGCGAGGCCGCCCGGCTCACAGCCACCCCCAGGCTCCGTCCTACTGACCCAGACTATCACGCGGGCGGACGGCGGCAACTTCTCCGGCCGTCTTGATGCGATCTCGTACGCCCGTTTGGCGGTGTGCTTCGAGAAGCGGTTTAATCCGCCGCCATGGCGAGAATCGAGAGCTCGATCGGGCAGCGGCGCAGCGGGCTCCAGTGGCGTCGCCCTGGCCTCCTGCTCGCGCTCCTGCTCTTGTCCACATCGAGCGGATGCGACCGGAACATCGAGCCCTACCAGCCGGGCGAGGTCCCGCGCAAGCCCGACCTCTCGCGCATCTTCCCGCCCGAAGAGGGCTCGCGGCCCACCCCCGCGCGGGCTGCGAGCCCATCGATCCGCGGCACCATCAGCATCGCGCGGCGATCCGAGGCGGGGCTTCGGCCCGGCGGCTTCCTCTTCATCCTGACGCGCCCGGCGGGCACGACGAGCGGTCCTCCGATCGCGGTGGTGCGTCTCGAGGCGACCGGCTTTCCCATCGACTTCGAGATCGGCCCGCAGCACGTGATGATGGACGGCGCCGCGTTCGCGGGCGAGATGAGCCTGACGGCGCGACTGGACTACGACGGCAATGCGAGCACCCGGCAGCCGGGTGATCTCGAGGGGATGGCGGGCGCTGCCGTGCGGCCGGGCGATCAGGGCGTGCGCGTCGTGCTGGGCGGCTCGCCCGGGCCGGCGCCGGCCGCGGGCCAGGCATCCGTCGCACCGGGCCCTGCGCCGATCACGGGCCAGGTGGCCCTCGCTGCGGAGCTGGCGGGGAGCGATCCGGGACCCGGCGTGCTCTTCATCATCGCGCGCCCCGGCGGCGCGCGCGGCGGTCCCCCCCTGGCGGTGCAGCGCATCGACTCGCCGCGATTCCCGCAGAGCTTCTCCATCGGACCGGATCAGGTGATGATCCCGAGCATGCGCTTCGCGGCGCCCATCGACCTGACCGCACGCCTCGATCGTGACGGCAACGCGATGACCCGCGAGGTGGCCAACCTCAGCGCGCCGCGGATCGAGGGGCTCGCGCCGGGGCGCTCGGAGGTGCTGCTCGAGCTGCGTGCACAATAGGCTGAGTGCGATGCGCACGAGACCGCCCCCTCGTCGTCGTTCCCGCGCGCGAATGGCTAGCCGCCACTCCCCAGGTGCTCGAGCGAGCGCAGTCCCTCGGTCGATCCGGCCACCACCAGCGTGTCGCCTTCCTGGAAGCGCTGGTGGCCGTCGGGCACACACACGCTGCCCTTGGGCGTCCCGCTGCGGCCGCCGCTGCGCACCAGCAGCACCTGCACGCCGGTGCGCTCGCGGATGTGCAGCTCGGCGGGCGTCTTGTTCTCCATGAAGGGAAGAGTGGGGATCTCCCGCAGGAGGTAGCCGCCGCCCAGGTCCACGTCGGTGCCGGTGCCCGCGGCGTCTACGCTGCTGGTGAAGCTCCCGGCGAGGTCGCGCCGCAGCTGCTCCTGGTTCGCGGCCTCGATCACGGCTCGCTGTCGCACCGTCCCGATCATGCGCCGCGAGCCGGCGGCCTCCACCACGGCGAGCTCGTCGTAGCGACCGCTACTGAAGATGTTGGTCACGAGCTGCAGGTCGTCGTCCGGGCTGACCACCGGGTGGTGTGTATCGACGAGGTCGCGGGCCACCACCAGATGCTTGAGCGAGTCCTGCTCGTAGATGAGTCGTCGCACCTCCTGGAGGGAGATGGAACCGAGCAGCTCACCGCTCGCGTTGGTGACGAAGAACTGCGAGTGATGGCTCTGCACGACCAGGTCGAGGATGGTCTGGAAGTTCGCGGACTCCGGGATCACATCCGGCGTATCGTCGATCACGTCGCGCACGTAGAGGTTGCGCAGGACGTTCGGGTCCTGCTTCTCGTAGAGATCGACGCCCGAGCGCTTGAGCTTGCTCGTATAGATGGACTCGCGATGCAGCAGCTGGGAGACCAGCGTGCTGAGCACGCAGGCCGTCATCAAGGCGGGGATGATGTCGATGGTCTGCGTCAGCTCGAAGATGATGAGGATCGCGCTGATCGGCGCGTGCGTCGTCGCCGCGACCACGGCGCCCATGGTGACCAGCGCGTAGGCGCCCGAGGAGGCCGTGGCACCCGGGAAGTAGTTCTCCACCAGCGTGCCCAGCACGCCACCGCTCATCGCGCCCAGGAAGAGCGATGGCGCAAACACACCGCCCGAGCCGCCCGAGCCGATGGTGATCGAGGTGGCGAGGATCTTCGCCAGCACGAGCCATCCCATGGTGAGCGCCGAGAGCGTGCCCGCCAGCGCGCCGCTGATCGAGGTATAGCCGACGCCCATCACCTCGGGCAGCTGCAGCGCGATCACGCCGACGAGCGCCCCTCCCAGCGTGGCCTTCGACCACTCGGGTATGGGCACCCGCTCGAAGGTCTGCTCGAAGCTCGCGAGGGTGAGGATGAAGGCGACGCCCACCAGCCCGGCGACGACACCTGTCGCCATGTAGGGGAGCAGCTCGAAGGGGCTGACGATCTCGTAGCTCGGGACCGGAAACGCCGGGTGGTTGCCCAGGAAGAAGCGCGAGACGACGGTGGCCACCACGGACGAGATCACGATGGGCATGAACTGCGTGACCGCGAAGTTGCCCACCACGATCTCGGCCGCGAAGA
This sequence comes from uncultured Spirochaetaceae bacterium, assembly GCA_964594405.1. Lineage (GTDB taxonomy): Bacteria > Myxococcota_A > UBA9160 > UBA9160 > UBA4427 > CAZQMY01. Next base: position 4,833 of record CAZQMY010000252.1, on the reverse strand, counting down.
TCGCGCCCGCGATGGGCGCGTTGAAGGTCGCCGACACTCCCGCCGCGGCCCCGCAGCCCACGAGCGTGCGGATCGCCGTGGTGTTGAGCTTGAGGATCTGCCCCATCGAGGAGCCGATGGCCGAGCCGATCTGGACGATGGGCCCCTCGCGCCCGACCGATCCGCCGGTCCCGATCGACAGCGCCGACGCGAGCGCCTTGATGGCGACGATTCGGGGTCGGATGATGCCGCCCCGGATCGCGACCGCCTTCATCACCTCGGGGACACCGTGTCCGCGCGCCTCCCGGGCGTAGAAGTAGATGAGCGGACCGACGATCAGGCCGCCGGTGGCCGGGATCAGGATCTTCATGAACCACGGCAGCCCGCGCACGGTCTCCAGCGGGTCCTCGGGCTCGACGAAGAGCCCGGCCTCGGCGACCTCGATCAGGCCCGCGGGCCCCTCGAAGGCCACGGCCTGCACCGAGCGGATCAAGAGGCGGAAGAGGACTGCGCCGAATGCGCCGAGCAGGCCGACACCCACCGCAGCCACCACCATGTAGAGGTGTCCCCCGCGCTCGAAGAGGTCTTTGCGGTCTGCGGTGGATCCGATCACGGGGCATCTCGGCGGCGAGAGACGGTGTGGGTGGCGGCCGCAGCGTAGCCCGCGCGGCCCAGGTGCGCCTCGGCTCGCGCTGGGTCTGGTAGGCTCGCGCGTTGCCCGTCGGATCAGACCGGGTGCGCGCCGCAGGAGGCCCCGAAACATGAGCAGACCCCAGGACGAAGTCGACTCGCCACCCCACTGGCTGCATGACGAGACGATTCCGCTCGCGCACTGCAAGGTCTTCGAAGTCGGGCGCACGCTGGCGCGCTCGCCCCACACCGGGGCGCAGCACACGTTCTATCGGATCGACGCGGCGGACTGGGTGAACGTCGTGGCGGTGACGCCAGACCGGCAGCTCGTGATGGTCAGACAGTACCGGCACGGCAGTCGCGACGTGACGCTCGAGATTCCCGGTGGCGTCGTGGATCCCGGCGAATCGCCCGTCGACGCGGCGGTCCGCGAGCTGCTGGAGGAGACGGGCTACCGGGGCTCGCCCGCCGAGTCGCTCGGGACCGTGAACCCGAACCCGGCGCTCTTCGGGAACCGCGTGCACAGCTACGTCGTGCGCGATGCCGTCGAGGTCGCCGAGATCGAGAACGGCGAGACGGAGGAGACCATCGTCCAGCTGGTGCCCGAGCAAGAGCTGGAGGATCGACTGAGGGCGGGCGAGATCGATCACTCGCTCGTGGTGACGGCACTCTTCTGGTATCGCCTGGGCAGGCGGGACTAGAGCAGCCGCCGATGGGGGCGGGCTGGTGGTCCTGGCCCGCTACTCGGACTCCGGGCGTGTCGCCTGCGCTTCGTCGTAGCGGGTCAGGATGGCTTCCGTCATGGCGGGCTGGTGGCCCAGGGGGCTGGCCAGGTGGATCGGGACGTCGGGGTGGTGGGCGCGGGCGGCCTCGGTCTGGGTGGGGATGTCCTCCGTCGTATGCCGTCCAGGGCCGAGGAAGTAGGGGAGGACGGTGATCTCCGTGGCGCCGCGGGCGATCGCGCTTGCGATGGCGGTGGAGAGGTCGGGCGCGGCGCTCTCCATGTGCGCCGTCTCGACGATCAGCTGGGGGCGCTCCGAGGCGATGGCCTCCGCGACCTTGTCCAGATGTGCATTGGCGGCCGGGGCCCGGCTGCCATGATCCACGAGGACGACGCCGCGGCGCTTCGCGTTTCCGGCGCTCACCAGTAGCTCGCCGTGACGGTGAGGTCGCCGCGCAGCGGGATCAGGCAGGCCAGCCTCAGCGCGCCATCGATGCGGTTGCGCGCCTTCGCGATGCGCTCCGTCTCGCCCTCGGGCGCCAGCCCCTCGGCGCCGGCCAGCACCGTCATGCCGCATCGCGCACAGGCGCCGTCGCCGCCGCAGGCAGCGGCCACCGGCAACCCCGCACGGCGCGCGGCCTCGAGCAGGACCGTGCCCTCGGGTACCTCGATCTGCCGACCGTCCGGCATGAAGCGGATCACACAGCTCATGGCATGAGGATAACGGTCGATTTCGCGCGTTGCCGGGCGGTTTGACCCGTCTGGCTGCCCGTTGATACGATCCGATGATGGCGACAGCGGGCATGCTGGTGATCGGCAACGAGATCCTCTCCGGGAAGATCGTGGACACCAACTCGCCCTTCCTCGCCCGGGAGCTCCGCGCCCTCGGCGTCGACCTCGAGCGCATCCTCACCATCCCCGACGTGATCGACATCATCGCCGAAGACGTGCTTGCGCTCTCCCGCGGTCACGACTACGTCTTCACCTCGGGAGGGATCGGGCCCACCCACGACGACGTGACGATGGAGAGCATCGCCCGGGCGTTCGAGCGCGAGATCGTTCTCAATACGACCATGTGCGAACGCATGGAGCGGGCGACGAAGAAGCCCCTCAACGAGGCGATGAAGAAGATGGCGCTGCTGCCGAGCGGCGCGGAGATCGTCGATGCCGGGGACCTCTGGTTCCCGATCGTCGTCGTCGAGAACGTCCACATCTTCCCGGGGATTCCCGAGCTCTTCGAGAAGAAGTTCAACTCGATGCGGACGCGCTTCTCGGGCGTGCCGGTCAAGCTCAACCGGCTCTATGTCACACAGCACGAGAGCGAGATCGCCGACGATCTCAACGCGCTGCTGAAGGAGTTCCCCGAGCTCATGCTCGGCTCCTACCCGCGCATCGGCGAGAAGGACTACCGCGTGATGCTGACTCTCGAGTCCCGGGATGCGGGCTATCTCGAGCGCGCCACCGAATCGCTCTGCAATCGGTTGCCCCGCGAGTCGATCTTCAAGGTCGAGTAGTCGGGCCTTGGACGCCATCGATCCGACGCGCATCGACGATACCGCCAGGCTCCTCGCCTACCTCCATCCCGCCTTCATGGTGGCGACGCTCGCGCTGGTCTTCCTCGCGCTGCGCGAAGGCATTCGCATCCGCAAGCTCCGGCAGTCGCGCAAGCCCATGCCGCGCGAGATGCGCTCGCGGCATCTCGCCCTGGCGAAGCCCGCCGTCGCGATGGTGCTGGTGGGCGCGATCGGCGGCGTCGTCTCGATGGTCGAGCTTCGCGCGCGGGCGCCGTTCGGCACCTTCCACGCGCTGGCGGGCGGGCTCTGCGTGACGCTCTTCGGCGCCGCCGCGTACATCGGTCATCGCCTCGAGGCGCGCACGAGCCGCGCGGTGGAGGCGCATGCCTGGCTCGGCCTCGCCGGCACCCTGGCGGCCGCCCTCACATCGCTCGCCGGCTTCGTGCTCCTCCCCTGAGCGCCGCGGGCTCCGTGGAATCACATCCGCAATGGGCGCGATCTCGGGCCACGGACTTCCGGGACAGGGCCGACACCGATGGGCGCATGCCCGAGGGCGATGGGTGCGCGCTGCCGATCCCTGCGCGAGGTGACCGGATCGTGTTTAGGGTGCGCCACGCCCGGTCTTGCGTCGAAGCGGGGGCTCCGGGTTTCCATCCAATTGGAACTCTACTAGCTCCAAACGCCCGGAAGATCATGGCAAGACGCCGTTTTGCGCGGAATGATGGCGGGCGAGCACCACGGAAAGGGACCAGCCTTCTCCCCGGCGCCTCACTCGATCGGCCTCCTTCGGCTCTGGGGCATGCTCAGGATGGGGGGCGCATCGCAGCGGAGGCCGAGGTCGGACCCGAACCGATGGCGCCAGCGGGTGTCGAAGACCACTGGCGTCGTGGCTCGAGCGGGTTGGATGCGCTCGAGGGGAGGAGGCGGAGATGCACGTGGATCGCGACTCGGGAAGGGGCGGGGCGGCGGAGCTCGCCCAGTCGATGCTCTTCGACGCGATTCCGGCGGGCTGCCTGCTGCTCGACGGCGACGGTGTGATCCAGGGCGCCAATCGCGCCGGCCTCGCGCTGCTGGGCGTGCGCTGCGACGAGCTCGTCGGCACGTGCCTCGCCCAGTGGGTGGCACGGCGGATGCGGCCCCGACTGGAGCGTCACCTCTCGGCCGTCAGATCGCGCAAGGAGCCCGAGACCTGCGATCTGGAGCTCGCGCCGCGCGAGGGGGTGGCGGCCCACTGGCTGCGTCTTCGCACGGACATCGTGCCCGCCTCCCGCCATCTCGCGGAGTCGCTGCTCTGCGTGGCGGTGGAGGTCGACGACCTGCTCGATCGCGCACCCGAAGTGCCGGCCGCCAGCGCCGGTGAGCCCGCCTGGGATCCTGCCTACGGTGTGCTGCCCGGCCAGGGCGAGCCGCTCGCGGCCGCCGTCGAGGCGCCCTCATCGGTCACGCATACGCGGGTTCCCGTGCGACGCGAGAGCGCCGCTGCGAGCTGCGGCCGAGTGCTCGTCGTCGACGACGAGCAGCTCATCCTCAGCTCCACCGTTCGGCTGCTGCGCCGCATCGGCTACGACCCGGTGAGCTGCCTCGAGCCCGGTGAGGCGCTTCGCCGCTTCAGCGATGATCCCGAGGGCTACGACGCCGTGGTCACCGACTATCAGATGCCGGGCATGACGGGGCTGGAGCTCTCCACGAGGCTGCGGGCGGTGCGCCCGGGCGTGCCGATCCTCATGGTCTCGGGCTCGCTCGGCACGCTGGATCCGCTCTCCATCGAGTCGGCCGGCGTACGCCACGTGCTCTCGAAGCCCCTGGACGTCTCGGCCTTCATGCCGTCGCTCTGCCAGATCACCAGGCGCGGCTGAGCGGGCGGTCGCCCGCGCTCAGAGCACGTCGACGGCCCGCTGCTGCAGCCAGTGGTCCACCAGGACCAGGCAGGTCATCGCCTCGACGATGGGCACGGCGCGCGGCAGCACGCACGGGTCGTGGCGCCCCTTG